>MEQV01000001.1:0-1950 GCA_001770355.1 Betaproteobacteria bacterium RIFCSPLOWO2_02_FULL_62_17
GTCTTGATGCCGCCGTTGCCCGCCACGTAAATCTCCCAGCCGGAATCGACGCCGATCACGCCCACGTCCTTGATGCCGGACTCGGCGCAATTGCGCGGACAGCCGGAAACCGCCAGTTTCACCTTGTGGGGTGCGTACATCTTCCAGAATGTCCGCTCCAGGTCGACGCCCATCTGGGTCGAATCCTGCACGCCGAAGCGGCACCATTCCGAGCCCACGCAGGTCTTTACGGTACGCAGTGCCTTGGCATAGGCGTGGCCGGAGGGCATCGCGAGGTCGGACCATACCTTGGGCAGGTCTTCCTTTTTCACGCCCAGCAGGTCGATGCGCTGCCCACCGGTCATCTTGACCGTGGGGATCTTGTACTTGTCCACCACGTCGGCGATGCGCCGCAATTGCGCGGCGCTGGTGGTGCCGCCAAACATGCGCGGCACCACCGAGAAAGTGCCGTCTTTCTGGATGTTGGCGTGGGCGCGTTCGTTGATGAAGCGCGATTGCGGATCGTCCTTGGCCTGGTGCGGCCAGGTGGACAGCAGATAGTAGTTTAGCGCCGGCCGGCACGAGGCGCAGCCATTGGGCGTGCGCCATTCCATGAAGTGCATGACATCGGGAATGGTGAGCAGATGCTGCTCGCGGATCACGCGGCGCGTTTCTTCGTGGGTGTGATCGGTGCAGCCGCACATCGGTTTGTGGGTGGTCTGCGCGGGCGCATAGGCCCCGCCCACCGTGGAGGCGAGAATCTGCTCCACCAGGCCGGTGCACGACCCGCAGGAAGAAGAGGCCTTGGTGTGCTTTCTCACATCCTCAAGCGAGAACAGTCCTTTTTCCTTGATCGCCCTGACTATCGTCCCTTTGCATACGCCGTTGCAGCCGCAGACTTCCATGGCATCGGCCATGGCCGCGGCGTTGCTCATGCCCTGGTGGCCGGAGTTGCCCAGGTGCGACTGGCCGAACATCAGGTGGTCGCGCAGCTCGGCGATGTTCTTCGCGTCGCGCATCATCTGGAAATACCAGGACCCGTCCACGGTGTCGCCGTAGAGCACGCCGCCGACAATGCGGTCGCCCTGCAGCACCAATTTCTTATAGACGCCACCGATGGCGTCCTGCAGCAGGATCTCCTCGGTGTCCGTGCCGCCGGTGAAATTGCCCGCCGAGAACAGGTCGATCCCGGTCACCTTGAGCTTGGTCGAGGTGACCGAACCCTGGTAGCGTCCAATGCCCATCAGCGCGAGGTGGTTGGCGCACACCTTGGCCATCTCGAAAAGGGGCGCCACCAGACCGTACGCGGTGCCGCGGTGATTGACGCATTCCCCCACGGCATAAATGCGCGGGTCGTAGGTCTGCAGGGTGTCGTTGACCACCACGCCGCGGTTGCAATGAATGCCGGCTGAGCGCGCGAGCTCGTCGTTGGGCTTGATTCCCACCGCCATGCACACCAGTTCGGCGGGAATTTCCCTGCCGTCGGCGAACTGCAGCGCGCGCACGCAGCCATCCTCGCCTTCCAGCAGCGCGTTGGTCTGGGTCGAGAGCAGAAACTTGAGGCCCCGATCCTGCAATGATTTCTGCAGCATGCCCGCCGCGGTGCGATCGAGCTGGCGCTCCATCAGCCAGTCCATGAGGTGCACCACGGTCACGTCCATGCCGCGCGCCTTGAGGCCATTGGCGGCTTCCAGGCCGAGCAGGCCGCCGCCGATCACCACGGCATTTTTGAATTTCAAGGACGCATCGATCATGGCATTGGTGTCGCCGATGTCGCGGTAGGTCAGCACGTTCTTGAGATCGCGGCCGGCAATCGGCAGAATGAAGGGATTGGAGCCGGTGGCGAGCAGCAGCCTGTCGTACTCCTCCTCGGTGCCGTCCTCGGCGAGCACCGTGCGCGCGCGCCGGTCGATCTTGACGATCTTCTTTCCCAGATGCAGGCGGATGCGGTTGGCGGCGTACCAGTCCTCG
>MEQV01000001.1:2047-2217 GCA_001770355.1 Betaproteobacteria bacterium RIFCSPLOWO2_02_FULL_62_17
AGATGTCGTACTGATCCGGCGCGATCTTGAGGAGTTCCTCCAGCGTGCGTACGCCGGCCATGCCGTTTCCAACCATGACGAGTTTCATGCGTTTCATCGGTCAATTCCAGATTTCAAAATCATGTTTCTCATTCGTTCACGCGGCGCGTTGCGCGCTGCCGCGACACTCT
>MEQV01000001.1:2261-10675 GCA_001770355.1 Betaproteobacteria bacterium RIFCSPLOWO2_02_FULL_62_17
CACCAAAATCGCGGGACTGCCAAGGCCGGCGCCGCGCACGTCTTCGATCGCGTTTTCCAACGACGTCACCAGAGCGCGCTGGGTGGACAAAGTGCCCTCCTGAATCACCGCCACCGGCATCGATGCCGGCATGCCCGCGCCGCGCAATCCGTCGACAATCGACTCGAGATTCGAGATGCCCATGTAAATGACCAGCGTCGTGCCGCTGGCGGTGAGCGCATCCCAGTCGGGCGCATCGCCCGCGCGGGTATGGCCGGTGATCAGCGTGACACCGTGGACGAAATCGCGATGCGTCACCGGAATTCCCAATGCGGAGGGCACGCCGATGCCGGCGGTGATGCCGCTGATGACTTCCACCGGAATTCCCGCGGCGCGCAGCGTGGCCGCTTCCTCGCCGCCGCGGCCGAATACGAAAGGATCGCCGCCCTTGACGCGCGCCACGCACAAGCCGCGCTTCGCGTAGCGCACCATCAATCGCTCGATAAACGCTTGCGGTGTCGAGCGGCCACAGATCCCTTTCCCGCCGCGCTTGCCGACTTCGATGACGCGCGCGCCAGGCTTGATGAACTGCAGCACCTCGCGATTGACCAGGTCGTCGAGCAGGACGACATCGGCCTGTCCCAACGCGCGCACGGCCTTGAGCGTGAGCAGTTCCACATCGCCGGGGCCGGCTCCGATCAGCATGGCTTTGCCAATTGGCGGGGAAGAGCAGTGAAGGTTTGCGGTTTTCATGCAAACCTATAGCGCAAATGCCATGCCAAGCCAGAAAATTATGAAAAAGGTATTTAAATCATTGAGATGGAGGATAGCAAGGGGACTTTGTTGCGGCTCTCAAGGATAGGCATGCGCACTGTAGCGGTGCAGAAATAGCGATGCTGCACTGCAATGCAGCTATTGGAAAATGGGCTCAAGAGCCATCGCCCCCAGGAGTCTTGACCGCCAGTCGCAGATCGTGCATGGAAGCCGCAGCTTTTCATGCAAGCAACGAACGGCAAATCCAGTACCGAAATGCCCACATACATACGCGCTGAACGCAAACTCAGGTCCCTCGTGCATGCTGTTGGGTGCCCGGTCGCTCGACAAAATGTCTTTGTGGGGTCAGTCGGCACATAATCGGTGTTCCGGAGTGCGCTTCTCGGCGTTTCATTTCGGATTGGGCGATTCAATTCAGCATCGATGTTCGATTCATAGAATGGACTCGGATGGAGATTAAATCGTCCTGCCTCGTCATAGCGGACATTAGCGGTTATACCCGCTTCGTGATGCTGCACACCACAAGTCTCCTGCATGCCGAGACCATCATCACAGACTTACTGGAAGCCGTAATCGCCCAATCCGAACATCCTCTGACGATCGCAAAACTGGAAGGCGACGCCGTGTTCCTTTATGCGACTGTCGAAGGCGATCAGCGGGTGGCTACCCGGAATGTCCTCAAACAGGTCACGGAATTCTTTGATGCATTCAGGACCAAGGAACGCGCACTGATCGGCTGCAACACCTGCGGTTGTCCTGCCTGCCGCAGCATCGACAAGCTGCATTTAAAGGCTGTACTGCATTACGGCGACGTCGTGATCAAGAAAGTCGGACAGTTTTTGGAGCTGGCCGGCGAGAACGTGATCCTGGTCCATCGCCTGCTGAAGAACTCCATCACTATCAAAAATTACATTTTGATGACCGACACCTACTATCAGCTTAGCGGTGGCTTGGAAGGGGAACGCGTCGAGAGCCGCACTGAGAACGCGGAAGGTATGGGCGACGTGAGCGTCAAGGTTTATTACTTACGAGAAAAGATCCCTCTGCCTGCGCCGGCCCCGGCACGCATACCTGAGCCGGGCACGGAGTCCACAATCCTGTATGAACGAATGAATGATTACGCCTACCGTCGTCTCAGCGGGCTTGAACCGCGGCGCAAGTTTTCATCGCTGCCGGACACGAAATTGACCCGGCTCAGCCGCTTGGATTACGCCATTGGACGCCTCATACCGCAGATCATAGCCACCCTATCTCGCGTATTCGCGAAAAAACACTAGACTTGCTCTATCGGATGACGACCGGCAAGATTGAAAATGCAGGACCCCATAGTGACCGCATCCGGACGGCCGGGGGCCGCTCCGACTGGGGTACTATCTAACCATGCAAATATCTACTGGCACGGTTGTTGGCGGCAAGATCGCAGTTGAAGGCCTTTCGCTTCCAGAAGGGACGGTCGTGACTGTGCTGACGCCTGAAGATGGCAAAGTGGTCAAGCTCGCTTCACAACTGGAAAAGGAACTTCTTGAGGCGATTGATGAGGCGGATCAAGAAGTAGGTAGGGCTGGGCTTGAGTTTCTCGAGAGCCTAAAGCGCTACGGTTAGCCGTGGCGCTTGCCTATCGAATAAAGGCGCGCGCCAAGCGCGAAATCGAGAAGGCTGCCGCATGGTGGGCCGAAACCGAAAACCGTCTTGATGCTCCTGGCGCTGTACGGAAAGGCGTGGAAGGTGCCCTGAAAATCCTCGTCGAGGACGAGCGGGCCGAAGCGGCCCTCCTATTGGCGTTGTTACCCGGAAATGCCCGCCCCTCGGGCGTCTTGGGGCGATTCACAATGAAGAATTCGCTTCAGCCTTTGCGAATCAGCAGCAGATAAATCAACAAAAGGTTGACGACCACCGAGGCGATCGCGATCGATCGCCACAGCCAGACGCGGTCGCGTTCCAGCAGCGGCGTGCGCGGCACGGGCAGCACCGGCTTGTGTTCGCCCTGCTCCAGAGCGAGCAGCATTTCCTCGGCGGTCTCGAAGCGCAGTTTGCGGTCGCGCGCCACCGCCTTGAGCAGCAGCAGGTCCAGCCAGCGCGGTATATCGGGCCGGTAGCGCGAGGGCGGCACCGGCTCGCCGAAGCGCGGGCGCTGGAACGGCTCGACTTCGCCGTAGGGATAGTGACGCGTGAGCAGGTGGTAAAGGGACACGCCCGCCGCGTACAGGTCGCTTTGTGCGCTGGCCGGCTCGCCGGCGATGAGTTCCGGTGCCATGTAGCTGGGCGTTCCCGGCACGCCCGCGATTTGCGGCCCGGCGTTGCCGCGGCTTTGCGCGACGCCAAGGTCCAGGATGCGCAGCTTGTCGTCGCTGCCCAGATGCAGGTTGGCGGGCTTGATGTCGCGATGCAGGATGTCCAGGCGATGCAGCGCGCCCAGTCCTTTCATCATGCGAATTCCCAGGCCGACCGTGTCGGCGACGGCGAAATGCGCGCCCTGGTCGAGACGCGCCTGCAGCGTCGCGCCTTCGTGGAAACTCATCGCGTAATACAGGGTGTTGCGTTCCGCGCCCTGGGGCAGCACCTGCGGAAAATAATGCGACAGCACGCGCCGCCCCAGCCATTCCTCGGCCATCAGCGCGGCGCGCTGCCCGGCGTCGTTCTCCAGCGCGGGTTGCAGCGTTTTCAGCGCGCACAGCTGTCCGGTTGCGCCAAGCCTCGCCTTGTACAGCAGCGTGGCGCGCGAATCGTGCAGCAGCTCGATGATCTCGAAGCCATCGAGCATCGCGCCGGGCTTGAGCCGCGGGGGCAGCGGCAGCCGCCGCGCGGAATGCAGCGACTCGGGCAGGCCGGTGGCGCCGGTGGCATCGATGCGCACCACCAGGGCGCTGGCGTTGTCCAGGCCGCCGCGCGCCAGCGCTTCCCGGGCAAGAATGTTCGCGGCGGCCTCGGGTTCGGAATGGCGTTCGAGAAGAAAGCCCATGGCGCGATCGCCCAGGGGTTCCCAGACGCCGTCGCTGACCAGCACGAACACGTCGCCCGCGCGCAGATCGTCCTCGGCGTAATCCATCGACAGATGCGCGTCCAGGCCGATGGCGCGCGTCAGCACATGGCGCATGTCGGGGCGGTCCCAGACGTGATCGACGGTGAGGCGCGTGAGCGCGCCCGCGCGCCAGCGATAGACGCGGCTGTCGCCCACGTGCGCGAGCGTGTAGCGCGCGCCGTGCAGCACCAGGGCCGAGAGCGTGGTCGCCATGCCGGAGAGTTCGCGATGCGCGGCGCCTTGAGCAATCAGCCAGCGGTTGATGGCATTGAGCACGCGATCGAGCGCTTGCGTGGTGCCCCAGGTTTCAGGGGTCGCGTAGTAATCCGAAAGCAATCCGCGCACCGTGTATTCGGCGGCCTCGCGTCCGCCGCCGTTGCCCGATACGCCGTCTGCGAGCGCCAGCAGCACGCCCTTGGCCTCGAGTTCCGCGCCGGTGGAGAGCACCATGCCGACATGGTCTTCGTTGCGCGCGCGCGCGCCGGTGAGGCTGGCATGGCCGGTGGTGACTGCGAGCGGCATCTTGATTCCTTGACGAGCCTTCGCATCAACCGAAGGCAGCGAGGGAGATACGCGGACTTATTGCTTCATTCTGAACCAGCCCCGCGGGGCTCGCTTACACCTTCGCGGCGGTGAGATGCGCCGCGCCCCAGGTGGTGCGCCAGCGGCTTTTGACGGCGGTGAGCCCAACCAGGGCAACCAGGGCTAGACAGCCAAACACCAGCAGGCCGGCCTGATAGCTGCCGGTTAGTTGCCGGGAATATCCGAGGCTGGATGCGAGGTAGAACCCGCCGATGCCGCCCGCCATGCCCACCAGGCCCGTCATCACGCCAATCTCCTTGCGAAAGCGCTGCGGCACCAGTTGAAACACCGCGCCGTTGCCCATTCCCAGCGACAACATGGCGACCACGAAAACCGCAAGCGCGAGACCGGCATGGGGCAGTCCGATACTGACGATGCCTATGGCGGCCGCGGCGACGAGGTACATCACCGACAGCGAGCGGATGCCGCCGATGCGGTCGGCGAGCATGCCTCCGAGCGGACGAACGACGGAACCGGCGAACACGCAGGCGGCAGTGTAATAACCAGCGGTGACGGGGCTCAAGCCATATTGATCGTTGAAGTAGAGCGTGAGCGACGAAGCCAGACCGACAAAACCGCCGAAGGTTACGCTGTAGAAGAACATGAACCACCACGCATCCTTGTCGCGCATGATGTCGAAATAGGCCGAGAGCGCTTTCGGAGCAGGACACTCCGGGCTGTCCTTGGCGAAAACCAGATACAGCGCGAACACCGCGACCAGCGGGATGAGGGCGATGCCGAACACCGAATTCCATCCGTACCAGAGCGCCAGCGTCGGCGCGAACAGCGCGGCGAACACCGTGCCCGAGTTGCCCGCGCCCGCGATGCCCAGCGCCGTGCCCTGATGCTCCGGCGGGTACCAGCGCGAGGCCAGGGGCAGCGCCACCGCGAACGATGCGCCGGCCATGCCCAGTATCAGGCCGACGAACAGCACTTCGTCGTAACTGGTGATGCCGTGCAGCCAGGCCCAGCCCAGTCCGGCAATCACCATCACCTGGCCGATGCTGCCTGCCATTTTCGGTCCGAGGTGGTCGACAAGAATTCCCATCACGATGCGCAGCAGCGCGCCGGCAAGCACCGGCGTGGCGACCATCAAACCCTTCTGCGCCGCATCGAGTTGCAGGTCCGCGGCGATCTGCACCGCCAGCGGACCCAGCATCACCCACACCATGAAAGAGAGATCGAAATACAGGAACGCCGCGAACAGAGTCGGCGTATGTCCGGATTTCAGAAATGAGGATTGCCGCATGTTTGCTCCAAAGGAAAACTAGCGCGGCCATTGATTTGGCAGCATGCCTTCTCGAAGCAATTCGCAAGCCCCGTGCCAGGCGCCGCGATCCTGCCCAACTCGTTGTGGCGAAAGCCAAATAATCGCGTCAGCGGTGCACCTATCGCATCGTTCCCATGCACTGTTGCGGTGCAACATTATGCTCATGCGCACTATCGACGCGCCTCGCCGCGATCGTCTGCTGCGAAAAAGTGCGTCGCAATCATGGCTCAACCGATGGGAACTCATCTTTCTGCCGGAAAATTCTGCGCGGCCGATTGGCATGGTGATTGCTAACGTTCAGCATATGAAGGAGACCAGATCCACATGTTGCTATTGCGGCGTCGGTTGCGGCGTTGTCATCCAGAGCGAGGGTGACCGCGTGGTCGGTGTTCGTGGCGACCCCGATCATCCCGCCAACTTCGGACGCTTATGCAGCAAGGGCGCGACACTGCATTTGAGCGCCTCGCCGGGGGGGCGCGCGCGTTTTCCATCCTTGCGTGAAACGCGCGCCGAGCCGCGCCACCGCGTCGGCTGGGACGAGGCGCTGGATCACGTCGCGAAGCGTTTCGCAGACATCATTTCCAAGCACGGTCCGGACAGCGTCGCGTTCTATATCTCGGGCCAGTTGCTTACCGAGGATTACTACGTATTCAACAAGCTCGCGAAGGGATTGATCGGCACCAACAACGTCGATACCAATTCGCGCTTGTGCATGTCTTCGGCGGTGGCCGGTTACAAGCAGACCTTGGGCGCCGACGCGCCGCCGGCCTGTTACGAGGACCTCGACCTGGCCGATACCGTTGTTATCGCCGGATCCAACATGGCCTACGCGCATCCGGTGCTGTTCCGGCGCCTCGAAGACGCGCGGGCCGCCCGGCCGCAGATGAAAATCATCGTGGTGGATCCGCGGCGTACCGACACCGCCGCGTTCGCCGATCTGCATCTGCCGATTCTTCCCGGCACCGACATCGCCTTGTTCAACGCCATGCTGCATGTGCTGATGTGGGAAGGGCTCATCGACAGCGCATTCATCCGCGAGCACACGCAAGGATTCGACGCACTGAAGCAGGCCGCGCGCGAATACTCACCGGCGATGGCGGCGCGGATATGCGGCCTGCCCGAGGCCGATATCGTCAAGGCGGCAAAATGGTTCGGCGAGGCCGGCGCGGCGCTGTCGCTTTACTGCCAGGGTCTCAATCAATCCTCCAGCGGTACCCACAAGAACGCGGCGCTGATCAATCTGCATCTGGCCACGCGGCAGATCGGCAAGCCCGGCGCGGGCCCGTTTTCCCTGACCGGCCAACCCAACGCCATGGGCGGCCGCGAAGTCGGCGGCATGGCCAATCTGCTTTCGGCGCATCGCGATCTTGCCGACGCGGCGCACCGCGCCGAGGTCGCCGCGTTGTGGGGCGTGCCGGATGTGCCGGCCAAGCCGGGCAAGACGGCGGTGGAGATGTTCCAGGCGCTGGCGCGCGGCGAGATCAAGGCGATCTGGATCGCCTGTACCAATCCGGCGCAGTCGATGCCCGACGTGAACCAGGTGCGCGCCGCGCTCGAGAAAGCGGAACTGGTGGTGCTGCAGGAGGCCTTCGAGGACACCGATACCGCCGCTTATGCGGATGTGTTGTTGCCGGCATCGAGCTGGGGCGAGAAGCGCGGCACGGTGACCAATTCCGAACGGCGCATTACGCGGCTCGCCGCGGCGGTCGCGCCTCCGGGCGAAGCGCGCCATGACTGGGAGATCTGCGTCGATTTTGCCAGGCGGCTTGAAAAGCTTCTGGGAAAGGGCGGTGCCGCAAGCCTGTTTCCCTATGAAGGCCCCGAAGAGATTTTCAACGAACATCGCGAAACCACGCGCGGCCGCGATCTGGACATCACCGGCATTTCGTACGCGATGCTGGAATCGCAGGGACCGCAGCAGTGGCCCCTGCGCGAGGGCGAGTCAAGGGGCAAAGCGCGCCTGTACGGGGATGGCGTGTTTCCCACGGCGAATGGCCGGGCGCGTTTTGTGGTCACGCCTTACCAAGCCGTCGCGGAAACAACCAGTGCGCAATACCCGCTTGCGCTCACCACCGGCCGGCTGCGCGATCAATGGCACGGCATGAGCCGCACCGGCGAGGTGGCGCGTTTGTTCAATCACGCGGGCGAACCGCTGCTCGCCATGCACGAACGCGATCTGGAGCGCCGCGGGCTGGCAGGCGGTGACCTCGCGCTGGTGAAAACACGCCGCGGCGAGATCCTGGTTCGAGTGGAGGCGAGCGATGCCATGCGCTCGGGACAGGCGTTCATGCCGATGCACTGGGGCAGCCAGTTCATGCGCGGCGCGGGTGTCAATGTGCTCACCATGCCGGCCATCGACCCGCATTCCGGGCAACCCGAACTCAAGCACGCGGCGGCGCAGGTCAGCAGGGCGGAATTGCCGTTCCGCGTTGTCGCCATGCGCAGATTCTCAGCCGGCGATGGCGAGGCCGCGCGGCAACTGACGCGCGAGTTGCGGCCTTTGCTTGAAAAGTTCGACTACGCGACCCTGGTGCCCTCGGGGCGCGAGCAAGTCTTGGTGAGCCTGCGTGGCTATGCGGCGGCGCCCGTGGCCGGGGCGATCCTGGACCGTCTCGACGCCTTGCTGCTGCTCGATCGCCCCGAACAAACCATGCGCTACGTCGACGCGCGCAAAGGCGTGGAGAAAGCCGCGCGCATCGTCGACGGCCGGGTGGAAAGCGTCTGCCTGTCGGGCGAAACCGCGGCGCAGGACTGGCTGAAGAACATGATGCTGGCAGGCGCCACTGCCGA
>MEQV01000002.1:0-22007 GCA_001770355.1 Betaproteobacteria bacterium RIFCSPLOWO2_02_FULL_62_17
TCCGCCCTTCGGCAAGAAGTCGAGCACCATGATCACCGGCGCCGAGGGCAAGGTCTCGACCGAGAAAGACATCATCGAGCGCGACGACTTCTGGGCCACCACCTCGAACAAGCAGCTCAATTTTGTGCAGCACATCAAGACGCTGCTGAAGCAACATGGCCGCGCGGCGGTGGTGGTGCCCGACAACGTGCTGTTCGAAGGCGGCGCGGGCGAAACAATACGCAAGAAGCTGCTGCACGAATGCGACGTGCATACGCTGCTGCGCCTGCCCACGGGCCTGTTCTACGCGCAGGGGGTAAAGGCCAACGTGATCTTCTTCGAGCGCAAGCCCGCCTCCGAGACGCCGTGGACGAAGAAGCTCTGGATTTACGACCTGCGCACCAACAAACATTACACACTCAAGACCAGTCCGATGAAGCGCGAGGAACTGGATGAGTTCGTGGCCTGCTACAACCCTGCGAACCGGCACCTGCGCAAAGCGACGTGGTCGGCGGAGAACCCGGAAGGGCGATGGCGGTCGTACGGCTACGATGAGTTGCTCGCCCGCGACAAGGCGAGCCTCGACATCTTCTGGCTGCGCGATGAGAGCCTGGCCGACTCCGACAATCTTCCGGCACCGGAGATCATCGCGCAGGAGATCGTTGACGACCTGGAGGCGGCGCTGGAGCAGTTCAGGTTGATTGCGGCGGATTTGAACGGGGCGGATGCTGAGAAGGTATGAGGGCCATACTCGTTCAATATTAGGTCTGACCCCAAACCTCGCGCGAGACTTCCACCACGCGCGCCAGCTTCGCGCGCTGCGCCGCGATGGCATTGTCGTCGCCCAGAAACACACCGGTGGCGAAACCGCATTGCGGGCTGATGGCGAGCTGCTCGAGCCTCGCGTAACGGCACGCTGCGTCGATGCGCTGCTTGAGAAACTCCAGCGACTCCAATTCGGGTTTGCGCGAATGCACCAGGCCAAGCACCGCTTTCTTTCCTTCGGGCAGCAGGCGCAGCGGCTCGAAGCTCCCCGAGCGCGGGTCGTCGTACTCGAGAAAATAGATGTCGGTCTTGATGTCGTGGAACATGGCCTGGGCGATTGGATCGTAGCCCGCCGACGCCTGCCAGCTCGGGTCCTGGCTGCGGCACACATGGATGCCGATGGTCATACTCTTAGGTGCGCCGGCGATGACGGCGTTCACTGCGTCGATGTAGACGCGCAGCAGCTCCTGCCAGTCGTCGCCGCGCGCGGCAAGCAGCGCTCGCACGCGCGGATCGCCGAACTTCACCAGTGAGGTCTCGTCGATCTGCACATAAGTGCATCCGGCACTGCTGAGCGCGCGCAATTCCTGGTGGTAGGCGTTCACCAGATCAGACCAGAATGCATCGAGGTCCGGATAAACGTCGCGGCTGATGTGCTCGCGTCCGGCGCGGTAGTGGATATAGCCCGGACCCGGCAGGGTGAATTTGCCGACGCGATCGGTCAAAGACCTGAGGTAGGCGAAATCGCTGGCATGCTGCGGTCCGTTCCATTCAATGCGCTCGACCACCTGCGGAATTCGCCGCGCCATGCGATTGCCATGGGTGGATGAACTTTTCCAGCCCTCGGGTTTGGTCATCAGGACCGAGACGCCGCGGATGCCCTGCGTGGTGAAGGAATCGGAATAGGTGCCGCGGCGGAATTCACCGTCGGTGACCACCGCCAGGCCGACTTCTTCCTGAAGCGCCACCACCTGGCGGATGGCCTCGTCCTCCGCGGCCCGCAGCGCCGCGCTGTCGATGCTTCCGGCTTCGAATTCCTGGCGCACCCGTACCAGCGAGGTCGGACGCACCAGGCTGCCGATATGCTCGGCGTGAAACGGGAGGCTGTCGCGTTTGGGGGGGTGCATGCTTTACGTTCTTTCACGGATTAATGGGAAAAGCCGAAGTATTGCATGCGTCGGGCAGCCCGACGAAAGGCAGCACATGCCTCATGCACCCGTCTTGTTGATCTAAGTCAAGTCAGGCGCCTGCGCCTCGTCTAGCTTAGCCGTCAGCGCGGCGGGGTGGCGCGCAACGCTCACCGATGACGACCAAGGAGGCAACTCATGAAACGGCAATGGAACCAAATGGCAGTACTTGCGCTTGCCCTTGCGCCGGCGGTTGCCGCTGCGCAGGATTTCCCCGCCAAGCCGATTCGCATCCTGGTGGCTTTCCCGGCGGCGAGCACCGGCGATGTGATTGCGCGGGTGGTCGGACCGAAACTGTCCGAAGGTGTCGGCCAGCCCGTGATCGTCGAAAACCGTGGTGGCGCGGGCGGCAATATCGGTGCTCAGGTGGTTGCGAAGGCCGCGCCTGACGGCTACACGCTGCTGGCCACGAGCAGCGCCATCGCCATCAATGTCACGCTGTACAAGAACCCGGGTTTTGCGGCGAAAGACCTGGTTGCGGTGGCGCATGCGGGCGCGACGCCCAACATGATTTTTGCGCACCCTTCGGTGCCGGCGAACAATCTGCAGGAGCTGTTCGCTCTGGCGAAAACGCGGCCGATGAGTTATGCCTCCGCGGGCACCGGCACCGGCACGCAGCTGATGATGGAGATGCTGAAGAAACAGGCCAAGGCCGATATCGTGCATGTGCCGTTCTCACCGGCCGCGGCGGTCACCGCGGTGGTCGGCGATCAGGCCAGCATGGGCATCACTTCCATTCCCATGCCGCTCGCGCAGGTGAAAGGCGGCAAGCTGCGCCCGATCGCGGTCACCACAGCCAAGCGCGTGCCGGGTCTTCCGAATGTGCCGACAGTGGCCGAGTCGGGCTTTCCGGGGTTCGAGGACATGACCTGGTTCGCCTTCTTCCTGCCGGCCGCCACGCCCACGGCTATCGTCGGGCGCCTCAACGCGGAGTTGAACCGCGCCATGGAGCAGCCCGAAGTGAAGGAGAAATTCGCCACCATGAACGTCGAATTCAGCCGCACTACGCCCGCGGAGGTCGCTGACTACGTGCGCAAGGAGATTGCAAAATACGCCCGGGTGATTCAGGAAACCGGGGCAAAGGCGGAATAGGCCGCTGCGCGACCGCGCCATTCGCCTTATCCGCCGCGGCCGGGCCAATAGCGGTATTTGAGCCGCCAAGGTTTGCGCAAGGCATTTCCCAGCGCGCGCCACTTGCCACTCAGGCCGCCGCTGGCGCCAAACAGCATGCGCAGTATCGCGCCGAGGCCTACCCGGTGCGGTGGGAACCGCTGCGCGGCGACAGCCGCAAGGCCGTGCTCGGCCGGCGTCCGGTTGAGGACATGCAGTACCTGCGTGCCGCCGGCTTCGTTGCCGCCGTAGACAGTGGCGCCATTTGCGGCTGCGCGCTGCCTAGCCTGGGCACGCACTTCCTCAAGCAATCCGAATTCGAGCGCCCCGGCCGGGCAGGCCGACACGCAAAACGGCGATACACCGCCGGCCAGGCGGTCCTGGCACAGGGTGCACTTGCGCGCCTTGCCGCCGGCGCGATTCCTGCCAATCACCTGCCACGGACAGGCCTCGATGCAGAAGCCGCAGCCGATGCAGCGCGCCGGGTCGATCACCACCGGCCCTTCTTCATACTTGGTGATCGCCTCCACCGGGCACACGGCGGCACACAGCGGGAACTGGCAATGCATGCAGCTGTTGCGGCCCCACACTGAGGACTGGCCTTCCATCACCGGCGGCTCGATGGTGAGCCAGGTGGTGCCGCCAATGCGCCCGGTATCGCCGCGTGGCAGATCGTTCCAGTCCTTGCACGCTTCCACGCATTGGCGGCAGCCGATGCACTTGGCCGCATCGAACAGGATGGCGCGCGCCTGGCCATCGAGCAGGCGCGCAACCGGGTAGGGAGTGCGTTCCAGCGGCGCGTTCACGGGCGCGCCTCGCGCTCGGCCCACGCGGCGAACTCTTCCAGGCCCAGGCGCTCGAGGGTGCCAGGCAATGGACGCCCGGACAGTTCGTGCCGTCCGGACAGGCGGTAGTACTCCTGCACGATATCGGGCAGCCAGCGTGCGATGGTGAAGCCCTGGTACTTGCCGTCGGGGACAGGCTCGAGGAAGCGCGGCCCCACATGTTTCCAATCGTGCTCTGCGCGCCAGCCATGCTGCGCGCCGAAGATGCTCTGCAGAATCATGCTGCGGTGGCCCGCCGCGCGCGCATCCTCGAGCGTCATGTTCCAGCCGGTGGTGGCGTTGAGTGAGTCCATCATCGAATTGAGGGCGTCCTCGGCATTGATATCGATCAGCGCGAACCAGCAGCAGCCCATCAGGCCGCACGCCTGTTTCAACTGCTCGGCCAGCATTTGCGACCGCGCCCAACCCTCTGGCAGCGCCGGGTCGAGCGGTCCCCATTGCTCGGTGTTCGCCAGATCCCTGGGCGACACCGCGTAGCTGCCGCCACCTTGCGATTTCATGCCGCCGCTGCCGGTGAGGTTGTCGAGCATGTCGGAGATGCGCGGGCGCCAGTCATGCTGCGCCGGGCTGCCGCCCTTCGTATGCACCGCCCACTGCGGCGCATCGCCGCCGAGTGCCTTGGCCAGCGGCTCCACCCCTTCGGCGAGCAGATTGCCCAGCCATCCTTCGCGGCGCGCGCACTGCTCCAGCAGCCGCTCAACGCTGGCGTGATTGCCCCATTGGAGCACAAGGCCCTGGGTGCGATCGGCCTGCAGCAGGCCTTTCTCCCAGGCTTCGAAAGCCAGACCGGCGGCGTTGGCGAAATGGCCGCATTCGATGCCGAGGTCGTTGATGCGTTCGGTGAGCTGCAGGACATCGTTGCCCTTGAGGCCCAGGTTGTAGAACGTGTCCATCCATTCGCTGCCGGCGTTGAAGTGACCGCCCTTGCCCTTATGCGGTCCTTCGCCGATTTCGACATCCCAGGGGCACAGCCGCTGGCATTGAAAACACGGCCGCAGCGTCACGCGGTTCTGATCGAAGCCGCGCGCCTCGTCGGTGATCACGGTGCTGCGCCAGTTGTTGCGCGTGATGGCGCCCCACAGCCCGCCATAGCCCGGGCTCTTCAAACGCTGCTGCACGGTGTACACAGTCGGCTCCAGCACCTTGCGCCAGCGCCGGCCGGCGTCGATCAGCGCCTTTTTGTCGTGCAGCGGCGGGCGGCGCGTGCCGCGCGCGACGATCGCCTTCAGCTTCTTGGAGCCGAACAGCGCGCCCAGCCCGTGCGCGGCATTGTGGTTGTAGTCGTTCACCAGCATCGCGGCGGGCACGACGTGTTCGCCGGCCGGGCCGATGCAGGCGACGCGCGCGTCCCGGTGCCCCACCAGTTCGCGCAGCCGGTTTTCGGTGTCGCGCGTGCCCAAGCCCCATACCGGGGAGGCGTCACGCAATTCCACGCGCTCCTCGTCGATGTAGAGGTAGCTCGGGCGCCGCGCCACGCCTTCCAGAATGAGACCGTCGTAGCCGGCCGCCCTGAGCGCCATCGGCCAGAAGCCGCTGGTGGCGGCGCGGCCCAGCGTGTAGCCGGTGATGGGGGAGAGGAACACGGCGCACATCTTGGTGCCGCCAGGGGTGAGCCCGGTCGCCGTGAGCGGGCCGGTCATCATGACCACCTTCGCATCGGGCCCGAGTGGCTGCGCATCGGCCGCGAGTTCGCGCAGCAGAATGTAAAGCGCGAGCGCCTGTCCACCCCACAATTTTTTCAGCAGCGGTTCTTCCGGGAGGGGCAGCACCTCGAAATTTTCGGTGCTGAGGTTCACTCTCAGGATGCGCCCCATGTAGCCGCCGGGCAGGGGTGTTTTGCGGGTCGCGGGAAAAAGGTCGTCTGCCGCCATCACTTGCTGAGCCATGCCCGGTTCCTCCGCTGTCATGCGTGCCTCTCAACGATCGCCGCAGCCCGTCAATGCGCCCACCTGTGAACCGATCTGGCCATCGCAACGTTGTCCGGCCTGGTTTCGTCGGGGATGCACCTGCATTAGGGTGAATGACAGCTCTTTCATCATTGATCTAGATCAACCCTGGGAGAGTTGCAGCCGCCCACCGGCCGACTGCGGGAAGAGAACACTATTGAATCTGGCTGGTAAGCGGCGCCTGGAGCACGCTTTCCTGCGTGTCCGTCAGTCTGCCTTGATGCCGAATTTGCGCGCCGCGGCGCGCAGGATTTCGCTGTCCGACGCCAGCAGCCGGCGCAGCTGCTCCGGGGTCCCGGTTCGGATCAGGAAGCCCTCCGCGTTCAGCCGCTTCACCACTTCCGGCGCTGTGGATGCGCGCACGAACTCCTGGTTGAGCCGCGATACGACGGCGTCGGGTGTCCGGGCGGGAACGAACAGCGCTATCCAGGTATCGTGCTCCACGCCGCGGATGCCAAGCTCGGCGAGCGTCGGGACGCCGGGCTCTTCGTTGCGCCGGGCGTCCGCCGTCACCGCGAGGTACCTGAGCTTGCCGGCACGCACGTACTCGCGTGTCGCCGACCAGGTGTTGAAGCCGATGTCGACGCGTTGCGCGACCATGTCCACGATCTGGGCGATGCCGCCCTTGTAGGGGATGTGGACCAAGTCGATGCCGGCCGCTCCTGTCAGCATCGCTCCCTGGAAATGTCCGGGCGAGGCAACGCCCTGCGAGCCGAAGGTGAGCTTGCCGGGGTTTTTCTTTGCATAGGCAATCAGCTCGACCATCGAGGTGAACGGGGTGGCCGTGTGCGCCGTGACGAATGTCGGCATCGAGAAGAGCGACGTGACCGGCAGGAAGTCCTTCTCCGAGTCGTAGGGCAAGTCGGATCGCACCGCCTTGAGCAACGCCATCGCCCCCGAGGATCCCCCGAACATGGTGTAGCCGTCAGGCGCGGCCTGCTTCACCTGGAGCGCCGCCTGCACGCCGCCGCCGCCGCCGACGTTGGCCACGACTATCCGCTGGCCGATGGACGCGCTGACCGATTCGGCATAGACGCGTGCCGCCATGTCGGGCGTCCCGGGCGGAAACGGGAGAACGAAATTGATCGGCTTTGCGGGATAGGATTGCGCCGCCGCGCCGCCGCTGCAAAGCGCAAGCAGAAGAAACTGAAGAATTTTCGACATTATTGCCTCCTCCTCGAGTTTAAGTGACCGCGAGTGGCGCCAGCGCCTCGATGTCGGTGACGGCGTCGATGACCACGGGAAGTCCGGCCTTGAGCGCGCGCTCGAGCGCCGGGACGAAATCCGCGGGACGCTCGACGCGTATGCCCAGGGCGCCCATGTCCTCGGCGATGCGCGCGAAGTTCACCTTGCTGAAGGTCCACAGTTCGCGTGCCTGCTCGGTCTGTTCGCCGCCGTAGGCGCGGTCGAAGCCGCGCTTGCTCTGGTTGCCGCCGCCGTTATTGTTGACCACGGTCACCGAGTTGATGCCCCAGCGCACCGCGGTCTCGATCTCGGCGATGTGATTCCAGAAGCCCGCGTCGCCGGTAAAAACCACCACCGGCCGCTCCGGGCAGGCGGCCTTTGCGCCGATGCCCGCCGGAAAGGCCCAGCCCAGGTGGCCGGCGCTGCGGATATAGCTTTGCGCGGGCGAGCACAGGTCGAACATGCCGCCCATCCACATGCCGGCGTGGCCGGTGTCGACCATTACAATTGCGTCTTCGGGTAGCGTTGCGCTCAGATCGGCGCACAAGCGCTCCGGGCGCATCGGCACCGCGTCGGAGGCGAGCAGCGCGCGGTATTTCTCGCGCCACTCGCCGCAGAGACCCTGAATTGAGTCCATGCCGTTGAGCGAGGTCGCGACCGGGATGGCAAGTTTTTCCGCCAGGGCGACCAGCTCTCGCGCCACGCCGGAAGCGCGCACGCCGCCGCCGGCGACGATCGCCGGGCGAGAAGCACGCTGCAGCGCGGTGAGCGCCGCCGCGACCGCGGCCTGCTCCGGCGCGGGCCGGAACGGCGGCACGCGCGCAAACTGCGTCTCGATGCGCGGCGACATGTCCGCCTCCTCGGCGTCCACCTGGCCTTCATTGCCGCGGAATTGCAGGTGCACCGGGCCGGGGCTCCCGGAGACCGCGACGCGGAAGGCCTGCGCAATCATGTCGGGAAAGCGCTCGGCCGCGTCCACCGTGGCGTTGAACTTGGTCACCGGCTCGAAAGCCGGCATGTCGTTGATCTCCTGGTAGACCTTGCGGTACTGGGTCTTGGGTTCGCGCCCGCCGGTGAAGGCGATCACCGGCGAATACGCGAGCCAGGCGTCGCGCAGACCCGCGGCGAGATTGAGCGCGCCGATCACCTGCGCCATGCATACCCCGGGGCGGCCGCTGGCGCGCGCATAGCCATCGGCCATGTAGGCGGCGGCTTTTTCGCCGTGCGCATGGATGCGTTTGATGCCGGTGCGCCGCTCCATTTCCGCGAAACTCGCGCGCAGCACCGCGGGCACCATGAAGACGTGGGTGACGCCATAGCCCGCCAGCATGTCAGCGAGAACCTGCGCGCCGGTCATTTTTGCCATGATGCATCCAATTTGGGAAGTCGTGCGATGATACCCGGAGAGGCAATTTACGACCGCTCGGCATCAAACTCGCCGAGCTGTGTTAAACAGGCGGCGATAGATTTACCCGCCGCCGGTCTTATATCCAGGGAGAAACACCCGTGGCATTTCAGATCAGGCGCGTGGTCACCGGCCACGACAAGCACGGGCGCGCGGTGGTGAAAATGGATTCGGTACCGGCGAGCATCGCGCCGATGCGGCCCGGCGTCATGGCTTGCCTGGCGTGGACCACGGATACCATACCCGCGGATCTGAGCGGCGACGAGGACGCGGGTCTTAAGAAGGTCGGCACCGCGCACGCTGGAGACACCGTTTTTCGCGTGGTCGAGTACCAGCCGGGGGCCGCGCCGCGCAACCACCGCACCGCCTCGATCGACTACGCGGTGGTCATGGCCGGCGAGATCGACATGGAACTGGATGACGGCGTCGTCGTGAAACTGAAGGCCGGCGACATCCTGGTGCAGCGCGGCACTATTCACAACTGGGTGAACCGCGGCAGCGTGCCCTGCGTCATCGCCTTCGTGCTGATCGATGCGAAGCTGCCGAGCTTCGAGGGCAGGCAGATCGGGACGGCGGGCTGAGCGAAGCGGGTAAGCATCGGAACCCGTGGGAGAAAATGCAATTTTCTGAAATTCTGCCGGGCCTGCACTGATCGGAAATCGACTATGTGTTGGTCGGGGGCTGAAGACGGCGCGAGCCTGGATGGCAAGGACGAGTACGTACACTGGCCCTTTCCCGGGTCCCGGTCCGGGGCCCGATCAAGCCGAGGCGCGGTTTTGTACCAGCAGCGAGTCGTCGCCCCGCTGCACGTAGACATGGCGCACCCGCTGGTGCTTGGCGAGTTCCTGAAGCAGGGTCACCAGGGGCAGCGAACTGTCGTAATACTGCTTCGGCCGGCCCGCCGCACGCATTACCTCGATTTCTTCTGAGCCCTTCATAATGTAACGCAGCAGGAACTCCTCGTCCGAGACGCTACCGCCGCCGAATCTATCCCGGATTTCGTCCAACGGGATGTCCGGACGTTTTCGCGCCGCCAGTTCCTTCGCCCTATGCGTGCCCAGCAATCTGTCCTTGAGGTTCTGATCCATCCAGGTGTAGCCCGAATCCTCCCCGTATACGCCTTGAGCGAACAGAATGAACTCGTCGATGACGTGCTTGTAGCGCTCTCCCATGGCGACGTTGATGGCCGCCTGGGTGCATACAAACTGGGAATGCGGGGTGATCATGATCGGATAGCCGAAGTCCTTGCGAACCTGCACCGACTCTTCCAGCACTTCGTCCAGACGGTGCAGGATGCGCAGCTCGCCGAGCTGATGCCTGAGGTTCGAAATCACGCCGCCGGGAATTTGATAGAGGTACTGCGCCGCGTCGTACTCGACAGGGACGCCGATCGGCAGCATCTCCTGCCGCGCCATCGCCGTGAGCCGCTCCGCGACCGCTTGCAAGAGGTTAGCGTCGACCCGGGACGAATGGCCCAGTAGACGGGCGTTCCGGGCCACGTTGAGCACCGATGGCTGCGAGGAGCCGTCGGCAAGCGGCGGAACCGCCGTGTGCAGTCGGCTCACCCCCAACTTCAGTGCCTCCAGATAGACCAACGGGGCGAGCCCCGTGGTGCAGTGCGAGTGCAGTTCCACCGCGACGCCGTTCGCGTTCTGCAACAAGACTGGGAGCAGGGTGCGCACCCGATCCACAGTGAGCAGGCCGCACTGGTCCTTGAGGTAGATGGCATCGGGTTTGAAGCGGAGGATCTCGCGCGTTTTTTGCGCGTAGTACCCGTCGGTGTGGCGTGGGGAAACGGCGTAGGAGAGCGCCAGGGCGATCTGCAGTCCGAGGTTCCTGAACAGCGGAATGATCCAGGGCAGTGTGCGTTGGATCTGGTCAAGCGTGTTGCAGGTTATCTGGACGCGGTTCAGGGCCCCCATCTCGGCCACGCGCGAATAGAAAAGCGCGACGATCGCCCGGGGCGGCGGGGCTTCGAACGGTACGATATGGGCGCCGGCCATCGCGGTCTTGACCGTTTCCGGCATTCTTGCGGCCACCATCCGCGCCATTTCCCAGGGATCTTCTTTCAGATCGCGGACGAACTTCTTCATGTAATTGCCGGAGACCGGGACCTCGATGGCTTCGAATCCGGCCCGGTCCATGTCTTGCGCAACCGCCTCGATCATGCCGGTCCGGATGCCTCCGGCCCATAGACTCTGGGCTCCGTCTCGAAACGAGGTGTCGATGAAGTGCACGTCCATGACCGGCTTGTCCCGCTGAAAATGCGCATGTTGGCGCGAATCGTACAGCAACGCCGTGCAGGCGCGCAGCGACCGGTGCTTTTCCTTGACGCCTGCATTAAGTTCCGGCAGACTTCGCGCCCTTCCACACATGAATGCAGCGGCAACGGGTCTACCCATTGGCTATCCACCATGAACCAGCGTAACAACAAACTAACGGCGATATCGCGAAGCTTGCGAGGCGTTCGCTCGTCCAGCCTGGTTTTTGTGCCGCCATGCGCGCCAGCCAAGCCGATTCACCATGGCGATGAAGATGCGGTATTCCCCAGTCCGGAGGTTTGTCGATAGCGGTGAACCGACACAGTTCACCAAAAGCCCGGACAGCGAAAGCTCTCCGGGTTTTTTGGGGCCTAGCGAACGGCGAACAGATCGCTTAAGCCGCAATTCAGCGCCGTCAGCAATCCGCCGACGACAATGGAATTGAAATGGCTGGATCTGCCGTCGATGATGCGTCCGAGCTGGGCATCGGAGATGCTAATTCCGAGTTCTTCCAGCTTGCGGCGAAGCGCGGAAACCGATCGTACGCCGCGTTCGGCCATCACGATGCGGGTGCGCCATTTAAGCCGGCGCGGCTTTGCAGAAGCTGATGCCATGGCTGTGTCGACCCTCACAAATCGATAAAGACATTGTAGCAAAACTATTATCTTATGCAAAATAATTTCATAAAATGATTGACAATGGCTTTTTCGACGCCTAGTATTGCGTTTTTCAACGTCGCGCCCTCTGTTGGGTGTGACGCGGCAAACCAGAGAAATCAAGCGCAGTCTCATTAGATTCACGAAATGACCATGCTGACCAACAGAATCACAAGCTTAAGGTCGATAGACCGGACTCACGCCGCCAGGCGCATGGCGCCCTGGGCTGCGTGTGTCGTCCAGCCAATCGTCGTCCAAGCTCTGGGCTCACATGACGCCGGCTTTGCGCGCAATGGTGGCCATGAGCCGACACGCCCAAGCGCGATCCGGGAGAAATTTTTGATGTGAGCGTTCAAACAGAACGAACACCAAAGCCCGGGTTGTACCGCAAGGTCCCCGGGCTTTTTGTTTGTGCAGACGATTTAAGTTCGTGCCCTGCTGGCGGAACCAGGCATACGCGCCGGTCTTAGAAACCGGATTCTCCGAGTTCGAATCTCGGGTGGGGCACCAAGGTTGTTGCGGTAACCGCGCCGGCATAGCGACCGGATCAAGGCGGGATGATCTTTGACAATTCGGATGTGGCAATGAGTTCTGTCGTCGCCCGGCGAGGCGAGCAGCCTGTGACCTCACACTCGGGCTTCTTTGCACCTCGCCGGGCGGGCCGGCAGATTCCAATATGAACCGTAATGCAAAGCGTCGCGCGCCCGGCCCTTCAAGCCGGCAGTAGCGGGTTCGAGCCCCGCACGGTTCACCACTAACGCTGTCGTAGCTCAGGTGGCAGAGCACCCGCCTTGTATGCGGGAGGGCGTCCGTTCGAAGCGTGACCGGCAGCACCAGTTTCAAAGCCGTTGTAGCTGAGAAGGATTAGCGCGGGTCTGAAGCACCCGAGAGGCCGGTTCGATTCCGCGCCGGCGGCACCAGTTTGTCGGGGCGTAGCTCAATCGGTAGAGCGCGAGCCTTTGAAGTTCGATGTTGCGCGTTCGATCCGCGCCGCCCCTGCCCAATCAATCAGTGTGTAGCGCAGCCTGGCCAGCGCGCCGCGCTTGGACCGCGGAGGTCGTGAGTTCGAATCTCACCGCACTGACCAATCTTATATTCCGGTCTGGTTCTCAGGGTGAGAACGCACCGCTGTTAACGGTGAACGAGGGTGGTTCGATTCCACCGGCCGGAGCCAAATCGATGGTGATCGTAGCTTAATCGGCAAAAGCCCTTGGCTGTGAACCAAGGAGATGCCCGTTCGAATCGGGTGGATCACCCCAACCACAAGAGCAGGAAGCGGGGAAACCAGCTTTGTCTATGCAATGCAGCGGGCCTTTGGCCGAGAGGCGAGGCAGCGGACTTTTAATCCGCGCGACGCAGGTTCGATTCCTGCAGGGCCCACCAGTTTCAATGCCGCCGTATCTCAATCGGATCAGAGTTCCGCGCTTCGAACGCGGAGGATGCGGGTTCGAGTCCTGCCGGCGGCGCCAATAGCATTGCCACATCCAGTGTCGAAGACCGCAAGGAAGAATTCGTCGCAAACGTATCGTCAGCGGGAGAGGCTCTTGAGTCCTCCCTGGTGCGCTCATCCTGAAAATTGGATTGGCGCATACCGCGGTGCGGGAACGATGGATGCACGCGGGTGTAGCTCAGCAGGTAGAGCGCGGGCCGTGTGGCCCGAGGTCGTGAGTTCGACTCTTACCATCCGCTCCATTTCCATGGCTCAGTTGGGTAGAGCAATCGGCTGATAACCGAAAGGTCGCGGGTTCGAATCCCGCTGGAAAAGCAAAGCCCTTTGAAGGCTTGTTTTGATTGTAGTACCCGGGTCCGGCTTCGGTGGCAAGTGGCGGCGTCGTTTGATTCGCCATTGCTTGTTACACCGCCCGTTTGATCTGTGCGCCGCTGGCGCAGGCGCGCGAGGCAGCAACAGCCAAGCGTGATCGCTAGTTCGATTGGTTTTGAGATCGAGCGATGCGCTCACGGGAGGCGCGGCTGAGATCCCGCGCTTGCAACGCGGTTGCCCGTCGAGCGTTCGGGAAGCCGGAGCCATTTTTTTATTAGAAGGAGAAGAATCATGTTTATGACTAAAGTACATGTGAAGAAGGACGAACGCGCCTTGCTTTTTCGCAAAGGTGATTTCGTCGAAGTATTGGGTCCGGGCGAATACAGCTATTTCGACCCCTTGAAGCGGTTCGCGGTCGAAAAATTCTCGCTCGCTAAGACGCTGTTCGACCACCCGCTTGCCGACTATCTGCGAATGGCGGAGCCCGAGGTCGTGGCACGAGAGTTTGTCGCGATTGAGCTGGGCGCATCGCAGATCGCGCTGCGCTACGAGAGTGGCGTGCTGGTCGAAGTGTTGGCCCCGAACACCCGCCGCTTGTACTGGAAGGGCTACATCGACGTCGCCTTCGAAGAGATCGATATCGCGACCGACTTCGTAATCGCGGCGGCATTGGTGCCGAAAATCGCTGCGCTGATTCTGCGCGGAGGCGTGAAGATCGCCGGCAACGAAGGGGTGTTCGTCGCGATGGTGCCCGAGCACAGCGCCGGTATGCTCAGCGTCGATGGCAAGCTGCATGGCTTGCTCGCCTCGGGGCTGCACTATTTCTGGCGTTTCCTTCGTGACGTGAAGGTGGAAACCGTCGATTTGCGTTTGCAGGTGCTGGACGTCGCGGGTCAGGAAATCCTGACTCGCGACAAGGTGAGCTTGCGGGTGAACTTGACCGCCGGTTACCGCATCACCGACGTGCAGATCGCCTTCGCCAAGCAGGCCAAGCCGTTGGAGTTTCTTTACAAGGAACTGCAGTTCGGACTGCGCGCGGCGGTCGGTACCCGCAGCCTCGATGAATTGCTCGAGAACAAGAGCGTCATCAACGAGGTGGTCGGCGAGCACATCAAGCGGCGTGTCGCGGGTTACGGTCTTGAAGTCGAATCCGTCGGGGTGAAAGACATCATCCTGCCGGGCGAGATGAAGACCATCTTGAACAAGGTGGTCGAGGCGGAAAAGGCGGCGCAGGCGAACGTGATTCGCCGGCGCGAAGAAACTGCGGCGACGCGTTCCCTCTTGAACACCGCCAAGGTGATGGAAGACAACCCGATTGCGTTGCGCTTGAAGGAACTTGAAACGCTGGAGAAGGTCACCGAGAAGATCGACAGGATCTCGGTGTTCGGCGGCCTGGACGGCGTGCTCAAGGACCTGGTCAAAATCCGGCCGTGAGGCCGCTCAGCAGTAGTGGCAATGCGGTGAGGCCGGGGGCGCAAGCCTCCGGTCTGCCTTTGGATAGCAGGGAGGTGAAGCAATGGAAACCTTGATTCTGACGCTCGATCGGGCCGGACTGCCGCAGGCTTGGGTAGGCATCGACGAAGCGATCACCTATCACGCCAAGCGGCTGGTTGCCTGGTCGGCGGGAAATCACGTTTGCGAATACCGTGGCGGCATTCAGCGCGATGGGCGCCGTTCGCGCATTGAAACGCAGTCGATCCTGGCATTGCGCGGTGACGGACACGCGTCGCGGTTGTTCGCGCGCGCGCCGGCCGTGAGCAATGAATTGCTGTTCGCGCGCGATCGCCACCTGTGTGCGTACTGCGGTGCCGGCTTCGGCAGGCGCGACCTGTCTTGCGATCACGTCCTGCCGGTATCGAAAGGCGGACGGCACGTTTGGACGAATATTGTTACCGCGTGTCGCGGATGCAATTCCCAAAAAGCGGATCGGACACCGGAGCAAGCGCGCATGCCGCTCCTCTACGTTCCCTATACGCCAAATCGGCACGAGCACTTCATTCTGCGCAACCGTCACATCCTGGCGGATCAGATGGCGTTCTTGATGAGCGGTGTGCCCAGGACGAGTCGATTGCGGGTGTAGTTCGCGCACAGCGCCACGGTGTGGCGCTGTGCTTATTGGTGCCGCCCCGCATTACGGCCAGAAGCCTCGCTCCAGCAACTGGTGATAAAAGAGATTGAGGAACGCCTTCAGGCGCGCCGGGCCGGTGTAATGGGCGAATTCCGCCGGCACCTTGAACTCCGCCTGTATCTGCGCAACCGTCTTACCCGCGGCGATCATCTTTGAGACCTCGTCGCGCATGACCGCGAAGTGGCGCCGCTGCTTGTCGAATTCGGTTCCAGCGCGGTCGGGCCCCGCGCGACGGTGACAGTATTCCTCCGAGTCGGATCATAATCCCGTTGGAAATTCCACAATCATCCGCATGGGGACACCTTGAAAATCACCGCAATCGATACCTGCATTCTCACCATCCCGTTGCAAAGGGAGATGCGCAAGCAGTTCGCGCACCACCGACTTGTGGTGGCGGAGATTTCCACGGACGAAGGCGTCACCGGCCTGGGCACTACGCTGGGCTTTGGCGGCGGCAACGTCGAGGCGATCCAGGTGTACCTTGAGACGCGACTGAAGCCCGCGCTCATCGGCGAAGACCCGCTCTTCGTGCAGCGCCTCTGGGAGCGCATGTTCCGCGCCGACGCGGGAAAAAAGCACGGTATCGCCGCGTTCGCGATTTCCGCGCTGGACATCGGCCTGTGGGACATTGTCGGCAAGGCCGCGAACCAGCCGCTCTTCAAGCTCTGGGGCGCGGTGAATCCGAGCATCCCGGCTTACGGCAGCGGCGGTTTCGCCAACTACAGTGTCGAAGACCTGATCAGCGAGGCACGCACCTACGCAGGCCTGGGCTGCAAATACTACAAGATGAAAATCCACCACCCCGATCCGCGCGAGAATCGCAAAAGAGTGGAGGCGGTGCGCCGCGCGCTCGGCGACGGCATGCGGCTGATGGTGGATGTGAACCAGCGCCTGGACGTTCATTCGAGCATCGAACAGGCTCGAATGCTTGCGGATCTTGACCTTGTCTGGTACGAAGAACCGGTCAATGCCGACGACGTTCAGGGTTGCGCGGAGGTGGCGCGGGCGATTGGCATTCCGGTGGCCACCGGCGAGAACGCCTACACGCGCTTCGAGTTCCGCGACCTGATCGAAAAACGCGCCGCGCGTTATCTGATGCCCGACGTGCAGCATGCCAACGGCTTTTCGGAAACCTTGCGAATCGCCGCGCTCGCGGCGGCAAATCAGCTCCTGGTGTCGCCGCACCTCGCGCATGAATTGTCCATCCACATAGTAGGGGCACTGTCCAACGGCTTTCTGGTGGAATTCATGGACTGGATTCCGAAGGATCTGTTCGAGCACACCTTGGACTGCTTGGACGGATGCTTCCAGATCCCCGAGCGGCCCGGACATGGCGTGGCGCTCGCGCGCGGCGCCAGGGAGAAGTATCGGGGTGGCTAGAGAGTCGCGCCGCCGCAGCACCGGTAGTGCATATACAGTTTGATCATTGTCAATCGCCTGCGGTTAAACCTGACCACAATGGGCGGCGGCTTGTAAGGCTCCCAACAGAAAGCATTCAAAGACGATGACGACCCAAATACTCAAAAGCGTCTGCCGCAGCTGCCATGGCGGCTGCGGAGTTCTGCTGCACGTCGAGGGCGAGCGCCTGACGCGGGTGGAGGGCGATCGCGCCTCGCCGCTCAACCGCGGCCGCCTGTGCCCCATCGGCAGCACCACGCTCGATCTGGTCTACCACCCGGACCGCCTGAAATACCCGATGCGCCGCGCCGGCAAGCGCGGGGAGGGCCGTTGGCAGCGCATTTCGTGGGAGGAGGCGCTCGACGAGATCGCCGAACGGCTCCAGACCATCAAGCGCGAGCACGGCGCCGAGGCGATCGCCATGGGCACCGGCACCGGCCGCCACCATATCCGCTGGGTGTCGCGCTTCGGCCACGCATTGGGAACGCCCAACTGGTGCGAACCGGGGTTTGCGCAGTGCTTTCATCCAAGGGTCAACACCTGCCTCGCCACCTTCGGCGATTTTCCGGTGTGCGACTTCAGCGGCGGCACGCCGCCCGCGTGCATCATCTACTGGGGGCACAACCCGTTGAACTCGGGCCCGGATGGCGAGACGCGCTTCAATGCGCTCGATTCGCTCGATTCGAATCCGGCGATCATCGTCGTCGATCCGCGCAAGACGCGGCTCGCCAAGCAGGCGAAGGTGTGGCTGCAGTTGCGGCCCGGCAGCGACGATGCGCTGGCGCTGGCGATGCTCAACGTGATCATCGAGGAGCGGCTGCACGACGCCGAATTTGTCGCGCAATGGACGCATGGCTTCGATGCGCTGGCAGCGCATGTGCGCCGCTACACGCCGGAGTGGGCGCAGCCGATCACCTGGGTGCCGGCCGGGAAGATCCGCGCGGCGGCGCGCCTGTACGCGCAAACCCGGCCCTCGATGATGGAATGGGGCTGCGCGATCGAGCACACGCCCAAGTGCATCCAGACGATCCGCGCGGTGTCGATGCTGCCCGCGATCACCGGCAATATCGACGTGCCCGGCGGCTGGGTTTTCGGCATGCACGGTCTGGGGCGCTTTCCCAGCCTGATCGAGAACCTGTCACCCGAGATGAACGCCAAGCGCCTGGGCGCCGATCGTTTCACGATGCTGTGCGGCGAAGGCGCCGATCTGCCGGCGGCGCATATCCCGACTCTGCTGCAGGCAATGCGCGAGGGCGTGCCCTATCCGGTCAAGGCTTTCCTGGTCTTTGGCAATAACACCCTGTCCACCTACGGCAACTCCAAGCAGGTCCATGAGTCGCTGCTGAAACTGGACCTGCTGGTGGCCGCCGATCTGTTCATGACGCCCACCACGGAACTCGCCGACATCGTGCTGCCCGCGGCGTCGTGGCCCGAGTTGAACCAGGTGGTGGGTCTGCCGACGGTGGCCGCGAACGTGTTGCTCGCGCAGCAGAAGGCGGTGCAGATCGGCGAGTGCAAGTCCGATGAGGAAATTTTCGTTGCGCTCGCGCGGCGCATGAACCTGCCAGTGGGCACCGAATCGGTCGAGGAAGTGCTCGACGCGCAGATCAGGAAAGGCTGCGGCCTGGGCTACGAGGAACTGAAAGGACTGGGCTTTCACCAGCCGGCGTTGCGCTACCGCAAGTACCAGGAGGGCGGCTTCAAGACGCCGACCGGCAAGATCGAGCTGTACTCGACCAAGCTTGAGAAATGGGGCTACGCGCCGCTGCCGTACTACGAGGAGCCGCCTGAAAGCCCGCTGTCTTCGCCGGCCATAGCGAAGGATTTTCCGCTGGTGCTCACCACCGGCGCGCGCATTCCGTTCTACTTCAATTCCGAGCACCGGCAGATCGCCAAGCTCAGGAAGTCCCATCCCGATCCGATTGTCGAGATCCATCCCGATACCGCGCGGCCGCTGGGCATACGCAACAAGGACTGGGTGTGGATCGAAACGCTGCGCGGCAAAATCAAGCAGAAGGCCCGCGTCACCGACGAGATCGATCCGCGCGTGGTGCATATCGAGCACGGCTGGTGGTTTCCCGAGGAACCCGGACCCGAGCACGGCATCTGGAAGTCCAATGCCAATGTGCTCACCAGCAACGCGCCGCCCTACGATCCGGCGATGGGGACCTACCAGCTGCGCGCGCTGCTTTGCCGCATCGCCCGGGTCGAGGAAGCGGCGGCCTGAAGCAAGATCTTCATCGTTGCGGTCCAACGCAGCGGGTCATTTGACCCGGTACCGCCCTTCGTCATCGCGCTCCAGACCGCGGCTGGCTCGAAGCTGCTCGAGCTCGCGCACGATTTCGCGTCCGTCGCGACTGCCCGTTGCGGCCATCAGTTCCTCGAAATACTTCGGTCCGTCGGTAAGCGCCGCTTCGATTCCATCAAAACGCCCACCTTGGTAGCGAGGCGGCTCGGGCACGCGGTGTGCAATCGGGCGCCGTTCACCGGGCTTTAGCATTGGCAAGGTCAAATCGAAACCTGCTTTCGCCCAGGTACGGGAGCCGGCAAGCGAGGGATCGAGCGGCATGGCGCGAAAGCCCGACCCGACCACGAGATCGCGGTCGGCCTGAAAACGCGTAGCGAGCGCCCAGTCCATCTGCGCGTCGGAAAAGATGTCGATGTCCGGGTCGACGACGAAAACATTTTTGACATTGCCGTGGCAAGCGAATGCCGCGGCGATGGCATTGCGCGCCTCGCCCGGGACGCGCTGGCGCAATGCGATGCGCACGTTAAAGGCGCCGCCGCTCTGCGGTGTCGCGTAGACCGAGGTCACCTCGCGCACCGCTGTCTGCAGCGCGTGCCAGAGCGTCGCCTCGGTCCGCAGCGCGATCAACTGCGCGGTGTCGGTGCACGCCAGCATCCTGCCGCCGATGGTGGATGTCTGGAACAGGGCGTCCGCGCGGCGGGTCATCGCGGTGGGGTGAAACACCGGGTTGCGCTTGAGCTCCCCGTAATAGCCGAGAAACTCGCCATAGGGTCCTTCGGATTCGACAAACCCGCGCGCGTCGAGTTGCCCCTCCAGCACGAATTCCGCGTCGGCGGGCACGCGGATGTCGCTTGTGAGGCATTTCACCACCGGCAATGTGGCCCCGCGCAATGACGCAAGCAAAGCCAATTCGTCGCCCGCAACGCGCATCGTCGCGGACAAGTGGTCGATCGGGTGCGATCCCACCACGAATGCCACCGGCAGCGGCGCGCCGCGCTTCACTTGCGCCTCATACAGCGCGCGCAGGTCGGAGGGCGCATTCAGGTCCACGCCCGCCTCGCGGCGGCCGCGCAGCATCAGCCGGCGCATGCCGACGTTGGTCCAGTTGCTTTCGCGATCAAGCGAAAAATCGATCGATGCCGAGATATACGGCGCGCCGTCAAGACCGTGCTGCAGGTGCACCGGCAGCGCGGTCAGATCCGCGGCATTGCCCTCCTGCACGATGGCTTGGACCGGGGCAAGTTCCCGCGGCACCTCGACGATATCCTGGGGGGTGCGCAAGCGGTTCATGATCTCCTGCGTCACGCGCTCCGGCTTGGTTGCGAACGCCAGCGCGAGGCGTGCGCGGCTGGCGCAAATATTTCCCGCCAAAGCCGCTCCTTCCCTGCCGACCGCATCGAACAGCACCGCCTTCGGATTGCCGTCCAGTGCCGCGGCAATATCGGCAAGCTCGATAGGGGCGCTTATTCGGTCAAGTTCCTCGCGCGGCAGCGACTCGATGAAAGTGCGCAGCCGGAAGCGCTCGAAATCCAGGTGTGCGCCGGTGATGCGCGGCTTGGCATCCATGTTGAGACTCTCCAGATCGATGACGGGCCGCAAAGTGAAGCTATGCAAAGCCATAGCGACCCACTGCGGCCACCGAAGTTTACAATAGCCGAATGAGCGCTTCCGCGAGCTGTTCACGCGCCCCCATCACCGGATACCGCCGATAGATCCGACATATCCTGTTTTCAGTTTCCCCTAGGAAGCCGCCATGTCGCAGAATCTGCAAAAACTCTCCACGTTTCCCGGAATCCCGGGCCCGCTCGTGATCATCGTCATGGACGGCTACGGCCTTTCAAAGTCGGACGCCGGCAACGCCATCGCCGCCGCCCGCAAGCCGACCCTCGACCGGCTCTTCGCCCGTTTCCCGAACATCAGCCTGCGTGCCCACGGCACCGCCGTCGGCATGCCCTCCGACGATGACATGGGCAACTCGGAAGTCGGCCACAACGCCATCGGCGCCGGCCAGGTCTACACCCAGGGGGCGGCGCTGGTATCGAACGCGATCGCCACCTGCACCATCTGGGAAGGCGAGGCATGGAAGCAGATCGTCTCCGGCGCCCGCGCCGGACGCAGCCTGATCCATTTCCTTGGCCTGTTCTCCGACGGCAACGTCCACAGCCATATCGACCATCTCAAGGCAATGGTCCTGCGCGCCCGCGACGAAGGCATCGAGGCCGTACGCATCCACGTCCTGCTCGATGGACGCGACGTCGCGGAGACCAGCGCGCTGGATTACCTGCAACCCTTCGAGGCTTTCCTCGCCGAACTGAACGCCGGCGGTTTTGACGCGCGCATCGCCTCCGGCGGCGGCCGCATGAACATCACCATGGACCGCTACGAGGCTAACTGGAAGATGGTTGAAAAGGGCTGGCGCACGCATGTACTCGGCGAGGGCGACCAGTTCCCCAGCGCTTCGGCGGCCGTCGTCGAACTGCGCCGGCGCTTTCCCGGGACCATCGACCAGGACCTGCCGCCCTTTGCCATCGCCCGCGACGGCAAGCCGGTGGGAACAGTCGAGGACGGCGACTCGGTGGTCTTCTTCAACTTCCGTGGCGACCGCGCAATCGAAATCACCCGCGCCTTCGAAGAAACCGGTTTCGAGCACTTCGACCGTGTTCGCGTGCCGCAGGTCGTCTACGCCGGCATGCTGCAGTATGACGGCGACCTCAAGCTGCCGAAACGCTTCCTGGTCGAACCGCCGGCGATCCGCGACACCAGCGGCGAATGGTTCGGCAAACTCGGCATCACCCAGTTCGCCTGCTCGGAAACGCAGAAGTTCGGCCACGTCACCTACTTCTGGAACGGCAACCGCTCCGGCAAGTTCCCCGGCGAAACCTGGCAGGAAGTCCCCAGCGACATTGTCCCCTTCGAGCAGCGTCCGTGGATGAAGGCCGCGGAGATCGCCGATGCCATGATCGCGGCGTTGAAGGGCGGCCGCTACAAGACCCTGCGCTGCAATTTCGCCAACGGCGACATGGTCGGTCACACCGGCAACTTCCGCGCGACGACCATGGCCATCGAGGCCGTCGACCTGCAACTGGCGCGCATCCTGCCGGTGATCGACGCATTGGGCGGCGTCGCGCTGGT
>MEQV01000002.1:22036-26092 GCA_001770355.1 Betaproteobacteria bacterium RIFCSPLOWO2_02_FULL_62_17
ACGGCCACCGCCGGCCTGGCGAACATCGCCGCCACTGTCGCCAATCTACTCGGCCTGGAGAAGCACGAGAAGTGGGACGAGAGCCTGCTCGAGGTCCGCTGACACAAGGTTTCAGCGCCGACCGGATCGGGAAACTCGGGACTATGCAACTCTCGATACGTATTCAGTTAAACCGCACGTATTCGAAATCGACCGGCTTGCCGTTGATACCCCGCTCCGGAGGAGCGATCCAGTTCGCGAACTTGCCCGGCTCGGTCACGCGGCCCATCAGGGACTGCACGAACGCGCGGTCCTCCAGGCTGGGCAGCCAGCTCCGAACATTTGCTTGCCACTCGGCCTCGCTCACCACGCGTCCCTCGGGCGAGACCCTGACGCCCGCGAACGAGCCGATGCGGCGATTGAAGGCCTTGTGCGGAACGCCGAGCCGGAAATCCACGCCGGCCTTCTGCAGGACGCGGTTCCAGCGCTCGACCCCGGCAACGGTGTCCTTGATATAGTCGTCGCGCAGATTTTCGTTTAGCGCTTTCAGGGCCGGCACCTCGCGTTCGACGATTATGCCTCCCTCCACGTCGATCACCGGATAAGCCCTGTCTTTGAGCTGGTGATCGTCGTCGATGCCGCCTTCCTCGAAGCGCCCCTTGAGCCCGGTGGTGTAGTAGGTGGCCGCGTTGGACGAATTGTCCGAGCCGAACAGATCCAGCGTGACACTGAAGTGAAAATTCAGGTAGCGCTGCATGGTCGGAAGGTCGATCACGCCCAGGGTGCGCAGCCGCGCCGGGTCGTCGGTTTTCTGCTGCGCCATGACCTCGGCCGTGCGCTGCAGGATGCGCCCGACGCCGGTGATGCCGACGAACATGTGATGCGCTTCCTCGGTCAGCATGAAACGCGTGGTGCGCGCCAGCGGATCGAAGCCGGACTCGGCCAGCGCCGACAACTGGAACTTGCCGTCGCGGTCGGTGAAGAAGGTGAACATGAAGAAGGAAAGCCAGTCCGGCGTGGCTTCGTTGAACGCGCCCAGCAGCCGCGGGTTGTCCTGGTTGCCGGAGCGGCGCTCGAGCAGCGCCTCGGCCTCCTCACGGCCGTCACGGCCGAAATGGCGATGCAGCAGATACACCATGGCCCACAAGTGGCGTCCTTCCTCGACGTTGACCTGGAACAGGTTGCGCAAGTCGTACAAGGACGGGCAGGTCAAGCCGAGGCGGCGCTGCTGTTCCACCGAGGCGGGCTCGGTGTCGCCCTGGGTTACGATGATCCGGCGCAGCATGCTGCGGTATTCGCCGGGCACCTCCTGCCAGGCGGGCTCGCCCTTGTGCTCGCCGAAATGGATGACGCGGCCGGGCGTGGCCGGTGCGAGGAAAATACCCCAGCGATAGTCGGGCATTCTCACGAAATCGAAATGCGCCCAGCCGTCGCGCTCGACGCTGACCGCCGTGCGCAGGTAAATCTCATGGGCCGGAGAACCTTCCGGTCCCATTTCTCCCCACCAACCAAGAAAGCCCGGCTGCCAGTGCTCCAGCGCGCGCTGCAGCGCGCGGTCGCCGGCGAGATCGACGTTGTTGGGGATTTTGCCGCTGGTGTCGATGTTCATGTTTTCATACCCGTTCCCAATTGAAGCGCGCCTTGTTGCCGCTTCCGTACAGCTTGAGCGCCCCCGTATCGCCGACGGCGTTCGGCCGGATGAAGATCCAGTTCTGCCAGGTCGAGAGGCGGCCGAAAATGCGGCTCTCCATGGTTTCCGCGCCCGCGAAACGCAGGTTCGCCTCCATGCCGGTGAGGGCGTCCGGCGACAGGCTGGCGCGCTCCTCGAGCATCACGCGGATTTCGCCGTCCCAGTCCAGTTCGTCTGGTGCCGCGGTGATCAGGCCCAGGCGTAGCGCCTCGCCGGCATCGAGCATGCGCCCGACCGCGCCGCGCGCGAGCGCGATCGCGCCGGCCTCGCCGCAGAAACGCGCTTCGATCCGGCTTAGCCGATTCACGAGTGGATAGGCCCCGAAGTTCATTTCGGAAAGAGAGATTCTCGCCACAGTGCCAGGCTCGCCGACCGGACCGAGCAGCATGTAGCAGCGGTCCGCGGCAAGCGCGAGCTCCAGCAACGTACCCGCAAAGCACGAGTGCGGTTCGATCAGGGCCACCAGGCTGCGCGAGGACACATCCAGCCGGGCAAGCGTACGGCGCAGCATGCCGGTCACTTCGCGCACGAACCAGTCGGCTGAGTGTTCGGCGAGGCTCGCATCGGCCGCGCGCACGGCAGCGGCGCTGCCGCGCGTCTTGAGCAGCCACACGCCGATCTCCAGATCATTGGTGCGCAGCATCAGGATGGCATCGTCAAGCTCGCGCGCCATCTTGAGCGGCCACCAGTCCGCGCCCAGCGCGGTGATTTCGGCGAGGCTCTGCGGCGGCGCCTCGCGCGGCGCGCTTACCGTGATGGTTGCCTGTCTGGCCTCGCGATCGATGACGACGTCGACACAATCGTAGTGGTATCCGGCGGCATCGATGCGGCGGGCCAGCGGAGTCAGCGCAATGCCCTTGGCCGCCTGCGGGCGGTCGCTAGCCGCCGCGAGTTCCAGCGCGCGCTGCCTGATGTGCGCGGCAAACTGCTGCGGTTTCACGACCTCGTCCACCAGGCGCCACTCCTTGGCGCGCGCGCCACGCACGCCTTCCGCCGTGGTGCAGAAAATATCCGCCAGATCGCGTCTGACACGGCGCTTGTCGGTGATCCGGGTGAGTCCGCCGGTGCCGGGCAGCACGCCCAGCAACGGGACCTCCGGCAGGCTCACCGCGGATGCGCGGTCGTCGATCAGGACGATTTCATCGCAGGCCAGGGCCAACTCGTATCCGCCGCCGGCCGTGGTGCCGTTGCAGGCGGCGATGAACCTGAGGCCGGAATGGGCGCTCGCGTCTTCCATGCCGTTGCGGGTCTCGTTGGTGAATTTGCAGAAGTTCACCTTCCAGGCGTGGCTGGACAAACCCAGCATGAAAATGTTGGCGCCCGAGCAGAAAATGCGCGCCCTGGCGCTGGTGAGGACCACGCTGCGCACTTCGGGGTGCTCGAAGCGGATGCGCTGCAGGGCGTCGTGAAGCTCGATGTCCACGCCCAGGTCGTAGGAGTTCAGCTTGAGCTTGTAACCGGGGCGGATGCCGCGGTCTTCGTCGATGTTCAGGATAAGCGTTGCCACCGGTCCGTCGAACGTCAGGCGCCAGTGCGCATACTTTTCCGGCTGCGTGTCGTAGGTCACCAGCGGCCGTGTTTCAGCGTCATCTGGCGCGGATCTTCCATGATGTCCTTTGCTTTCACGCATTTCTCTATTATATATTGCAGTAGAAGATTCAATCCTTTTGGCGCACCATGGGGGTGTTGCGCCGTAGAGAGAAAGCTGTGACTCCGGAACAATTTCGCGATCTGATATCGACCCTCACTGTCCGCGTCCAGGACAAGCCGCTGGACGGACAATTGGAGATCGAACTCAATCAGGCGATTCCCCCAGGCGGTGAAATCTATGAGAGCGTGTTCGGCGCCTGCCGCGGCGCCATCGAAGCCGGATGGATGTGCAAGCACGAGGCCCAGGGAATCCGCTACGGACGCGTGATCAAACCCGGTGCCGAAACGCATGGATTCAGCGTTGATGTCGTGGAGATGCACGACCTCGAGGGTCCGCACCATCGCCACCCCATGGGCGAGATCGACATGGTGATGCCACTCACCCCGGGTGCGCAGTTCGATGGACGCGGCGCGGGCTGGGTGGTGTACGCTCCCGGCAGTGCCCACCGGCCCACGGTTACCCATGGCAGGGCGCTGGTGCTTTACCTGCTGCCAGAAGGCAAGATCGAGTTTACTGGAGCGTGAATTCGGCCATGAAAAGGAATTAAGGAAGGGGAGGAGAAATGCCCGAATTGAGCTCGACCGACCATGGCGTCAGCCCGCCCAAGGTCAGGATACCGCGCGAGTACAACGCCGCTCATGATCTGATCGAGCGCAATCTTTCTGCCGGCCGCGCCGGCAAAACGGCGTTCATCGATGACCAGGGCTCGTACAGCTACGGACAGCTTGCCGAGCGC
>MEQV01000003.1:0-6593 GCA_001770355.1 Betaproteobacteria bacterium RIFCSPLOWO2_02_FULL_62_17
GGTACCACTTGCCGGCGCCGGGCGTGGCAAGAACCACGTGCGAGTCCGGTCCACCGCGGGCAATAAGGGAAAGATGGTCGCCGCCGGCAATCCCCGCGGGAGGATGCACCACGATCGCGTGGCAGATGCCCTCGCCTTCCGGATGGAGGCTCTTTTGCACCAGCAGCGGTCCGTCATGCCGCTTTGAAGCCAGCACGCTGCGCCGGCCGCGGCGCTCAAATTCAAGATCGAGACGCGCTTGCCATCCACCTTGCCATCCCGCCACTGATATCGTATCGGCCAGGTCCATGCGCGGATCATACTGCGAGGAGTTCGAGCACGCCGTCCTTCTCCATGTCGGCGCCGGCGCCGCGCGCGATGATTTCCCCGCGCTGCATGACCAGGTACTGATCCGCGAGCGAACGCGCAAAATCGTAGTACTGCTCGACCAGCAGGATGGCCATTTCGCCAGTCGCGGAGAGGCTGCGGATGGCGCGCTCGATGTCCTTGATGATCGAAGGCTGAATCCCTTCGGTGGGCTCATCGAGGATCAGCAGTTTCGGACCCATCGCTAGGGCGCGGCCGATGGCCAGTTGCTGCTGCTGGCCGCCGGAGAGGTCACCGCCGCGGCGCGCGAGCATCTGCCGCAGCACCGGGAACATCTCAAATATCCGTTCCGGGACCTGGGTGCCGCGCGGCAGCGTGGCCAGGCCGATGCGCAGGTTTTCCTCCACGCTAAGGCGGGCAAAAATCTCCCGGCCCTGCGGCACATAGCCGATGCCGGCGCGCACCCGCTGATAGGGCGCGGCAAGCGTGATGTCCTGTCCGCCGAAGCAAACCGTGCCGTTACGCGGCGCGACCAGCCCCATCAGCGCGCGCAGCAGCGTGGTCTTGCCCACGCCGTTGCGCCCCAGCAGGGTGGTCACTTTGCCGGCCGGTATTTCGAAACTGAGATCGCGCAGGATGTGGCTGCCGCCGTAGTACTGGTTGAGTCCGGAAACGCTCAGCATGGTCAGCGCCCCAGATACACTTCGATGACGCGCTGATCGGCCTGCACCTGTTCGAGCGAGCCCTCGGCAAGGATGCTGCCCTCGTGCAGCACCGACACCTTGCGCGCGATGCGGCCGATGAACGCCATGTCATGCTCCACCACCACCAGCGAATGCTTGCCGGCCAGCGCGAGGAACAGCTCCGCGGTGCGCTCGGTTTCCTCGTCGCTCATGCCGGCGACCGGTTCGTCGAGCAACAGCAAACGCGGTTCCTGCATCAGCAGCATGCCGATTTCCAGCCACTGCTTCTGTCCGTGCGAGAGCAGCCCCGCCTGGCGCGATGCGCTGCCGGCAAGGCGGATCAGTTCGAGCATTTCAGCGATGCGGTCCTGCTGCGCGCCATCCAGCTTCGCAAACAGGGACTTGCGCACCCGTTTATCAGTCTTCATCGACAGTTCCAGATTCTCGAACACGCTATGCCGCTCGAAGATGGTGGGTTTCTGGAACTTCCGGCCGATGCCGGCATGGGCAATCTCCGCCTCGGTCAACTGGGCGAGATCGATCGTCTGACCGAAAAACGCGGTGCCGGAGTCCGGCCGCGTCTTGCCGGTGATCACATCCATCATGGTGGTCTTGCCGGCGCCATTGGGACCGATGACACAACGCAGTTCGCCGATATCGATGGCCAGCGAGAGCTTGTTCAAGGCGCGAAATCCGTCGAAACTGACCGAAATATCGTCCAGGTAGAGCACCACCCCGTGAGTGGCATCCAGGCCTTCGCCGGCGATGCGTGCCGGCGCAAGCTCGCCTGCCGCCCCGCCGGAGAACTCCTTGAACGATGCGCTCATGCTGCAGCCCGCCGCGACCATTTTTCGCGCAATTGCCCGTACAGGCCGACGATGCCGCGCGGCATGAAAAGCGTGACCACGATGAAAAGCAGACCCAGCACATAGAGCCAGTATTCAGGCGCGGCTTGCGTGAAAAAGCTCTTGGCCCCGTTCACCGCGCCCGCGCCGACAATGGCGCCGACCAGAGTGCCGCGCCCGCCCACCGCCACCCAGATGGCGATTTCAATGGAATTTGCCGGCGACATCTCGCCTGGATTGATGATGCCCACCTGCGGCACGTAAAGCGCGCCGGCAATGCCGCAGATCACCGCCGACAGCGTCCAGATGAAAAGCTTGTAGTTGACGGTGTTGTAGCCGCAGAACATCACGCGCGATTCGGCATCGCGGATGGCGGCCAGTATCCGGCCAAGCTTGGAAATCACGATGTAGCGGGCCAGCAGCAGCGTGCCCAGCAGCGCGGCGCCGGTGATGGCAAACAAGGCGACGCGCGTCTCCGCCGTGGTAATCGCGAAGCCGAGGATGCGTTTGAAATCGGTGAAGCCGTTATTGCCGCCGAAACCGGTTTCGTTGCGGAAGAACAGCAGCATTGCGGCGTAAGTCAGGGCCTGGGTGATGATGGAAAAGTACACACCCTTGATGCGCGAGCGAAAGGCGAAGAACCCGAACACAAAAGCGAGCAGCGCGGGCACCGCCACGACCAGCAGCATGGCCCACCAGAACTGGTCCGAATTCCACCACTGCCACGGGAATTCCTTCCAGTCGAGGAACACCATGAAGTCGGGCATGTCCATCTTGTACTGGCCTTCGCGCCCGATCTGGCGCATCAGATACATGCCCATGGCGTAGCCGCCCAGCGCGAAGAACAAGCCGTGCCCCAGCGAAAGAATGCCGCAATAGCCCCAGATCAGGTCCATGGCCAGCGCCACAATGGCGTAGCACATGATCTTGCCGATCAGCGTCACCCAGTAGGTGGAGATGTGGAAAATGCTGCCTTCGGGAATCGCGAGGTTGCCCAAGGGGACCAGCACGAACAGCAGGAAGGCACAGACGCCCAGCGTGACCCAGCCGCGAGTGCCATATAGCCTTGTGACGGTTGTGGCAAGCGGTCCCATATCAGTTCTCGACCGACCGCCCCTTCAAGGCGAACAAGCCTTGTGGCCTTTTTTGAATAAAAATGATGATGAAAACAAGGACCACGATTTTGGCCAGCACCGCGCCCGACCAGGACTCGAGCAGCTTGTTGGCAAATCCCAGGCCGAGCGCGGCGTACACCGTGCCGGCCAGCTGTCCGACGCCGCCCAGCACCACCACCATGAAGGAATCGACGATATAGGACTGGCCCAGATCCGGGCCGACATTGCCGATCTGCGAGAGCGCGCAACCGGCAAGTCCGGCGATTCCGCAGCCCAGGCCGAACGCCAGGGTGTCGACGCGCCCGGTCGGCACACCCACGCAGGAGGCCATGGCGCGATTCTGCGTGACACCGCGCACAAAAAGACCCAGGCGCGTGCGCGTCAACAGCAGCCACATGCAAGCCAGGACGACGGCGACAAAGGCGATGATGACGATGCGGCTGTAGGGCAACACCACATTGGTGAGCATCTCGACGCCGCCGGACATCCACGCCGGGTTTTCCACCTGTACATTCTGAGCGCCGAACAGCGTGCGCACCGCCTGGATCAGCACCAGGCTGATTCCCCAGGTCGCCAGCAGGGTTTCCAGCGGACGGCCATAGAGGAAGCGGATGACCCCGCGCTCGAGAATCATGCCGATAACTGCGGCCATGATGAAGGAAGCCGGCACCGCGCACGGCAGGTACCAGTCGAACGCGCCGGGCGCGTGCAATTTGAACAGGTTCTGCACCACGTAGGTGGTGTAGGCGCCGATCATGATGAGCTCGCCGTGCGCCATATTGATGACACCCATCAGGCCGTAGGTGATGGCAAGGCCCAGGGCGGCAAGCAGCAGAATCGATCCCAGGCTGACGCCGGCAAAAGCGAGGCCCGCGCGTTCGCCCCAGGCGAGTTGGCCTTCCACCACGCGCAGGCTCTTCTCGGCCTCGGCGCGCAAGTCCGCGTCAGCCTCCACCCAGGCACCGTCTTTTCTCTCCAATACGCCAAGCAGCAGGGTCTTGGTGTCCCGATTGCTGGAGGTCGCCAGGCGACGAATGGCGGCAATGCGTACTTCGCGGTCCGATGACTTGATTTCCATGGCCGCTGCGATCATTTCGAGCATGCCTTTGATGCCCGGATCGTCTTCCCTGTCCAGCGCCTTTCTCACCAGGGGCAGCATGGCCTCGGCCGCGCCGCCGGAAAGCTCCTTGGCCGCCGCCAGGCGCGTGGCGCGGTCCGCCGACGCCAGTTTCAGCGCGGCGATACCCCCTGCCAGTTCGCGCCGCAGACGATTGTTCGCGATGATTTCTTCGGCGTCCGCGTGCGGCGCGGACAGCACCGCGCCGCTGATGGCATCGATCGCCTTTTCACCCTGGACAATGAGAATGCGCTTGCCCGAGGTTTTGAGCTCACCTTCAGCCAGCGCCTCGAGTACCTGCGCGCCGCGGGCGTCGCCATCGGCCACCAGCGCCGCGATCGCGGCCACCTGCTGCTCACCGTCACCGAACACCAGCGCGCGTACCGCATCGGCATCGAAAGCCGCCGCCGGCCGGGCAAGCACGCTGAAAAGAAGGAGCAACAGGATTGAAGTAATGCGCATTGTTTTTTGCTGATTTCTAATCCCGAAGAAAGGGCCGCGTGTGCGGCCCCTTTTCCTGCAACGGCGCGGTTATACACCGCCCCGGTTCAAACGTCCCGCTCAGATCTTGGTTTTACCGTCGGGTGCGTCCTTTTTCTTGTCGTTGCCGGCGATGAAGGGGCTCCAGGGCTGGGCCTTGATCGGACCCTTGGTTTTCCACACCACGTTGAACTGGCCGTCGGCTTTCACTTCGCCGATCAGCACCGGCTTGTGCAGGTGGTGGTTCTTCTCGTCCATCTTCACGCTGAAACCGGAAGGCGCCGTGAAGGTCTGTCCGCCGACCGCCGGAATCACCTTCTCGACATCGAAGGTCTTCGCCTTTTCTACCGCCTGCTTCCACATGTAGATGCCGATATAGGTGGCTTCCATCGGGTCATTGGTCAGCGGCTTGTCCGCGCCGGGCAATTTCTTGGCCTTGGCGTAGGCGGCCCATTTCTTCCTGAACTCGTCGTTCGCGGGATTCTTCACCGACATGAAGTAGTTCCATGCGGCAAGGTGGCCCACCAGCGGCTTGGTATCGACGCCGCGCAGTTCCTCTTCGCCCACCGAGAACGCCACCACCGGCACATTGGTCGCCTTCAGGCCCTGGTTGCCCAATTCCTTGTAGAAGGGAACATTGGAATCGCCGTTGATGGTCGAGATCACCGCGGTCTTGCCGCCGGCGGAGAACTTCTTGATATCCGCAACGATGGTCTGGTAATCGGCATGGCCGAAGGGCGTGTACTTCTCGTCGATATCCTTTTCGGCAATGCCCTTGGATTTCAGGAAAGCGCGCAGGATCTTGTTGGTGGTGCGCGGATACACGTAATCAGTGCCCAGCAGCACGAAACGCTTGGCGCCGCCGCCGTCCTTGCTGATCAGGTATTCCACCGCCGGAATCGCCTGCTGGTTGGGCGCGGCACCGGTGTAAAACACGTTCTTGGAGAGTTCCTCGCCTTCGTACTGCACCGGGTAGAACAGCAGTCCGTTGAGTTCTTCAAAAACCGGCAGAACCGATTTACGCGACACCGAGGTCCAACAGCCGAAGGTCACTGCGACCTTGTCCTGGGAGAGCAACTGGCGTGCCTTTTCGGCGAACAGCGGCCAGTTCGATGCCGGGTCAACCACCACCGGCTGTATCTTGGCGCCCATTACGCCGCCTTTGGCATTAATTTCATCAATGGCCATCAAGGCCACATCTTTCAGCACCGTCTCGCTGATCGCCATGGTGCCCGACAGCGAATGCATAATGCCCACCTTGACCGTCTTGGCCTGCGCGTAGGCGAATGGCGAGGCGAAGCAGGCGGTGATCGCCGCCGACAAACCTATTGCTCTGACAAAGTTGCGTCTGTTCATGCGATGCTCCTTAAATTATTGATCGTGGTCGGGTCCGGCAGCGCACTGATCCCCAAACTCCCGAAACCTGAACAATGGATCGCAATGACCGTGCCACAAGCGGGAAACATCGATAAAGCCATGAATTCTTGGTAATCTTCCTTCTTCCAGAATGTAAATTGAAAATCCTTCAAGAATTGCGCCGCACCGCTTCAGTGCGCAATACCAGTTACAGCACCAATGGGGGGCGCCTTTGTGCCTCCAATTTGGGCGGACTCCGATAAGGAACAACATGCCAAACACCAACATAGACGGCGTCAATATCCACTACCAGATCATCGGCGCGTCCGGGCCGTGGGTCGCGCTTATCACCGGCGGACGGCGCGGGCATGAGGAACTGCTGCCGATTGCGAGGAAACTGGCCGCGCAGAACTATCGCGTATTGCTGCATGACCGGCGCAACACCGGCGCGTCCGATGTCGTGATCGAAGGCAGCGAGGGCGAAGAGGAGATCTGGACCGACGATCTTTATGAATTGCTCAAATCGCACGGCGCCCTGCCCGCATTCGTCGGCGGGACGTCTTCAGGCGCACGCACCTCGATGCTGTTTTATCTGCGTCATCCGCAAGCGGTGCGCGGCCTGTTGTTGATGCGCGTCACCGGCGGTGCGTTCGCGGCGGGCCGTTTGCCGGACACCTATTACGGACAGTTC
>MEQV01000003.1:6686-11659 GCA_001770355.1 Betaproteobacteria bacterium RIFCSPLOWO2_02_FULL_62_17
CTGATGGCGATGGACCCGAGAAACTACATCGAAGTCATGACGCGCTGGCTGGCGCGCTTCAATGCCGGGATACACCTCGCGGTGATGGGCGTGAGCGAGGCACAACTGAATTCCATCAAGGTGCCCACCCTGGTCATTCCCGGCAACGACCAGACCCATTCCTCGAAGAGCGCGTTGGCGGCGCACGCCGCGATTCCGGGCAGCAGGCTGCACCGCTTGCCGATCACGGATCAGGAGGTGCCACTGATCGCCTTGGGCGACTGGGCCGAATACGAAGACGAAATCGTCGGGGAGTTCGTCAGTTTCATGAAGCCGCTGGCACGCTGAGCGGTACTACGCGGCCAGAGTCACTCGGGCTTCAAGCCGGTGGCCTTGACGATACGCAGATACCGTTCGTAATCACTGCGAATTCGCCGGGTGATTTCTTCCGGGGAACCCCCGACAGGATCAAGACCCTGAGCCGCGAGCTTCTCGCGCACCGGCGGCTGGCGCAGAACGGCGTTGAAAGCGGTATTCAGCCGCGCGATGACGGCTTTGGGAGTTTTGGCGGGCACGGCGAGGCCGAACCAGCTGGCCAGCTCCACCCCCGGGACGCCCGCTTCTGCAAATGTCGGAACATCCGGCAGCTGCAGCGAGCGGCGAGCGCCGATGGTGGCGAGAATCCTGAACTTGCCGGTCTTCATATGCGGCCCGACTGCCGGATAGCCCGAGAGGACCATCTGGACGCGCCCGGCGAGCATGTCGGTAACGCCCTGGCCGATCGATTTGTAGGGTACATGCAGGATGTCCAGGCCCGCCTCCAGCTTCAGGAACTCCATGCCGAGGAAATGGATCGCCTGGTATCCGGGGCTGATGTAGACGAGTTTCCCCGGCCGCGCCTTGACGAAGTCGATGAATTCGCGCAAGGAATTCACCGGCATCGATTCACTGTTTACCGTCAGCAGGAACGGCAGGTCGACCAGATGGATCACCTGCTCGAAATCCTCGAAGAACCTGTAGGGACGAGGCACGTTCATTGCCTCGCCCAGCACATTGGGATTCCCCGACATCAGCAGCGTGTGCCCGTCCGACGCGGCGCGGCTAACCAGCCCGCCGGCGATGGTCGCATTGCCACCGGGCCGGTTCTCCACGACGATGCTGCCCAGGGACTCTTTCGCGCCATCGGCGACGATGCGCGCGAGCACATCTGTCGCACCGGCGCCGCCGGTGACCACCAACAGCAGCGGCCGGGAAGGAAACGTCTGCGCGGCCAGCGGATCCAGCCACAGGCCCCAGGACAGAAACACGAGCGCCAACGCAAGGGCAGTGCGAATACTTGCCCGTTTCATGTCTTGCTCCTCCTGTTTTCTGCGGTATCACGCGAGGGAATCCGGATACGGACTGGTATCCGACAATGCAAGCATGCGCCGCGCCAGCGCATCGGTCATCTGCGCGCGCAGCGCCATGAAGCCGGGATCATCCCAGCGGTTGACAATTTCATGCGGATCGTCGGACAGGTCGTACAGTTCCCCCCATGGCACACCGTCATAGATGCTCAAGCGGTGGCGGCCGTCGACCAGCGTGCGCATGCGGATGCGCCCGGGGAATCCCATATAGACGCGCTGTCCCTCCTCCTCGATCAGAAGATCGGTGCGCACCCGCTCGTCGCTTCCGCGCAGCATTCCGCCCAATGAGTGGCCCTGGATGCCGTTGAACGCGGCGATTCCGGCACGCTCGAGAATCGTCGGCGCGAAATCGGTGCTCTGAATCAGGGCGCGCGAGCTTGCGCCCTGCGGCCCTTGTGGATCGCGCCAGATGAACGGCACCCGGATAATGCCCTGGTAGTGAATGGGCCCTTTGAGCAGCAACTGGTGGTCGCCCATGTACTCGCCGTGGTCGCTGGTGAAAATGATCACTGTATTGTCGGCCAGTTCGAGCCGCTCCAGTTCCGCGACGATATTGCCGATGCAGGCGTCGATATGCGCGATGCTGCCGTAGTTGAGCGCGGCCGCCTCGCGTGCTTCGCGTTCGGTGCAGGCGAACGGGGCCGGCGTGTGCTTCAACGCCCGACCGGTGTCGCGCTGGTCGCGCAGCCATTGCACAGGCGGCGGTACTGCCGGGTGGGGCGCGTGAAAACTGGCGGGCAGCCCGACATCGTCGGGCGAGTACATGTCCCAGTACTTGCCGGGCGGCGTGAACGGATGGTGCGGATCCGGAAAGGAGCACTGGACAAAAAACGGGCTGCCCGCCTTGGCGGCGGCAGCCATGGCGGCGACCGTCTGCGCGGCCACCCAGGTGTTGGGATAGAGTTCTTCGGGCACCCGCGTGCGCCATGCCTGCCGGCAGCGGCTCAACTCGTAATCCGGTGTAGCAATGGCGTTCTGCGGCCCCACCAGCTTGTCGGCGTCAGCGCGCTGCGAGCGCAACCAGCGGCGGTAATGCCCGAACTGGTCATCGGCATGATTGATGGATAAGGCGACATCGCTGAAACCGTAATACGGCAGGCTCATCTCGAAATCCGGATTCGCCTCCCATGCCGTGCCCACCTCCTGGCCATGGCGGCCCGGAGCGGGCAGGTGCGCTTCGGGTGACAGGCGCTCGCGCCGCTCAGGCGGCCAATGCGCCGGCACAGCGGTGATGTTCTGCAGGTGCGACTTGCCAATCAGCGCGGTGCGGTAGCCCGCCTGCCGCAGCAGTTCGACGAAGGTGGTCTGGCCGAAATCCAGTTCGATGCCGTTATGGCGCACGCCGTGCGTGGAAGGCATGCGTCCGGTCATGATGGAGGCGCGATTGGGCTGGCATATCGGGCTGGCGACATAACAGCCTTCGGAGCGAAAGCCGCTCCGGGCCAGCCCGTCGATATGGGGCGTGCGGACGATCCGATTGCCATAACAGCCCAGATGGTCGGCACGCTGCTGGTCGGTGATGATGAAAAGGAAATTGACGGGCTTATTCATGGTTGGACCTGGCCGGCAGCGAAGACCGGCGATTATCGAAGCTTGATATTGAGATCCCGGATGATTTTCGACCAGCGCTTCTGGTCGGCCTTCATGACTTCCAGAAATGCCTCCGGCGCGGCGTTCTGCGGCACCAGACCCGCCGCGTTGAGCCTGGCCGAAAGCTGCGGATCGCCAAGCGCCTGATTCATCTCACGGTTCATGCGCATAACGACCGGCCGCGGCGTGCCCGCAGTCATCAGGGCCCCGATCCACACATCCACATCGTATTCCGGAAACGGCCCCGCTTCGGCCAGTGTCGGCAGTTGCGGCGCGAGCGGCGTGCGCCTCGCCGTGGTCACCGCTATGCCGTGCAACTGTCCCGAGGCAAACAAGGGCCGCACCTGCGAGACGGAAATAAAAGTCATATCCACTTCGCGCGTCGCCAGTGCCTGCAGAATCTGCGCGGCGCCCTTGTAGGGCACATGCAGCAGATCGACGCCGCTCATCGCCTTGAAAAGCTCGCCGGAAAGATGGTGCGACGATGCCGGCCCTGCCGAGGCATAGGTGAGTTTGCCGGGGTTGGCACGCGCAAGCGCCACCAGTTCCCGGACACTGCGTGCGGCCACGCTGGGGTTCACCGCCAGCACGAACGGCGTGCTCACCAGATGCGCCACCGCCTCGAACCCTGCGATCGGATCGTAGGGAAGATTGGCGATCAGGCTGCCGTTGAGAACGTGCGATGGCGGCACCTGCAATATCGTGTAACCATCGGGCGCCTGGCGCGCGACCGCTTCCGTCGCGCTGATCGCCGTGCCGCCCGGCCGATTCTCGACCACCACGGGCTGCCCCAGTGTTCTGCTCAGGCGCTCCGCAAGCAGCCTGCCGAGAACATCGTTCGGCCCGGCCGCCGGTGCCAGCACCAGGAGAGTAATCCGGCGCGCCGGGTAGGGGCCTTCCTGCGCCTGCACCGACGCCCCGACAGCCAGCGCAGCAATCAGCCACGCCAGTATTCCCTTTGACCGAATTGCTCGCATGAAGTGCATTTTCTTGCTCCGCTAAAACGGCAATTCAAATTCTATGCGGCATGCCCGTCATTGGTGCAGCCGGCGCGCACTCAACCAGGCAATGCAAGTGTCCAGCACCGCATCGAGGATCTCGACCTGGCCCTGGTAGTAGTGCGTCGCACCCTTGGCGACATTCAGGGTCTTATCGTGGCTGCCCGCAGCCCGGTAGATGATGCCGACATCGGGTTGCGGCACCGCGTCGTCGGCAGAATTCTCGATCAGAAGCATCGGAATACTGACCGACGGCGCGCAGCGCGGCCCGTTCGCATTGGAATCATCGAAGGACCATTGCGACAACCAGCTGCGCAATGTTGAATAGCGTCCGATCCCGGCGGGGGCGCAATTGGCCACAGCCGGATCGCCGAGGTAGCACCAGCGTGGCCTGCGTTCATTGGGATCCACGGCAGAATCGACAAAGCGCAGATCCGCCATGGTCCGGTGGGTGACGAAGCCGCGCTCCAGTTCCCTGCCCCCGCGCCGTTTCAGTTCCGCGAGCGTTTCCTTGACCCAGGCAGTGCGGCGGCGCATCCGCGCCAGCTGCGCCGCCCGGAAGCGCTCGATGTAGGCCTGCGAATAAGGAGGCTGATTGGGATTGGCAGGATCGTAGATATCCAGTTCAGGGTCGCGGCGATCCGGATTGTTCTCATCGAGCACCGAGGGATCGAGCCAGTCGCGCAGCGTGATCGAGCGCGCCAGATGCGCGGCGTGAAAAAGCAGCCCGTCGGCAGGCAACAAACCGGCTGCCTTCAAATCGATCGGATCGCCGGCCGGCGTCTGCGTGATGCTGGGATGCTCCGCCTGCGACTGGTAGAACACTGCGAGCGACCCGCCACCGGACCAGCCGTCGATAACGACCTTCTCGTAACCCCAGACCTCGCGCGCATGACGGATATATGCGCCAAGATCGAGCAGGACCTTTTCCATGATGAGCGGCGTGTCGTTCCTGGCATAGCGGCTTCCCGCGCACAGCACATGCACGCCGCGGCGTGCC
>MEQV01000003.1:11689-11876 GCA_001770355.1 Betaproteobacteria bacterium RIFCSPLOWO2_02_FULL_62_17
CAATAACTGCAGGGTGGTCGCCGGGTGCATGAAGATCACCAGTGTGCGCGACGACTTGCCCTTGGGCAGATAGCGGACGCCCTCGAGATTAACGCTGCCCTGCGATCCCGAGAAACCATAAACCTCGGTGAATTGCGACGTCTCCGCGAAACACACATGCACCCACTCGGAGGAGACTTCGAAGCTT
>MEQV01000003.1:11972-20059 GCA_001770355.1 Betaproteobacteria bacterium RIFCSPLOWO2_02_FULL_62_17
ATGGCTCCCGGATCGGTATTGCCTTCGCGCCGCGCCCGTTCCTTGGCATCCACCCAGTATTTCAGATCGCGCCGCGCTTCCTCGGTGTAGCGATTCCATTTGGGGTCGGTAGGCATGGTCACTTCGAGCCGGATGCCGGCGGGATCGTGAAAGTACACACTGAGGAATTGCCCGTCATGGTCGACGGGGCCGCGCGTTTCCACGCCGTTCTGGTTGAGCCAGACCCTCCACCGCACAACCTCTTCGCGGGAATTCACCTGGAAGGCAAAGTGATTGAAGATGTCGTACACGGGGTGTGAAGATTTTGCCGGAGGCGGCAGCATCGGAGACTCGAAGAAAGCAATCGTCGCACCATCGCCCATGCGGAAAAAAAGATGGATGAAGGGGAATTTGGTCTCTGTCGAAGGGATGAAATCATCGACCACGGTATGCGCGATTTCCATGCCCATGATGCGGGTGTAGAAGTCCGCGGTGGCCGCGGCATCATGCGTGACAAACGCGGCATGATTGAGCATCTTTGGAATCAGCCGCGTATCGGGTCGGGCGCCCGCGGCGACTCCGGGTGCTTCATTGAGCGTTGTCTGCATGACAATCCTCCTCCTGGAAAGAGCGACACCACGGTTTCGGAGCACATGTTACCTTAGCTTCGTTTATTCTCAGAAGTGGCGTTTCAACCTGCATTGATCCTCAAATTCCAAACCATGGAGCAATTATGGTTTTTGCCCGCGTCGTTGCCACGGTGCTGACTTGCTTGGCCCTGAATCCCTCCCTCGCCCAGGAGACCTATCCCTCAAAGCCAGTGCGGCTGGTTTCGCCTTTCCCGGCCGCCGGGCCGCTGGATGTCATGGCGCGCCTGTACGCGCTCCTCAGGAGGGCCACAGTTCCCGCGAGGCGATTGCGGCGCCTTCGGACAGCGCCCGCAACTTAGCCCAGCCGATCTGCGGATGCACGCGGCCGCCCATGCCGCAATCGCTGCCGGCGATGACGTTTTCCCGGCCAACCACACCGGCATAGCGCACGATTCGGTCGGCCACCACTTCCGGGTGCTCGATCACATTGGTGGCGTGGCTGACTACACCGGGTATCAGAATCTTGCCCTCGGGAAGTTTCACCTCGCGCCACAGTTTCCATTCGTGCTCGTGGCGCGCATTGGCCGCTTCCAGCGAATACGCCTGGGCGCGCACTTTCAGCATCAGGTCGACAATGTGCTTGAGAGGAATGTCCTCGGTGTGCGGGCCGTGATGACTGCCCCAGCAGACGTGGTAGCGGACCTTCGCCTCGGGGATGCCCTCGAGCGCGTAGTTGAGCGCTTCGATGCGAATCGCGGCGTAGCGGCGATATTCCTCGATGCTCGGCGCGGGAATGAAAGTCGGCCACGCATCGGGCAGGCCCGGATCGTCCACCTGCAAGAGAAATCCCGCATCAACGACACCTTTGTACTCAGGTCTGAGAATTTCGGCAATGGCGAATATGAACGCCTCGTCGCTCGGGTAATGCTCGTTGAACATGAAGTGATCCAGCCAGCCCGGTGCGATGACTGGAAAGAAGGCCTCTTCGGCCTTCACGCCCGCAAGTGCAGCGCGGAAAGTGTCGAGTTCGTCCTGCAGCTTGCCCAGGCCTTTATGCACCAGCGGGCCGTTGCATATCAGGCGCGTGCCCGGGGGCACCGCGAGCCGGGTATCGATCTTCTGCAGATACTCGTAGAACTCGCCGAACGCCTCGCGCTCGCGGCTGCGGCGCACGGTCACCGGAACCTCTCCAGGCTTGAGGGCACGCTGCTCGATCCCCGTGATGCGCTGCGAATAATACGGATAGCCGCGGCTCTTACCGAGTTCTCCGTCGCTGACGATATCGATGCCGACCTCCGCCTGGCGCCGCACTGTTTTGACAATGGACGATCTGCGCAGCGCTTCGTAGGTTTGCATGTCGTAGGGTTTGCCGGTGCGCACCTGCAGGTCGATGTCGGCAAATTCCGGCGGCCCCGCAAGCACGCCGGCGTGGGTGGTGAGAATACGTGCCGTACTGCGTTTCATCGTCAGGTTGACTTTCTGCCCCACAGTTCCTGCGTCGCAATGCGCGCGCCTTCAACCAGCGCATCCAGCTTGGCCCACATCACCGTCGGATGCACGCGTCTTACCAGCGGTCCCTGCGCAAAACCGCAGTCGGTGCCGCCGATGACATTTTCCCTGCCCACCAGGCGCGCAAGGCGGACCAGGCGTTCGGCCACCAGCTCGGGGTGCTCAACCACGTTGGTGTGGTGGCTGACCACGCCCGGAATCAGCACACTGCCCTCGGGCAGCTTCACTTTCTCCCAGACGCGCCACTCATGCTCGTGCCGCGCGTTGGCGCCTTCGATCAGGTAGCCGCCGACGCGCACCTGCATAACCAGATCAACGATATTCCGAAGCGGCACATCGGCACTATGTGGTCCGCTCCAGCTGCCCCAGCAGATATGGTAGCGCGTGCGCTCCTCTGGTATTCCCTCGAGCGCGTGGTTGAGCGCCGTGAGGCGCATCTCGGCCCACTTGCGGTAGTCCGCAAGAGTTCCCGGCGGGACCATGCGCTCAAACGCGAACGGCAAATGAGCATCGTCTACCTGCAGGGTCAGACCCGCGTCGACGATCGCGCGGTATTCGCTGCGTAGCGCCTCCGCCACGGCAAACGTGTACGCCTCGTCGTCGGCGTAATGCTCCTCCTTGCGCTCGGGCACGACACTCCCTGGGGCCACCACCGGCAGGAAGCCCGAATCGATGTTCGCCTTGCGCAAGCCCTGCTTGAGATTGTCTATGTCCCGGCCAACCAGCGCCTGTCCCTTGTAGCTGATCGGCGCGGTACAGACCCAGCGGCCCGGCGCGCGCAGTGACACACCCTGCTGCGTCTTGTCCCATTCGGCGTAGAACTCGGGGAAGGTCTCGCGGTCGCGGCCGGTCAGCGAGGCCGCCCCTGCGGAAGGTTTCTCGCCCGGGCGCAGCAACCGGAACTCGAATCCATTCAGGCGGTCCATGACATACCTGGACCAAGTCTGGGTCTTGCCGTATTCGCCGTCACTGACAATATCAATGCCGGTTTGCGCCTGTTTGCGCACTACCTGCGCCACCGAAGCACGCAGGCACTCGGCATAAGCGCTCTCGTCATAGGTTTCGCCGTCCTGCATGCGGCGGTAAAACTCCGCCAGCTCCGGCGGCCGCACCAGGCTGCCGACGTGGGTGGTCAGGATACGATCAACGCTATGCGCCATCGCAGCTTCTCCCATAATGAATCAACCGCAATTCTCATGGCGCCACTTTTGCGCCCGGCCTGGTCTGATCAAAGTTGCCGCACCATCGATCAGCTTTCAGCGCAGCAAAGGTGCGTTCTTGCACCGGCTCACGGCTTCGGATAGATTGAGCGCTGAAGGATCAGCCTACGCTCCCACGCTCATTATGCGAGCGGGCACAATAAGCGAAAATTGCAGTCGCCACAATGACAAGACAAGGAGCGTCACAAATGAAGACAAGCGACTGGTTTTCCGGGTTTCTGGTCGCATTGTGCTTCGCTGCGGCGAACCACGTAGCGGCGCAAAACTATCCCGGCAAGGCCATCCGTTTCATCGTTCCGGTCGCTGCAGGGTCCGGCTTCGACGTCACGGCACGGATGATTTCCGAGCGACTGGCAAAAAAATTCGGCCAACCCGTGCTGGTAGAGAATCAGCCCGGAGCAGGCACCACCCTGGGTCTGGCCACGGTAGCGAGAGCGGGCCCGGACGGTTACACCATCGGCATGATGCTATCGCCGGCGACCATCCAGCAGTCGCTGATCAGCAATATGGGTTTCGACACCCGCAAGAATCTGGCACCGATCATCCTCATCGGCTGGGATTTCAACATTCTGGTGGTGACACCTTCCGTACCGGTCAATTCCGTGCAGCAACTCATTGACTATCTCAAGGCTAATCCGGACAAGATCAATTACGCCTCGGGCGGCAACGGCACGCCCGCCCACATCGCCGCAGAGTTCTTCAAACAAAGCACCGATACACGGATGGTCCATATTCCCTACAAAGCCGCGGATGCGGCAGTGCAGGATCTGCTTGGGGATCGCGTGCAACTGATGTTCGGCAACGTGCCGGCAACGCAGGCGCATATCCGCTCGGGCAAGCTGCGCGCGCTGGCCATCGTCGGCAAGTCGCGTCTTGCCGCGCTGCCCGATGTGCCCAGCATGGCCGATCTGGGCTACCCGAATATCGACGTGCCGAACTGGACCGGGATCGCGGCACCGGCTGGCACTCCCGCAGCGATCATCTCCTTGCTGCACAAGGAGATTGCCACCGTCATGGGCGATGCGGAGGTGCGTGAACGCATCACCCGCGGCAGCACTGTGATCGATGTCGGCAGCCCTGAAATGATGGGCAAGCTGATCGTCGCCGATGTCGCGCGCTGGGCGGAGGTGATCAGAAAGGCCGGTATCAAGGGCAACTGATTACCACTTGCGTGGTGTTCGGCCCGGGCGGGCAAAGCGCCCTGTTTTGGAAACTTGGTCCGGCGATTCCCTTCCACGCACCGGACAATCATCACGCGGCGGCAACCGCTTTCCTGCCGCGCCACTCCAGGACGATGAACAGCGCGGATACCGCGGCGCCGATGGCATTTGCCAGCCAGCTGTGGGCGATTGCCCCGCCGGGCGGAATCAGCAGCCCGATACCGCTTAGCGCCAGGACGATGCGCAGGATCCAACCGATGGGGCGCACGAAATATCCCGCCATGGCGATGCCGATGATCACGGTGCCGGCAAACGCGGTCGCCGCGGCCAGAAGTACCAGATGGGCTGGACCCTGGAACAGCAGCAGCGGGTCGAACACGAAAATGAACGGAACCAAATAGGCGATGATCCCCAGGCGCATGCTCGCGTACCCGGTGCGCATGGGACTGGCACCGGCGAGAGCCGCTCCGGCGAAGGAGGCAATGCAAACGGGAGGCGTGATCATGGAGAGCATCGCGTAATAGAAAACGAACATATGCGCCGCGAGCGGAGAAATTCCGAGTTTCGCCAGCGCCGGCGCAAGCGTCAAGGCGACAACGACGTAGACCGCGGTGGTCGGCATGCCCATTCCCAGGATCAGCGCAACAATGCCGGTGAGGGCAAGAATGACAATGATATTCGCAGCCCCCATCATGTCCACAAGCAGCGTGAAGATGAATGCGAGCCCGGTAATGGTGAGTACGCCGATGACGATTCCCGCCACCGCACAGACCACCGCGACCTCCAGCATGGCTTGACCGGTGCCCTCCAGGACGGTCAGGAGTTTCTTGAAGGTGATCCGGTTTTCCTTGCGCAGAAAGCTGACTGGAATGGTCAGCGCGGCGGCGTAATAGGCCGCCTTGGCCGCTTCCAGGTTAAGGAAGAACAGGAAGTAGACGATGATGCCGATGGGAAAGACAAAGATCCACCCTTTCTTGAGCACCGCGCCGAGCGGCGGGATCTGTTCCTCGGGGACCCGGGTGATCCCGGTCTTGCCGGCTTCCAGATCCACCTGGACAAAAAGTGCCACGTAATACAGGAGGGCCGGCAACAGGGCGGCGAGCGCCACCTGCGCGTACGGCATGCCGAGAAACTCCGCCATGACGAATGCCGCAGCGCCCATGACCGGCGGCATGAGCTGGCCCCCGGTGGAGGCAACCGATTCCACCGCCCCGGCCACGTGGGGCTTATAGCCGGTACGCTTCATCAGCGGGATCGATATCGTCCCGGTCATCACCACGTTGGCCACAGGGCTCCCCGAGATGGTCCCGAAAAGCGCGCTGGAAACGAGGGACATCTTGGCCGCGCCTCCGCGGAACCGGCCCAGCAGCGAGGTGGCGATATCGGTGAAAAATTCGCCTCCTCCGGTCGCGAACAGAACCTGCCCGAACAGAATGTAGGCGACCACGATGGTGGCGACGATGGTCAGCGGAATTCCCAGCAGGGAATTGGGATCGATGTACAGGTGGACCGCGATCTTTGACCAGGAGATCCCGCGCGCATTGAGCATTCCCGGAAAAAGATAGGAATAGTGCGCGTAAAGAATGAATACGGCGGCGATGATCAGCAGCACCCAGCCGGTCATTCGCCGGCAGGCTTCCATGGCCAGCACGATCGCAAGCCAACCAAGGATCACCTTGTCTAGTGTCAGTTCCCCGATCTCGTTGACGATCCGCGGGTAGTAAATGACCAGATAGCCGCCGACCACGAGACTGAGCAGAGACAGCACCACGTCATACCACGGGACTTTCCGCCGGGAAGATCTGGCGCCTGCCGGCATGGAAATGAATGTGGAGGTCAGGACCAGGATGAGGACAACGCCAAGGAACTGCTCCTGAAGCACAGCCGCCCCCATGCGGGAGGGAACATCAAAGGCGAACAGCAGCGAAACGACAGGAATCGCCATCAGGAGGAGGCGCTGAATCCCCCGGAGCCAGGGCATGTCAATTCGCCGGAAGCGCGCCTCTCCTTCAGGCGCCAAGGTCACGGGCACTTCTTGAACGGCCTTCACGAAACGGCGATGCGATCCCGGCTATTGCTTGAGGAGCCTGGCCTGCAGATCATCCATTTGCTTGTCCCATACCCCTTTTTCCTTGAAGAACTTGATCACGCCCGGGTGATAGGGGATGAATGCATTCTTGCTGACCATGCGGCCTTGCTGCCACGACGACAGAGCCGGATACGCCGCCCATAGCTCCTTCATGTTGTCCCACAAGGCCTTGACGATTGTGTAGGCGGCATCCTCGCTGAGCTCCTTGGTGCCCACCAGGTAGATATCGTTGGTCAGCATCGCGGTATCGTTCACCAACCCCGTCGCAGACCCGGCCTTGAACGTGGCCGGGTAGCTGCCCGGATAGACCGTGGCCATTTTCTCGGCTCCTGCCGGGGTGTCGTTCACGGAAATCCACTTGACTCCGCCGACGCGCGCGTTTGCTTCTTCAACGGCGGGGCTTCTCAGGGAATGCCAGCCGGCATCGGTTCTCCCCTCCATGAAAGCCTGGTTGCCGGCCTGCAAATCGGAAACGGTCACCTTGACGATATCCTTGTACGTCAGCCCCGCAGAGGCAAGGGCCGCCGTGCTGCTCAACATCACGATGGGAATTCCCGGAAAGTCGGTTGGAATTCTCTTCCCCTTCAGGTCCGCGGTGGTTTGAATAGGCGAATCCTTGCGGACGTAGAAAGCAAGCTGTATCGCGCCACCCACCAGCAGAATCCTGGTGTTCTTGAACGGCCTCTTATAATGGAGGATTCCCTTGTAGGAAGTCACCGCATCGGCGCTGGTCAAGACCCCCATGTCCGTGTCCCCCTGGTCCATGGATGGAAGCCAGGCCGGAGGGCCGGCAAAGGGCTGGACGCGCACTGTGATGGGCGAGTGACGGCTCACGACGGTGGCAATTCCGGTTCCGATCGCGTTGTACAGACTTCCCACGGCGTGGGTGGCCACCGAAGCGCTGCGCGGAACCTGGGCCGGCGCCGAAATCGGTGCCAGTGCCGATACGAACAGTGCAACGCCGATACCCTGCATCCATTTCCGCATTTCCTGCTTGCGCCCTGTGGTTTTCCCTGGGCAAGACGTGGCCGCGGTACCCTGACAACAGTTGGTTTCCTTATGCATCTTCTTCTCCTTTGGCGATGGTTCTTTGGCGATGGTTCTTTGCCTGTAACATACAACTCGAATCGTCACGATAAACGCCTGCGGCGCCCTTCGAAAAATGGGGTCAGAGTAACTTTTTCTAGCTCGATGAGCTGGCCTGGTTGATCGTCATGAAAAAGTTACTCTGACCCCATTTTTCCTCGTCACCGAGCCCGCAGCACCAGGTTGCGGTACGCATCCACCTCGCAGGTAAACCCTGGCGGCACCAGCACCGTGGTGGTTTTGTCGTCGACCAGGGCCGGGCCGCTCACTTTGTGGCCGGGCGCCATCCTGTCCCAGTCGTAGGCCGGGGTCGCCACGCGTTCCGGTTTGCCGTCGAACAGGCATGCGCGCGCGCCGCGGCGTGCTTCCTCGACATTGCCGCCCGCCTTCTTTTCCGCCGTCATCTGCACCGGTCGCGGCGGCGCCGTCACCTTCAGCCGGAATGTAAGGAACT
>MEQV01000004.1 GCA_001770355.1 Betaproteobacteria bacterium RIFCSPLOWO2_02_FULL_62_17
TAGGCAAACGGCACATCACGTCCCTCGCGCGCCAGCGCCATCGCGACGCTGGAAGCGAGCACAATGCCTTTGTAGGCGGGGCCGAACAGCATGTCAAAGACAATGCCCGATTCAATGATGGCCTTCGCGTAGAATCCGGCCAGGCGATCCAGGCGCGCGCCGGTATTGAACAATCCGGCATTAAAGAAATACGGTGTCTTGCGTCCCGATTTGGTGACGAAATCGCCAAATCGCAGCACGCCGCAATCGATGCAGAAGGCAATGAATTCCTGTCTGAAGTCCGCTGCGGGCATGGGGTGGGAGCGTAAGTCTGCGGTCGGGAAGTTCACAGTTTAACGCCCTCGCGACGGCAGCGCGCCAGGGCGGATGTTCCAGGGGGAAATGCGATGCGCATCATCAGCGTAAACGTCAATGGCATTCGGTCGGCCTGGACTAAGGGTTTCTGGCCCTGGCTGTCGCGGCAGCGCGCTGATGTCGTTTGCCTGCAGGAAGTCAAGGCCCAGGAACCGGACCTGGTTCCGGCCATCAGGGCGCCGAAGGGGTTTCACGCTTATTTCCATTGCGCCGAAAAAAAAGGCTACAGCGGCGTGGCGCTGTTCTGCAAGCGGCAGCCCGACGATATTGCCTTCGGTTTCAGCAATCGGGAGTTCGATGCCGAGGGCCGCGTGGTGCGCGCCGATTTCGGCAAGCTCTCGGTGATTTCGGTGTATCTGCCCTCCGGCTCGAGTTCGGAGGAGCGCCAGCAGGCCAAGTTCCGGTTCCTGAAAGAGTTTTTGCCGGTGCTGCGCAAGCTGCGCAGCGACGCGCGCCAGTACATTCTGTGCGGCGACTGGAATATCGCCCACAAGGAGATTGACCTCAAGAACTGGCGCTCGAACCAGAAGAACTCCGGGTTTCTTCCCGAGGAGCGAGCCTGGCTGACCCAGGTGTTCGACCAGCTGGGTTGGGTAGACGTTTTCCGGCGGGTCGATCAGCGTGCCGAGCAATACACCTGGTGGTCGAACCGCGGGCAGGCGTGGGCGAAGAATGTCGGGTGGCGTATCGACTACCAGATTGCGACGCCGGAGATCGCCGCCAAGGCGGTCAAGGCGTCGATTTTCAAGGCACAGCGCTTTTCCGATCACGCCCCGCTGATCATCGACTACGCCGCCGAACTTTGACTTTGCAGGCATTGCAAAACCCGCACGGACGATAAATCCGTCCGTGCGGATCGTCGCTCGCGCGCGGATGATGAAGCTATCCGCGCGCAAGCGACGATCTTTAAATAAACCGATTTCCTGGTTTTGAAACGGCTTTTAAACGACTGATAAGCCGGCGCCTTCGGCGAATGTGCCGATCCTGCGCGCATCCGCGAATCCTTGGCGCGCAAAAACGGCGAGTACCGCGGCTTCGCTTTGCGGCGCGCAGGCCACCAGCAAGCCGCCGCTGGTCTGCGGATCGGTGAGCAGCTGCTTTTGCCATTCTTCCATGCCCGCCGCGAGCCGGATTTCGCTTGCATAGCCGGTCCAGTTGCGCGTTGAAGCACCGGTAAATACACCGGCTTTGACATGCTCGATCGCCTGGGGAATGGCGGGCAGGTCATTCCACCTGATCTGGGCGCTCAGTTTCGCGCCGCGGCAAAGCTCCAGCAGATGACCCGCCAGGCCGAAGCCGGTGACATCGGTGAGCGCATGCACGCCGGCCATCTCCGCCAACTCGACGCCGGGTTTGTTGAGCTGGGTGGTGACCTCGAGCATACGGCGATAACCCTCGTCGGAGAGTTTGTTCTGCTTCAGCGCCGCGCTCAGGATTCCCACCCCAAGCGGCTTGCCGAGAATCAGGCTGTCCCCCGCCCTGGCGCCGCTGTTGCGCTTGATCTTGTCCGGGTGGACCAGTCCCAGCACCACCAGGCCGTAGATCGGCTCTACCGTATCGATCGAATGCCCTCCCGCGATCGGGATTCCCGCCTCGGCGCAAACCGATTCACCGCCGGCACTGATGCGCTGAATGACATCCAGCGGCAGCGTGCTGATGGGCATGCCGAGCAAGGCCAGGGCAAACAGCGGCTGTCCGCCCATGGCGTAGACGTCCGAGATCGCATTGGTCGCGGCAATGCGGCCAAAGTCGAAAGGATCGTCGACGATCGGCATGAAAAAATCGGTGGTGGCCACGATCGCCTGATGATCGTTGAGTTTGTAAACGGCGGCATCCTCGTTGTTTTCGCTGCCCGAAAGCAGCGCCGCGGGCAGCGCGCGCAGCGGCGAGGCCTTCAGTATTTCGCTCAGCACGCCCGGGGCGATTTTGCAGCCGCAGCCGCCGCCATGCGCCAGGGAAGTCAGACGGAAAGGGGTGACCATCTCGTTCATCGCTTCTGCTCCATGAAAACTTTATTCATTGTGCAACAAAATGGCCCGGACAAGAGGCGTGTTCCCGCCCCGATTCCCTGAACCGGAGCCGGATGTCCTACAGCGCGCAGGTGCGAAACCCGCAAAACATGTCGGCACGATCCGGTTTGTAGAAGTTCCGAAATGTCGCATGCATCAGCCGCCTGGGTGTGACGAAACTGCCGCCGCGAAGAACGCGATGTTCCTCCGCGAACCAGGGTGCCGAGTATTCCCTATAGGGATCGGCGGAAAAGCCGGGATAGGGCGCGAACCGGCTCGCTGTCCATTCCCATGCCCTGCCGCAATCGAAGAGTTCATTCCTGCTTTGGGCAATGCATTCCCATTCTGATTCGGTCGGCAGCCGTCGCCCGGCCCAGCGGCAATAGGCTTCGGCCTCGTATGCGCTGACATGGAGCACCGGCGCGTCGTCAGCCAGCGGCACCCAGCGATCAAAGCGCCGCAGCGACCAGACGCCGCTCTCGCGCCTCCAATAACGCGGGTGATCGGGCGCAAGCCGTTCGCGCGAAGCCCAGCCCGCCTCGGTCCACCAATCGCGGCGGGTATAACCGCCCGATTCGACGAAAGCGCGAAACTCGGCATTGCCGACGATCCGGCGCGCGATCGAAAACGCGGGCAATTGCACCTCATGCGCCCACTTCTCGTTGTCGAAAACGAAGCCGTTGCCGGGTCGGGCGCCCAGCATGATCATGCCCGCGGGCACGTCGATGTCCGCGGCGGACGAAAGACTCGACTCACCCAGCGAGATCGGCAGCGGCAGACTCAGCGTCTGCCAGGTGTAGGAAAAGGCCTCGTTGTGCATGTCCTGGTGGAATATCGCCAGTTGCGCAAAGTAGGCCTGCTCATCGTCGGGCATGTCACCGTCCAGCAGCGCCAGGCTGCGCTCGAGCACCGCGTCGACGTAGTCGCGCGTGGCATCGATATCCGGAAGATCCAGCGACCAGCGGGTGTCGTGCGCGACGCGCGCCGAGTCATACCAGCGGTCCGCATGGGGCTGCAAGGACGGCGTATTGGAGTTCCCGCCACGGTGCAGCCAGAATTCCTGAAACCAGGCGACATGACCGAGTTCCCAAATCGGCGGGTTGACGATGGCGAGCATGGGCACCACGGCGCTGCTGTCGTCAAGGTTCTGAGTCAGCAAGCGCGTGCGCTGATGCGCATCGACCAGCCATTCGCGCAATCTTGCGGTCGTCGGATGTGGCCGATAGAGCGCGAAATCCGGCCAGCCGGCCCGGTGCAAGGGTTCGGCTATATTGCCCATGGGTTCAACGCGTGACACACTGCATTCCGTTTTCGGCTCGGCTTGAAGCAGACTTGAAAGCACTACACATTGTCATTGTAACGCCGGCCCCGCCGGGATCGCGCCATGGCAACCGCAACACCGCGCAGCGTTGGGCGCGGCATTTGCGGGCATTGGGCCATCACGTACAGATTTCCCAAGAATGGGATGGGAGTGACGGCGACCTTCTCATTGCTTTGCACGCGCGTCGCAGCCATGCATCGATAAGGAACTGGGATGCTGCGCGCCCACGGCGCCCGCTGGCGCTGGTTTTGACGGGAACCGACCTCTACCGGGATATCCGCATCGATGCCGATGCGCGCGCGTCGCTCGATCTTGCGGACCGCATTGTGGTACTTCAGCCCAAGGGTCTCGATGAACTGAACGCGGGGCAGCGCGGGAAGACACGGGTAATTTTTCAGTCGGTGCATTCCCCGCGCCGCATGGCGCCGCCGCGCCGCCATTTTCTGGTCACCGTGATCGGTCACTTGCGCGAGGAGAAGGATCCGTTTCGCGCCGCGCTGGCGCTGGCGCACTTGCCGCTAAGCAGCGGTTTGCGCGTCGTGCATCTCGGGCAGGCAATGTCCGAGGAATTCGCGCGCCAGGCGCGCGCGTCGATGCGGGTCGAACCGCGCTATCGCTGGCTGGGCGAAGCCGATCACGCGCGTGCCATGCGTTGGCTGGCGCGAAGTCACGTGATGGTGATATCGAGCGTCATGGAAGGCGGCGCGCATGTGGTGTCCGAGGCCATCGGCATCGGCGTGCCGGTCATCGCCTCCGCGGTGCCGGGCAACATCGGATTGCTCGGGGACCATTATCCCGGCTATTACCCGGTCGGCGACGAGAAAGCGCTGGCGGCCTTGCTGGCGCGCGCGCAAGGCGATGCCGACTGGCTTGACTCGCTTGCTGCGGGCGTCAGGGAGCGGCGCTTTGAGGTGGATCCGGCAGCCGAGCGAGGTGCCTTGCAGGGGTTGCTCGGCGAATTAATCGCCGATGACATCGGGTCGCGGTGATCGGTTCCCGTCGGCCACGCTCGCGATGACTATACCGGCAAGAATCAGCGCGAATCCCGCCGCATGAAAGGCATGAAACGATTCATCGAGAAACAGGATCGCGAGCAGCGTGCCGAACACCGGCATCAAATGGATAAAAATGCCGGAACGTGCCGGTCCGACTTCCGCAACCGCTCGATTCCAGCACAGGTAGGCGATCACTGACGGGAAGATGCCCAAATAGGCGATGGCGGCGAAGCTTGCCGCGGTCCAGCGCGCCTGCGCACCGCCAGCCAGCTCCGCGACATAGAAGGGTAGATTCGCCACCGCGCCCACCAGAATGGTCGCGGCGAGGAAGGGCAGGGGCGCGAGGTCTGCGGGACGGTGCTTGAGCATCAGGGTGTAGACGGCCCACACGATCATGGCGACGAACACCCAGATATCCCCCGCATTGAAGCGCAAGGCGAGCAACTGATCTGTCTCCCCCTGGAAGATGATGATTGCGACGCCGCACAGCGACAGCAGAATTCCCGCGGCTTGGCGCAGGCGCACCCTCTGAGCCATGAACAGCCAGCCGATGCCCGCTATCAACACCGGTATGGAGGAATTCAACAACAGCGCATTGGTTGCCGTGGTGGAACCCAGGCCGACGTAGACCAGGGTGTTGAAACTCCCAGCGCCCAGCACGCCCAGAAGAACCAGCACTTTCCAGTCGCGAGCGATGACCGCTCGCTGCCGCCACATCGGCGCGCAGGCGAACGGCAGCAAAACGGCAAACGCGAAGATCCAGCGCCAGAATGCCATGGCCAGAGGCGGCAATTGCGCTTGCATGCCGCGGCCAATGACGAAATTGGCCGACCACAGAAACGCGGTCAGCGCCAGCAGCGGGTACGCCGAGGTCCAGGGCGATTTGGCCATCGGGTTCACTTCGCATCCGCCAGGATCATTGCGAGTTCAATCCGATGACCAGAGAGGGCGATCGCGCCGACCACATTCGCCCGCCAATCCGCAATCACTTCGCCTTGGCAAACTTTCGCGACCATTCAAGGTAATCGCGCATCGCCCCGACCATGGGAAACTCGGGCTCGTAAACCAGTATTTTTTTCGCGCGGGCAATTTCTGCGGGCTTCGAGCGTGCGCTGCCGGGGGCCAGGGGCTTGTCATGCCGGACCTTGACCGCCGGAAACACTTCCTTCAGCGCGGCCATAAGTTCTTCGGCGCTGATCGCTTTGCCCATGGTGATGTTGAAAACGCGCGACGGAAGGGTGGCCGCCTGCGCTGCCAGCACCGTGCCGCGCGCCGCATCCTTGGAATACACCCACTCCATGGCCGCGCTGGGGATCACCGCTTCCCGGCCCGCGATCGCGTTATCCATCATGTCGCGAAACATGAGCGTTGGACCGCCGCCGCCAGGACCGCCCCACGGGCCCGCGACCGGGCCATAGCGCATCGCGGCAAACTCGATGCCGATGGCGGCATAGTTGTGGCCGATGCTTTCCACCGCCTGTTTGGTGGCGGCGTAAAACGTGCTCGGGCGCGGGAAAGCCTCCTCGCGCGTCATGTCACCGCCGTCCTCTCCGCCGGCCATGTGCCCGTTGAGCACACTGGAGCTGGAAACCACCACGCGCTTGACGCCGTGGATCCGCGCCGCCTCAAGCACGTTGACCGTGCCCATGATATTGAGCTGGATCGCCGCATAGGGATCGCGCTGCGCACCCAGCGTGAGCATCGGGTGCGCGGCGGTATGGATGATCGCGCTGATATTGCCCTTGCAGATCGCCTGGCTCAAGGTCAGCGGACGCAGGACATCGCCTTCGACCAGGTCGATTTTCGAGACGTCGACAATCTGCGCGAGCGCTTCGCGTTGCGGCCTCTGGTCCAGAACGATGGGGCGTTCGCCCTGCTCCACCAGGATTCTGGCGATCTGCGAACCTACCAAACCTGAACCTATGATCAATACCGGCATTTTGCTCCTTGCAAGGTTGGGGAAAAATCGCTATGCGCGCGAACCGGGCAGCTCGAACATTCCCGGCTCCAGGCCGCCAATGAATTTCAACGCCTCGCCGGCGTCGATGACATCGGCGTATTTTGTCTGCATATCCACTAGATTCATCGCATGCGACATTTCAACGCGGTCAAAGCAGCCGTCGGCCACCACCGCGCAACGCAGGTTCCCGGAAAAAGCGTCAAGCACCGTGGCACGCACGCAGCCGCTGGTGGTGCCGCCGCAGACGATCAGCGAATCCGCCTTGAGCAGGTTCAAGAACGACAGAAACGGCGTGCCAAAGAAAACACTGGGCTTGGTCTTCCTGATGATGATGTCCTGCGGCAGCGGCGCGATCTCGGCGACGATGTCGTCAAGCCTGGGGTCGCGCGGGCCGCTGGCACGCTCCCCGGCGCTTTTCCAGCGCCAGCTTCCGGCATCCCATCGATCCGCGCGCCGCGCGTTGGTGGAATAGAACACCGGCAGACCTTTGCCGTGCGCCGCGTCGATCAGGCGTTTCATCACGGCCACGGCTGCCCAGCCTTGTTCACCGCAGGAGCCGCGCCAGTGTCTGATCGATTCGAGGATAGGCAGCGGCCGCTCGCCGCAGAATTCGTAATTGGTGTCGATGATGAGCAGCGCCGGGCGCGCGCCCAATCCCATGCGCGCGCCATATCCCAGCGCCTGCAGCACTTCGCGGTCGCGCTGGTTGAGAAATCGTTCCCAGTGCTGCGCCATGGCGTTCCCCGCTCAGCCTTTTGCGAGCGGCGGCAGCTTGCCTCCCGATATAAAGGTGCCGATGCGGTTGCCGCGCGTGATCGGCAGCAGCAGATGTGAAGGATTGTCGATGTTGTGGTGCACTGACACATGCGAGGCCATCGGGCGCGATACCGAACCCAGGCCGATATCCTCGGTGATGTTGGTCGGCGGATCGTTGTCGGCGCTCTTGATGCGCAGACCGATGGACTCGCCCGGCTTCAAAAGAATGCCGATGGGACGAATTTCCACGTTGAACTCATAGACCTGATTGGGCTTGAGCGGCTCGCGCTTGTCATGCGTGTGATAGGGTTGCCAGGGCTTGGAGCGCTTCTCGTCGAGCTTGCGCTGCGAGCCGCGCAGCCAGCCGCGGGTAAGGATGCGCTGCTTGCCGGCGGCATCGCGGTGCAGGATGGTGGCGAACCAGAGCACTTCGGTGTCGGTGCTTGAGCCATGAACATTGAGAGCGATCGGTCCGCAGATCTCGGTGGCCTCGACCATGTTGGGCGTCCAGAACTCCACGCCCTGATGGCTGAATGCGGAATCCTCGTAAGTGGAGAAACCCTCGTTCGGCCAGAACTCGTGCTCCGAGAGCAGCCCGCCCTGGTGCAGGTAGAAAGGCGTCCAGCGCGTTCCCGGCACCGGCCAATCGGTGGCTTGCTTCCACTCGCCCGTGCCTTCGATGAACAACTGCACCGGCGCTTCGTCCATGATGCCGTTCTTCACGCCCTTCAGCCAGTAATCGAACCAGCGCAAGGACTCATAGTCGTATTGATAGCAGGGCCGATCCAGGTAGATCGGCGGCCCGATGGTCAGGCGCTTCGGACCCTTCCATTGCTCATAGGCGCGCACGTCCCCCGGAAGGTGCAAACCGAACATGCCCCAGTCCGCGCCGAGGTAGGCCGGCACTTCGCAGCCTGCCTCGAAATTGACCGCGCGTTCCCTCCAGTACTCGTTGCACAGCGGATTGAGCAGGATTTCCACCAGCATCGGATTCCCGCCGCTGTCCGGGGCCCGCAGCGCGGTGACCAGCAGCGGGTTGGACATGATCTCCGGGTCGGCCATGGCGGCCTTTATTGCGGCGTTGTATTTTTCATCGCCCCACTTTTTGCGCAGCGAGTTCTCAATGGTGAAGAACGGTGCCTGCCTGCGCGCCCAGTATTCGGTAAAGTCCGGTGCCAGAATGCCGCCGCGATACAGCAAATCGCGATAACCGTCGGTGAATCCATAGGGCGAAAAAATGGCACCGAGGTGAGGGGGTTTGAGCGCGGCCACGCGCTTGGCGACCATGGAAAAATAGGACACGCCATTCATGCCCACTTTGCCGCTGCTCCAGGGGCGCGCGCTCAGCCATTCAATCGCTTCATAAAGGTCCTTGATCGTTTGCGGGTCGGGCTCGATGTTGCCGAAGCTGCCACCCGAGCCGCGCGCGCCGCGGATGGTGGCTATCACCATGGCGTAGCCGCGCCGCACGTAAAAATTGAAATCACCCGATTCGATCCAGCCGCGCGCATAAGTGAAGCCGTTGGGCATCATCGCCATGCCCTGCACTTCCTTTGAGTAGGGGCTGGGCGTAAATAACACCGGGAATTTGCCCTGCCCATCAGGCCGGTAAATGTCGGCTTTCATCGAAACGCCGTTTCCCACCGGAATCTCGACATTGCGTTCTATGACAACGCCGTACTCGCGCTTTGAAGTCTGCCAGTCGGTTGAAAACATTTGAACCTCCGTAAAAACTCAGGTGGACAGGACCGCGCAGGCATGCGCGGCGACGCGGGGGAACCGCTTGCGTCGATCGCCAAAAGCCTATCATGTTCCGGTACTTGGCGAGGTAGTGGGTTTGTATACGTCCCGTGAATCTTAAAAGTTGCGCTCTTGCAACTTTTAAAATTCACGGGAAAAGTGGCTGCCAAAACAACGCAAGCTGTTTAGTTCCGGCTCGTGCGGCCTAGGCTATTGCGGCGCGCCTGATCGGCAGCGTATATTTGCCCACCACCCACGCCGTATTCGCGCGGCGGGCACCCAGCCGCATCAGCGGAGTGTCCCTTCGGGGACGAAATCAAGGAGTCAGAAATGCCATTCAAGATTCGCCGGATTGTCAGCTCTCACGATGCCAATGGGAAAGCGATCATCGGGATCGATACAGTTTTGGAATCCACACCGGGCGTGAAGGACAAGAACGTACAGAATGCCGCGCTGTGGGCGACTTCGCAGATGCCCGTGGACATGTCGAGCGGCGCCGACCCGGTCGCGACCAAGCTGCAGCTCAGCCCGGGACCCAGCGGCAGCATTTTTCGAATGCTGGAACTCCCGCCCGGAACGCCGGCGCTGATGCACCGGACCAATACGGTGGACTATGTGCTGTTGATGGAAGGCGAGTGCGACATGATTCTCGACGATGGCAAGGAAGTACACATGAATCAGGGCGATGTCATGGTCCAGCAGGGGACCTGGCATGGCTGGGCCAATCGCGGCAATAAGACCTGCCGTATCGCTTTTGTTCTTATCGACGCGAAAAAGCCGGCGAAGGTTTTTTCCGACCACTGAGACCGGTTGCGCTGCAGCGGCGCGAACGCGTTCCGGGGGGGGCGCCGCTTTACCTGTTCTCGCGGACGCCTGAGGGCGGTGGGCGCGTGCCACGGCCGCGACGCCGGTCCAGCCACCATGCCAGCACCAGCAGCATCGCAAATCCACCCGGCAGCACGATCACCGCGATGTAAGGACTGAGCTGCGCCATGCGTTTCATGTGCAGCGCAAGTTCCCGCCTGTCTTCACGCGTCCATTTCTGGCGGTTGCGCGGTTTCATCAAGAGTGGCATCAGCCCCTGCACCAATGCAAACTCGCGCCGCATGTTCGCCCGCTTGCGATCCATGACCGCGTAGAAGCTTTTGATGGGCTTGACATAATTCCTCACGAGGCGACCCCCGTTTGCCTGAGGAAATCCCTGATCGCGCGCAATAAGCGCCACAGAATCAAACCGCGGGTGGCAAGCCGCAATGCGCGGCGCGGCCGCGCTACCACCAGCACTGCCGCGGCCACGCCGACCACCAGCGGGTGCCGCCGCAGCCAGCTGAGCGCGCCAAGGCCAAGCGCGACCGCGTTGGCGGGTCCCTGCAGGGATGAATACCTCAGTCCGATGGCATCGCGCTGGCGGGCCGATTCGGCAACCAGCGGTTCGCGCAGCGCGCGAATCTCAGCTATCGTTTTCATGGACGCCGGAGAGCGAGGCCTTGTCTTTGTCCAGTTCCGCCAAGGTTGCCGCTAACAGTTTGGGCCGTTCCGCCAAGTGCTTTCTGAGGATTGCCAATGCCCACAGCGCAAGCGCCAGAAATACGGCGAATAGAATCCCGATCGCTGTCAGGCGATTTTCCCAAAAGGCCGCGATCACAAAGGCAATAAGCAGCGCCGTAGAGAAAAACAAGCCCACGGCACTGAGCGCTGCGAAGACCAGGATCTTCGCCAGGCATGCGCCCTGCTCCTCCAGATCGCTGGCGAGAATCGCCAGGCGCGTTTGCGCCATCGCAATCAGGCTGCGGACAAGACTGCGCATCGAGGCAAGCAAGCCTTCGCCGCGGCTGCTGCCGTCGGTCATATCGGGGACCGAACTGTTATCTGCGGCTGATCAACAGGCCAAGCACCACACCGGCCGCCGCGGCAATACCCACCGCCTGCCAGGGATTATCGTGCACGTAGTCATCGGTGGCGCGAGCTGCCGCTTTGGCCTTGTACACACCGGCCTCGCTAAGATGGGCCAACTTTTCCTTTGTGCCGTCGATACTGTCCTGAATCTTAAGTCGTGCTGCCGCGGCTTTTTCGCCGGCGTGACTGGCGGTCGCCTTCAACAGTTCCTCGGCATCAGCAATCACAACTTTCAAATCCGTTACGAGCTTGTCGCGGCTGATTTCACTTTCCATTGGATCCTCGCAGAAAAAAATAGCCGGCGATCCCGGCCTTTCGTCAGGTTATTGCGGTTCCCAGGCAGCGGTTCCTGACTGGAAACCACCTTGAATCCGACCTATCGAAGGCAAACTCTAAAGCCTTTTCCCTGGCAATTCAACCGCGATTGAGCACAATCAGGGCAAAGCAGGCGCTGCAACGGCGATGGCGGATCGACGCCGGCCAAGGCTGCAAACCCCGGACTGGCAGTTCCGTTTATCGGCCGTCCGTCGCTTTGACGCTGGCGTAATCGGTTTGCCCGAGCATGCGGCTCACCCAGGGCAACAGAAAGTACGCGGGGAACGCCAGAAAGAATGTCAGCAGGAAGTACCCGCCGTAACCCATGGCCTCCACGCCGAAGCCGCTGGCGCCCCCGGACAAGGAGCGCGAGAACGCGAACAGGGAGGAGAGGATCGCATACTCGGTGGTGGAGCGCTCCTTGTTGACGATTGCCATGAGAAAAGCCAGGAATGCCGCGGTTCCCAATCCACCGGTGAACGATTCAGTGGCGCTTGCCGCATACATCGCCCATTGATGGTGCACGGCGATATCAGCGCCCTGCGGCGCGAGGGGCACGGTCCAGGCCGCCCAGGCGTAGCCGAGATTGGAGAATGCCTGCCACAGGCCCAGCATCCAGAGCGCCCTGAAGATGCCCACGCGGTCGGTATACCAGCCGCCGACCAGGCCGCCAAGGATGGAGAGCAGCAAACCGACGTTCACCGACACCAGGCCGATCTGCTGGTTGCTGAAACCCGCGTCGACCCAGAAGGGCTTGATCATGAAACCCATGGAGGAATCGCCGAGCTTGAAGATCAGGATAAAAACAAGAATCGGCAACATGCCGGGGCGGGCAAGCAGTTCCACCAGCGCGCCAAATATCGGCCCTTGCGCCAGTGCGCCGCCACGCGTCGACGCTGCGCCGCGCACTTGCGCGGCGATCAGCAGGCCGGCAAGCAGAAATGCCGTGACCGGTATGCCCGCCCTGAACCACCATGCGCGCTGCGCATCGGCCAGCCAATGCCCTGGCAGGCTCGCGGTGACCGGCCATAGCAATCCGAGCACGAAAAGCATGATCGCCAGCGCGACCCCGGGCCGGGCAAGAAGGAATTTCAATTCGGCGAACGCGGATGTTTCGTAGGCGGCACGCGCTGCCAGCCGTTCACGCGGCGCGCACCAGCACGCGGCGGCGCAGAACAGGAACAGGACAGCGGCCACGCAGTAAGACCAGAACCAGCCGATGTGGTCGCTGAGGATCAGGATGAAGCCGGCGCTCAGCATCCCGACGCGGTAAAAGCCGATGCGCACGCCATTGGCCAGCCCCATCTCGTTCTTGTCGAGCAGTTCGATGGTGTAGCCGTCGATGGCGATGTCGTTGGTCGCCGACAGGATGGTGAAAATCCCGATGACCAACCAGACCCACGGACCGAATCCGGCGGTCTGCGCGAGGACGATCAACATCACGCCCATCAGGCAGTCGACTGCGACCATCCAGTAGCGGTGATGGCGGTAATAATCGACCGCAGGTGCCCAGAGAAACTTGACGGTCCAGGCGAGCCCCAGCAGGCTTAACAGGCCGATGCTGGCCAGGTCGACGCCACGCTGGCGAAAGTACACGGGAAACAGATCGAAGAACAGACCGAGCGGGAAACCCTCGGAAAAGTACAGCAGGGCGACCCAGAAAAACTTGGAGCGCAGCAGGGGAGGGCTTTGCGGGCGGGGCCTGTCGTTCAAAGCAGCGTTCAATGCGGTTCCGTGTGGCGGGACGGCGCGTGAAGTTATACTGCGCGCTTCTCGCGAAGCGCCGATATTTTACTCCGGCGCTTGTTTTAAGCTGACGCTTCGCCGCATCGAAGCCATTCCCGAATCCTCACAGGGCGCGACATGCCGGTATTTGCTTTTACCATTTTTCTGTCCGCATTTCTGTTGTTTCTGGTCCAACCCATCATCGCCAAGCAGATCCTGCCCTGGTTCGGCGGTTCACCCGCGGTCTGGAATACCTGCATGGTGTTCTTCCAGATGCTGCTTCTGGCCGGCTACGCCTATTCCGACTGGAGCATCCGCAGGCTCAACCCGCGGGCGCAAGCAATCCTGCATTGCGTGCTGCTGGCAGCCAGCCTTGCGGTGCTGCCCATCGTCGCCGACGCCGCCTGGAAGCCCGGCGGCGATGAAGATCCCGTCTGGCGCATTCTGGCGCTGCTGGGCGCCACTATCGGTCTGCCCTATTTCCTGCTTTCCTCGACCGGCCCGCTGATCCAGGCCTGCTTCGCGCGGCGCTACGGCGGCGAGCGCGTCTATCGGCTGTTTGCCCTGTCCAATTTCGGCTCGCTGCTGGCCTTGCTCGCCTTTCCCTTTGCCATCGAATTGCTGATCGATACGCGCACTCAGGCGCTCACCTGGAGCATTGCCTTCGTGTTGTTCGCATTGCTTTGCGCGGCAAGCGTGATCCTTGCGGCGCGCCCGGTCGCGGCGATTGCCGCGCGCGCCGAATTCGCCGAGCCGCTCGCGGAAGGACCGGCACCGGGCGTGGCGGCGTATGCCTTGTGGCTCGCGCTCGCGGCGCTGGGCACCATCATGCTGCTGGCCGTGACCAACCACATTACGCAGAACATTGCCTCCATTCCGCTGTTGTGGCTCGTGCCGCTGACGCTGTACCTGCTGACTTTCATCCTGTGTTTCGAAGGGCGGGGCTGGTATCGCCGCTGGCTGTTTGTGATTCCTTTCCTGGCGCTGCTGCCCGCCATGGCCTGGGGACTGCAGGCCAACAGCGGCGTCCTGGAAATCAAGAAAGCGGTGCCGCTATATTGCATCGGGCTGTTCGTCGCCTGCATGTTCTGCCACGGGGAACTGGCGCTCGCCAAACCCGCGCCGCGCTACCTGACGCGCTTTTACCTCATGATTTCCCTGGGCGGCGCGCTGGGCGGATTGTTCGTGGGGGTTGCCGCTCCGCGAATATTCTCCGCCTATTACGAATTGCCGCTGGCGTTGGTGGTGGGTGGTCTGCTCGCGACGCTGTTGATGTTCCGGCAGGGCACTGCCGGAGGCGCATTTGCGGACCGAGTGGCGGCAATCGCCGCGCGCATTCCCGGCGCCGTTTCCCCGGTCGCGCTGTCACGCTCGGTCATGGTGGTGTTGTCGCTTTGCGCTACCGCCGCAACCGGCTGGTACGTCTACCTGTACCAGCACGAGTATCTGGCCGACACCACGCTGCTCATGGAGCGCAATTTCTTCGGCATGTTGCGGGTGCAGGAGAACGGCGAGGGCAGCGAGCGCGTGCGCAATCTGGTGCACGGCGTCATCATGCACGGCAAACAGTCCTTCGATCCCGAATATCAGCGCAAACCCACCACCTATTACACCGAGGGATCGGGCGTTGGACGCCTGTTTACGGCATTCTCGAAAGAACCCTTGCGCGCCGGGGTGATCGGCCTGGGAGCCGGCACGCTCGCGGTGTACGGCGGCAAAGGGGATGTGGTCCGTTTCTACGAGATCAATCCCCAGGTGATCGAAGTGGCGCGCAAGGAATTCACTTACCTCCCGGATTCCGCCGCGAAGATCGAGACCGTGCTGGGCGATGCGCGGCTGGCAATGGAGCGCGAGCCGGCGCAGCAGTACGATATTCTGGCGGTGGACGCATTTTCCAGCGACGCGATACCGGTGCACCTGATTACGCTTCAAGCCATGGATGCCTATTTGAAGCACCTGAAGCCGGGCGGCGTGATCGCCTTCCATGTCACCAATCGCTATCTGGACCTGAAGCCGGTGGTCAGGCTGCTCGCGGATGCGCGCGGACTGAAGGCTTTGAATATCGCCGATGACGGCGAGTCGCGCTTCGGGTCGTCGACCGACTGGGTACTGGTCACGCGGCGCCCTGAGATTTTCACCATGGAAGCGTTTGCCGGCGCAACCGAGGAAATAGAGATTCCCGCAGGCCTTGCGACCTGGACCGACGACTTCAACAACCTTTTTCAGGTGCTCAAGTAGCCCGGTTTCTCAAAAAACGGCGTTTTCGAAGCGAAACACCGCCAGCGTGCCGCGCAGATTGGGCATGAGTTTCACCGCGCGGCCACCGTGCAGCGCCAGGCGCTCCAGGATGCGGATCGAGTGGCCGGCGCAGAAATTCTCGAAGTCCGCGATGGTGAACAGATGCAGATTGGGCGTGTTGTACCACTGGTAGGGCAGCACGTCGGATACCGGCATGCGCCCGGCAAAAAATATCTGCAGCCGTTGCGACCAATGGCCGAAATTGGGGAAGGTGACGATTCCCTGGCGGCCGACGCGCAATATTTCCCCGACGATCTGTTCGGTGTGGCGGACCGCCTGCAGCGTCTGGGACAGGATCACGTAATCGAAGGAACCGGCATCGAATCCCGCCAGGCCGCGCTCCAGATCGCTCTGGATGACATTGACGCCGTTTTTTACGCAGGCGAGCACGCTTGCATCGTCGATCTCCACGCCGTAGCCGCGCACGCCCTTGGTCTCGCGAAGGTATTTGAGCAGCAGGCCGTCCCCGCAACCCAGGTCCAGTGCCGTCGACCCGGGCCTGACCCATTGGGCGATGGCCTCCAGATCCGGGCGGCCCGCCAGGGAAAAAGTGCCGGTGCCGCTCACGTGACAAGCTCCGCGTGAACCGATTCGAAGAAGCTTCTTACCAGCGCGTGATAGCGCGGATCGTCGAGCAGGAATGCATCATGCCCATGCGGCGCGTCGATCTCCGCGTAGGACACGTCGCGCCGGTTGTCGAGCAGCGCCTTGACGATCTCCCGCGATCTTTCGGGTGAAAAGCGCCAGTCGGAGGTGAACGAGACGACCAGAAACCTCGCCCGCGCGCGGGCAAAGGCCTGTGTGAGGCTGCCCCCGGTGTCCTGGGTGGGATCGAAATAATCCAGGGCGCGGGTGATCAGCAGGTAGGTATTGGCGTCAAAGTACTCCGAGAACTTGTCGCCCTGATGCCGCAGATAGGACTCGACCTCGAAATCCACGTCGAAATGGAATCCCAGCTTGCCCTCGCGCAGGGAACGGCCGAACTTTTCCATCATGGCATCATCGGAAAGATAGGTAATATGGCCGATCATGCGTGCAAGGCGTAAGCCGCGCCGCGGTACCACCCCCTGCTGGTAATAGTTGCCGCCGTGAAAATCCGGATCGGTGGTGATGGCCTGGCGCGCGACTTCGTTGAAGGCGATGTTCTGCGCCGACAGCGTGGGCGCGGCGGCGACGGCCACCACGTGATTGACGCGTTCCGGGTAGGCAATTGCCCATTGCAGCGCCTGCATTGCGCCCAGGCTGCCGCCCATGACCGCCGCAAACCGGGCGATTCCCAGGGTATCGGCCAGGCGCGCCTGCGCATTCACCCAATCTTCCACCGTTACCACCGGAAAGGTGGAGCCGTAGGGCAATCCCGATCTGGGGTCGATGCTGGATGGGCCGGTCGAGCCGAAACAGCCGCCCAGATTGTTCACGCCGATCACGAAGAAGCGGTTGGTGTCCAGCGGCTTGCCCGGGCCGATCATGTTGTCCCACCAGCCGATGTTCTTGCGGTCGTCTTCGTAGAAGCCCGCCACGTGATGCGAGGCGTTAAGCGCATGGCAGACCAGCACCGCGTTGGATTTGTCGGCGTTCAAGCTGCCGTAGGTCTCGTATCTGAGCGTATAAGAGTCGAGCATGGCACCGCTGCGGAAGCGCAGCGGCTCGCCAAAGTGCTGGTCCTGAGGCCGGACCACGCCGACGGATTGCTCTTGGTTCATGACCTGTCTCTACCTGGCGATGCGGCCGGATTCAGCCAAACGCCGCCTCAAAAAACAAAAACCCGCTCAGCTTGCATAAATCGGCGCTGAACGGGTTTCCCTCTCTTTAGCCGAATTTATTACGCGCCCGCAAGCTGACCATCAAATCGGCGCGATAGCGAAACTTACCGCAACAACGCAATCCGGTCAAACACGCTGGATGAGACCGCCGTCGCATAAATCTCGCGCCGGCTGTTGGAAGCAGCGCGGCGAGCTTTTGGCCGCGCGGTCCTATAGGAAGACCGCCGTCGCATAAATCTCGCGCCGGCTGTTGGAAGCAGCGCGGCGAGCTTTTGGCCGCGCGGTCCTGGAGGGCGACGACCAGGGGAATTCAGTCGGTCTGCCGGTTGAGATGGTCGAGCAGGCGCTTGCGCTTGCGCGGATCCTGGGTGCGCATGACGCGTTTGGCCATGGCAGTCACCTCCGCAAGATCAGTGCGGCGGACTTCGCGCTTGATGGCCAGCAATTGCGCCGGATGCATCGAGAATTCCCTCAGGCCCAGACCCAGCAGCAATCGCGTCGCGCTGAGATCCCCCGCCATTTCACCGCATACCGCCACCGGTATGTCCGCCTTGTTGGCGGCGGCGATGGTTTGCGCGATGAGCTGCAGCACCGCGGGGTGAAGCGGGTCATACAAATGCGCGACGGCGTCGTCGTTGCGGTCGATGGCCAGGGCGTACTGGATCAGGTCGTTGGTGCCGATCGAAAGAAAATCGAGTTTGCGCACGAAATAACCCAGTGACAGGGCAGCCGCGGGAATCTCGATCATGCCGCCCACTTGCACCGATCGATTATAGGAAATGCCGCGCTCATCCAGCTCGGCCATGGCCTGCGCGATGGCGGCAAGCGTCTGGTCGATCTCATGCGCGTGCGCGAGCATGGGAATCAGCAGGCGTATCTTTCCATGGTGGGAGGCGCGCAGCAGCGCGCGCAATTGCGTTTGAAAAATCTGCGGTTCGGCAAGGCAGTAGCGTATCGCCCGCAATCCCAGCGCGGGATTCGGGCCCTTCAGTCCGCCGCCGGACATTACCTTGTCGGCCCCCAGATCCAGGGTGCGGATCGTGACCGGCATGCCTTCCATGGATTTGACGACCTGTCGATACGCTTCGAACTGTTCGTCTTCCTCCGGCAGGTCGGCGCGATTGAGGAACAGGAACTCGCTGCGAAACAAGCCGATGCCCGAGGCTCCCGCTTCGCGCGCTTCCTCGACATCCTGGGGCAGTTCGATATTGGCTTGCAGCGTTATCTCATGGCCATCCAGCGTGGCCGCGCGCGCGGAGCGCAAGGCCTTCAATTTGTGCCGCTCGGCCTCGATCAGGTCGCGGCGGCGGCGGAATTCATCGAGGACCTGCTGGTTCGGGTTGACGATCAGCACGCCCTGCCGGCCGTCGATGATCAAAAGTTCGTTCTCGCGAATCATGGCGCGCGCGTTGTGCAGGCCGACGATCGCGGGGATCGCCAGACTGCGCGCGACAATCGCGGTATGCGAGGTAACGCCGCCCAGATCGGTGACGAAACCCGCGAATTCGTGCTGCTTGAAAAGAATCATGTCCGCCGGG
>MEQV01000005.1:0-9114 GCA_001770355.1 Betaproteobacteria bacterium RIFCSPLOWO2_02_FULL_62_17
GCGGCTGCGGTAGCCCTCCACCGTGCGCACGCTCAGGGAAAGTTTTTCCGCGACCTCGCGGCTGGAATGGCCTTCCGCGATCAGATCCGCCACGGCGCGCTCGCGAGCCGTAAGCCGTGCCAGTTTTTCCGCGAGGAGGCCGCGCGATCCGGCGGCTTCGCGCCGCTCCTTGTCGCGGGAAATCGCCGCGAAAATCACGTCGATCAGGCGTTGGTCCTCGACCGGCTTTTCCAGAAAATCGAAGGCGCCGTCGCGCATCGCGCCTACCGCCATGGCGACCTGACCGTGGCCGGTCATGAAAATGACCGGCGTTGCCACGCCGGCTTCGCGCAGCCGGCGATAGACCTCGATACCGCTCATCTCCGGCATGCGAATATCGAGCAATATGCAGCTTGACTCGGGCAGTTCCTCGAGAAACTGCACCGGGCTGTGATACGACAAGAGTTCCAGCCCGACGGTTTTCAGCAATAATCGCGTGGAATGACGCACGGCGGAACTGTCGTCGACCAGAACCACGCGGGTTCCATTGCCCGGAGCGGCGAATTCTTGCGATGTTTTTTTTGTGCTTCCCACTGCATTCATCAAGATCATGGCCCTTACATTTATTTATTCTTGGGCGTTCGAGCAAGGTATTCGGCGCCCGCCGCGTCGGCAAATGGCGGAAGATGGCCGACAATTGAGCGCGCTGCGCGCCAACTGGCTCGCTGGGCGCTAAATTAGCGATTTAACCGGAATTGCGCAAGCGCATTTCTACTCTGGTGTGTCCATGCAAAAGCCAACACTGATATACACATTGACCTGCAGCCGGGCGTTTCCACGGGCTCTGACTTGGCCTGTGCCTGGCTGCCCGCATGACTTGACACAATAGATGATGAAAATATCCGGCTTGGCCACATCGCAGCGCGCGCCGATCCTGGTGCTGATCGGCGGTTTGCTGGTCACCGGTTTGGCATTTACCTATTTTCAGTGGGAAGCCGATCGCGAAGCCCAGGAACACTTTGATCAGCGTTCCAGGCGTTTTGCGCAAAAAGTCGAAATATGCTTGCAGGAAGCCGTAAGCGCTTCCCGGAGTATTCGCGCGGTGGCGGAGAGCGGCGCATCGGGCGATGCCAAGAGCTTGCATGCATTGACGCGCCTGGGCGGCGACGGGCCCCTTGCGATAGCGGAGATCCGCTGGATCGCGTTTCTCGCGCCCGCGGACAGCGCGGCTTCCGCCACGCCATCGTTCGCCTTGATTGACGTGGTCGCCGCAGGCAGCGGGGCGCCGGCGTTCGAGCGCGGGCGAATCGGCGCGCCGCCGGAGTTTGCCAAAGCGCTGAGCCGCACCTGGCGAACCGGCAAGCCGACGCTGTACATGCCGGAGGACGAGCAGGGCATCGGCGCGCCAGTGCATTTGAGCGCGATCAATCACGGGCTGCGCGCAGCGCATCAAAGCCGCCCCTTGGTGCTGGCGGTGGCCTTGAACACCGACGAGCTGATTGACGGGGGGCTTCCCGAGTTTCTGGCAAGGAAAAATAGGCCGCCGATGGACACTTACGCGATCCGAGTCGTGGCCGCGCCGGACGACGAACCGGACACGCGGGAACGCCTGCTGTTTGAGACCGCGGCAGCGCAGGGGCAGGCACCCGCTCTCCAGGGGGGCGTGGCGCATGGCAGATCCTGGCTGGAGCATCGCAGCGAGGCGCAGCTGGACGGTACCCGGTTTCACATCACGGCCGCGGCCGCTCGCCAGCAAATCGACGCGCCCGAGGACGCCATTGTCTGGTGGGCGCTGGCCATCGGCCTGTCGGCAACATTGCTGCTGGCGCTGACCCTCACGCGCACGGCCAAGGCAAGAGATATCGCGGAAGACATTTCACGCAAGCTGGGCAACCAGGTGCGCAGCAGCGAGGCGCGCTTTCGCAATCTGGTTGATTCCACGCGCGACTGGATGTGGGAGACCGATGCCGCGGGCGCGATCAGCTTTACCAGCGGCAGAGTCCATGCGTTGCTCGGTGTCACACCCCGGGAAATCCTTGGCAAGCGCGGCATCGAGTTTGGATTCGGACTGGACCTCGAACGCGCCTCGGCCACCGCCGGGCGCGTTGAACTGGCAGCGATGCATAGCAGCGGCAGGGAGGTCTGGCTGCAATGTGCCTGCTCGCGATTCAACGACGAACAGGGCAACCTCGCGGGCTATCGCGGCGTGTGCAGCGACATCACCGAGGCGCGCAGGAGCGCCAACCGGCAGCGTGGGCTGGAACTGGAACTCAACCGCATGGACAAGGTCGGCACGCTCGATCACGTCATGTCCATGGTGGCCCATGAACTCAATCAGCCCCTGGCCGCGATATCGAGCTATTGCGGCGCAAGCGTACGCATGTTGAGCGAGAATCCCGCCCCCCTTGAAGATGTCATTTCCTCCTTGAAGGCCGCCGGGACCCAGGCGCAGGCCGCGGCCGCGGTGGTGCGCGGCATCCGCCAGTTTATTGTGCGGCAGGAGCCGAATATCGCATCGCTTCGCGTGGAGGACCTGATTGGCAGTGCCAGGACACTGGCGGCATTTCGCCTGAACCAGGCCCGGGTTCAGATGGAATCGCGGCTCGATACGAACCTGCCGTCGGTGCTCGCGGACGAGATTCTGATCGTGCAGGTGCTGCTCAATCTGCTGCATAACGCCGTCGACGCAGTGGCGGAGGTCGCGAACCCGCGAATTCGGATAGGGGCGAGGTTGCCGGAAGAGGGCTGGGTGCACATATCCGTGGAGGATAACGGACCGGGAATGTCCGACGAGGAACTGGCGCGATGCTTTGAGCCCTACGTCACCAGCAAGGCGACGGGGTTGGGCCTGGGTCTTTCCATCAGCCAGGCGATCGTCGAGTCCCATGGCGGCGTGCTGACACTGGTGCGCAACGCGCGGGGCGGGTGTACCGCGGCAATCCGCCTCAAGGCGGACCAGAGCGAGGACGAATCACGCGATGCGAACATGCTGCTATCGCGTCGCGGACACTGAGCCGGTATGGCAGTCGACATTGGCGCAAGCTGAGTCCGCCGCAATCACGAAAATTTCCCGGCGGGGCTACAATGCGCGCCTTTTCCTTCCGCCATTTCGACCAGCAGCGACAACAAAGCGACGACAGGGGGCAACATGAGCTACAAGTTACTGAGCTATCACGCCGGCAGAAAAGAGGTGCGTGCCGGCATTCTGGTCGGTGAAAATGTCTATGACGCCGCCCGGGTCGGTACCGACACCTCCTATGCGACCATGGATGGGGTGCTGCGCAACTGGAAAAAAGCCCATGCCTCGTTTGTCGCCGGCACCAAGGCCATCGAAGCGGGCAAGAGCCGCGCAAAAGGCATCGCGTTGAAAAAGATTCGCCTTGCCGCGCCGGTGCCGGTGCCGGGCGCGATTTTCTGCGCCGGCGCCAACTACAAGGACCACGCCGACAACATGGCGAGAAAGCAGGGCAAGGCGCCCGATCCCGATCCGCATACGCTGGGCTTGAACCCCTGGCACTTTCAGAAAGCGCCGCGCAGCACCGTGGTCGGACCGGGCACCAACGTCAAGCTGCCGGTCTATTCGAAGAAGGTCGACTGGGAAATCGAGCTGACCGCGGTGATCGGCACTCCCTGCCGAAATGTGTCGATCGAGAACGCGCTGAAATATGTCTGCGGCTACACCATCGCCAATGACCTGTCGGCGCGCGACATGACCAAGCGCCCGCACCTGCCGGATGATTCAGGCTTCAAATTCGACTGGATAGGCCAGAAGAACTTCGAGGGCGCCTGCCCGCTCGGACCGTGGATCACGCCGGCTGCGTATATCAAGAATCCGCAGAACCTGGCCATGAAATTGTGGTTGGACGACCAGCTGATGCAGGATGCCAACACCGGTCTGATGCTGTTCAACACGGCCGAGCAGATCGCGCATCTGTCCAAGTGCATCACCCTGCATCCCGGCGATTTGATTCTCACCGGCACCTGCGCCGGCACCGGCGCCGAGCGCGGTATCTTCCTGCAATCGGGCCAGACGCTGAAGCTATGGATTCAGGATATCGGCGAGTTAGTTCATAAAGTAGTCTAAAAAACCGCTGCAAGAGATATAAGGAACCTCGTTTTCTGCACGGATGGTTTATATCCGTGCAGAAAACGAGGTTGACACGCGCAGCGTGTAGGCTTTTTGCAAAAGGCCTGCACGGACGATAAACCCGTCCGTGCGGACCGTTGTTTGCACTCGGATGATGAAGCCATCCGAGCGCAAACAACGGTCTTTATATAACCCCTTTTCTACGCCGCCTCAGGCGCTTCGGCCTTCTCGATCTTGCACAACAGACCGCGCAGCTGGTAGGTTCCCATCGCCGGATCGTAGGGCGGCGCCTGGCTGGTGAGCAGGTTGGCGTTCGATTCCCAGATGCCGTGGTCCCAGCCTTTGCGTTCGGGGAACCACCAGCCGTGCTGGCAATTGATCACGCCGGGGAGAATATCGGTGGTCACCAGGGCGCGCTGCAGCATGCTGCCGCGCGGCGACGAGATACGCACCCAGTCGTTCTGCGCGATGCCATGTTTTTTCGCGTCCTCAGGGTGGATTTCCGCCTGCGGCTCGGGTCGGCCTTTGCGCAATTTCGGGATCTGCCGGCCTTCGGAATGAAAGTACATCGGCAGGCGCGCGCCGGTGGTGAGCACATAGGGGAATTCCCTGGCGATCTCGGGCGTGCTCACCGGGCTCTCCGGCGGCTCCTGGTAATAGGGCAGCGGGTCATAGCCGAGCTCTTCCATCCGGGTTGAGTAAAGCTCGATTTTTCCCGTGGGGGTGTCGAAACCCTTTTTGAGATACTTGCCGTATTTCATCGGAATCTTGACCGGCCCGTTCTTCGCCAATTGTTCGTAGGTGATCCCCAGCGGCGCAAGCTGCTGGTTGAAAACATCCCGCGGACTTTCCTCGCAGCGCGGCAGCCCGAGGCGCCGCGCCAGGTCGGTCATGATGTTCTCGTCGGCGCGGCACTCACCCACTTGTTCGCCGCGCTGCTGCGCCAGCACCACGTCCTCGCCGAAATAAGGCATGGCGACGATCTGCTCCAACTCCGGCCAGGCAGCCACCGGCAGCACCACGTCGGCCAGTTCGCAGGTCGGCGTCATGAAAAGGTCGGCCACCATCAGGAAGTCAAGCTTGGCAAGCGACTCCCGCACCAACCGCGCATCGGCGTAAGTGGACAGCGAGTTATTGCCGAATACCAGGAATCCCTTGGTCCAGTAAGGGTCGCCTTCGCGCATCGACTTGAACACAGCAGGGATGTGCGCCGAGGGCACCAGCGAGCCCGCGCCGCCCAGCATCCGGAATTCGGCCGCGCCAAGGCGCTTGGCCTTCTGCTCCTCGGGCAGTACCTCGGGCAGGAACGGGAACGGTGCCGGTCCGCGCATGCCAAAGCACCAGCCGCCGGGTTTATCGATGTTGCCGGTGAGCGCGGGCAGCATGGAAATGGCCCGCACCGTCTGGATGGTGTTGGGCGTGTGCTCGATCGCGCAGCCCCATTCCATGGCGCCGGGCTGCGCCTGGACCCACAGCCGCGCGGCGGCGCGGATTTTCTCGGCCGGCACCCAGGTGATCGGTGCGGCCCACTCGGGCGTGCATTCACGCACGCGCCCGGCGAGCTGCTCGAACCCATGGGTCCATTTCTCGATGAAGGCCTTGTCGTAGCTGCCGTCCGCGATGATGACGTTGATCATGGCGAGCGCCAGGGCGTCGTCGGTGCCGGGGCGCAATTGCAGGAACACGTCGGCTTGTTCGGCCAGCTGGTTGCGCCGCGGGTCGACCACGATGATCTTGGGCTTTGCGCGCAGCGCGTCCCGCACCTGAAAGCCGACCTCGCCGTCCGGGCTCGAATAAAGCGGGTTGTGTCCCCAGAACAGCAGCACCGAGGGCATGCGCTCGCCGCGATAGTCCGACCAGGCCATGCCGCCGTAGGTCATGTGCATGGTGTTGACGCGCGGGAAGAAGCACTGCGCCGTGCCGGGTTCGCACCAGTTGGGCGTGCCCATCATGTTGGTGAAGCGCGGCACGAAATTGCAGTGGTGCCGCCCGGTGCCGGTGCCGATGGCGATGCCTTCCTTGCCGTGCCGGGCCCAGATCTTGCGGACGTTTTCGCAGATGATGTCGTAGGCCTCGTCCCAGGAAGCGCGGCGCCATTGCCCCGCGCCCCGCGCACCGGCGCGCACCAGCGGATGGGTGAGGCGCGCCGGGTTTTGCACCAGTTGCAGGGCCGACGCGCCGATCGGGCAGAGCCGTCCATGGTTCAGCGGCCCGTCGGGATCGCCCTCGATGCGGGTGATGCGCCCGTTGCTCACGTGGAGCAGTGCGCTGCAGCCGCCGTGGCAGCCGCGACAGGTGCTTTTCAGAACGTCCGTTGATGGCGCCGTTATGCGCGTGATCCGGCTGTCTGCGCGAATATCCATGCCTCGTCCCTGTTTGCTCGCGATGGCGCCATCATGCGGACTACCGCGGCGGGTCGATTTGATCGAGATCAAGCTCCGATATTGGCGCGGCGGCGGTTGCGCGCGGCGTGATTTAGTTCCGGAAGCGGCGACTGAAACGCAAACCGGCCGTTCAAAGGGTCTAAGATTGCCGTCAGGACCTGCAGTACCGGTCTTGCCCTCTGCAAAAAGGAGAAAACATTATGAACGGGAAATGGAAGCTGCTTGCCCTGGCCGCGCTGATTGCGGGTTGTTTTGCCAACGCACAGGCCGCCGGCAACATCACCAAGATCGAACCCAATACGGCCACCGCGGTCCTGCAGGATGGCAAGGCTACGGTGAAGTTCACGGTATCCGGCACCGCCGAGGAAGGCGACAACTGCGGCATTTACATCGAATATGGCGATGGCGACAGCCCGGATACCCGGATCATCAATCAGAAAGAAGGTTTGTTCCCGCGTACTTTCGACCATACGTTTACGAAGCCGGGCGGATTTTCGGTCAAGGCGAATGGACAACGCGTGCGGCAGACTTTCGGCTGCAACGGCAGCGCCTCGACCTTTGTGACGATCACCGCCCCGGCTGCGCAGAAGGCAGCGGCGGCCGCTAAAGCGGCGGAGGCGGCGCAGAAGGGCGCGGCGGCCGGTAAAGCGGCGCCAGCGGCACCGGCATGCCCTGATGGCTGGCAACTGGCTTCTTACAACAGGAATTCCGGCGAATTCTCCTGCAGCGCCAAAGCGCCGGCGGCGAAGCTCGCCTGCGGACCCGGAACGGCCTACTTCGAGAAAGGCGGCACCATCGGTTGCCGCAGGGGAAAATAGCGCAGGCTTCGAATCAGGCGTCCCAGGGATTGGCGCGCGCGGCGTCGATGCCGTAGCGCGTTATCGCCTCGCCGACTGTCGCGCGCGTGACCTGGCCCTCCTCGGCCAGCGCGTGCAGCGCGGCGATCACAACATGGTGCCGGCTGACTTCGAAGTAATCGCGCAGACGCGCGCGCGTGTCGCTGCGGCCGTAGCCGTCGGTGCCCAGCGTCACATAGCGCCGCGGCACCCAGGCGCGGATCAAGTCCGGCACCGCGCGCAGATAGTCGGTCGCGGCAATGACCGGTCCCGTGGCCGCGGCCAGGCATTGTCCGACCCAGGTGCTCCGTTGCGACTCCCCGGGATGCAGGCGATTCCAGCGTTCCGCGTCCAGCCCGTCGCGCCGCAATTCGGTGAAACTGGTCACGCTCCAGACATCCGCGGCAACGCCCCAGTCTCCGGCAAGCAAATTCGCGGCGGCGAGCACTTCGCGCAGTATCGTCCCCGAGCCAAGTAACTGCACGCGCGCCGCCGAAGCCGTGGAAGGAACGCCCTCGCGCAGCCGGTACATGCCCTTGAGAATGCCTTCGCGCGCATCCGGCGGCATCGCCGGGTGTTCGTAGTTCTCGTTCATGACGGTGAGGTAATAGAACACGTCTTCCTGACCTTCCAGCATGCGCCGCGCGCCTTCAGCGATGATGGTGGTCAGTTCATAGCCGAAGCACGGGTCGTAGGCGACGCAATTGGGCACCGTCGAGAACAGCAGATGGCTGGAACCGTCCTGATGCTGCAGGCCTTCGCCCGCGAGCGTGGTGCGGCCGGCGGTGGCGCCAAGAAGAAACCCGCGCGCGCGTGAATCCCCCGCTGCCCACAGCAGGTCGCCAACGCGCTGAAAACCGAAGCACGAGTAGAAAATGTAGAAAGGCAGCATCGGCACGCCATGCGCGCTGTAGCTGGTTGCCGCGGCCAGCCAGGAGGAAAGCGCGCCGGCCTCGCTGATGCCTTCTTCGAGGATCTGGCCGTCCCGGGACTCCTTGTAGTAGAGCAGCTCGTCGCGGTCTTCGGGGTCGTAGAGTTGTCCCACCGAGGAATAGATCGCGACCTGGCGGAACAGCGACTGCATGCCGAAAGTGCGCGCTTCGTCGGCGACGATGGGAACAATGTGCCGGCCGAAATCGCCGTCGCGCAGCCACTGGGACAGCAATTGCACGAAGATCATGGTGGTCGATTGCTCGCGGCCGCGCGTGCCTTCCATGAATTTCTGCAGGGACGACAGTTCGGGCACGGCAAGCGCCGGCCCGCGGCGCTTGCGCTGCGGCAGGTAGCCGCCGAGCGCCGCGCGGCGCGCATGCAGAAATTTCATCTCGGGAGAATCCGCCGAAGGCCTGAAGAATTCGACCTGGCGAACCTGCTCGTCGCTCAAGGGCAGCGCGAAGCGGTCGCGAAACGCCAGCAGGCCTTCGTCATCCAGTTTTTTCTGCTGGTGCGTGGTCATGCGCCCCTGGCCCCAATGGCCCATGCCGTAGCCCTTCTTGGTCTGGGCAAGAATGACGCTGGGCTGGCCCTTGTGATGCATGGCGGCGTGATAGGCCGCGTGGATCTTGACCGGATCGTGCCCGCCGCGGCGCAGGCGGTCGATATCGTCGTCGGAAAGATGCGCGATCAGCGCCTGCAATTCAGGATACTTGTTGAAGAAATGCTCGCGGTTGGCGCGCCCGTCGGTGGCGGCATAGCGCTGGAATTCACCATCCACGGTTTCGTGGAGGCGCTTGAGGATTATCCTGTCGTGATCGCGCGCGAACAGCGGGTCCCAGTCCGAGCCCCACAGCAGTTTGATGACGTTCCAGCCGGCGCCGGCGAACAAGCC
>MEQV01000005.1:9121-10491 GCA_001770355.1 Betaproteobacteria bacterium RIFCSPLOWO2_02_FULL_62_17
TCCTGGATCACCGACCCATTGCCGCGCACCGGGCCGTCGAGACGCTGCAGATTGCAGTTGACGACAAAAACCAGATTGTCCAGTTTCTCGCGCGCGGCGAGCGACAGGCCCGCCAGGGACTCCGGCTCATCCATTTCGCCGTCGCCGGGAAAGGCCCATACCTTGCGATCGCCCGATGCAAGAACGCTGCGATTTTCCAGATAACGCATGAAGCGCGCCTGGTAGATGGCATTGAGCGGTCCCAGGCCCATGGAGCCGGTGGGAAACTGCCAGAAATCGGGCATCAGGTAGGGATGGCAATACGACGAAAGGCCCTTGCCGCCGGTTTCCTGGCGGTAATTTTCCAGATTCTCCTCGTCGAGCCGGCCTTCGAGGTAGGCACGCGCGTAGACGCCCGGCGCGGAATGCGGCTGGAAGTAGACCAGATCTCCCGATTGGCCGGCGCGGAAAAAGTGGTTGAAGCCCGTTTCGAAAAGATCCGCGGCAGATGCGTAGCTCGCGATGTGCCCGCCTGTTTCCGGATTGACGCGGTTGGCGCGCACCACCATGGCCAGCGCATTCCAGCGCACCAGGGAACTCAAGCGCTGCTCGATCTCCAGGTTGCCGGGGAACTGGGCCTGATCGGCAAGCGTGATCGTGTTGCAGTATGGGGTATTGAGCACCGGCGGCATCGGGACGCGCTGCTCGCGCGCGTGATCGAGCAGCCTGCGCAGCAGATAAGTCGCGCGCTCGCGGCCGGCATTGTCGATGACGGACTCCAGCGCGGTCAGCCATTCCTGCGTCTCCACCGGATCGAGATCTTTCGGCGCCACGCGCCAGAAGGCGGACCAGTCGAGCTGTTCAGTGTCGGGGCGAACGCCCATGTAGGAACTCCTCGGATCGCGAAAACGGCAACCAGAGGATCGTAGCACTGGCACGCTGGTGTGGGATGAATGGTTTTTTCTTGTCTCCATCGCGGCAGCATGGCGAGGGGCGGACAGCATGGGCACTGACCGCCTAATATGCGGCACTCAACCAATACACACCAGGAAAGCCATGAGCAACGATCTTCTCTACGAAGTGCGCGACTGCATCGCGCATGCCACGCTTAACCGGCCGCAGGCGCGCAATGCACTCACGCCCGAGATGTACGATGGTCTGGCGCGAGTCGCCGGGGAGATCGCGACGGATGCGGCGATCCGCGCGCTGGTGATAAGAGGTGCGGGCGACAAGGCGTTCGCGTCAGGCTCGGAGATCTCGCAATTCCTGGCGTTCAAGGGCGGTGATGACGGCGTCGCCTACGAACGGCACCTGGACCAGGTGCTCAACGCCCTGGAGCGCTGTCCCAAGCCGGTGATAGCCGCCATATCAGGGGCCTGCACCGGCGGCGG
>MEQV01000005.1:10512-12048 GCA_001770355.1 Betaproteobacteria bacterium RIFCSPLOWO2_02_FULL_62_17
GCGGCAATTGCAGCGGTGTGCGACCTGCGCGTCGGCACGCGCAGCACGCGCATCGGCGTGCCGGTGGCACGCACGCTTGGCAATTGCCTGTCGGTGGCGTCCCTCTCCCGATTTGTGAGCCTGATAGGGGCGGCGCGAACCACGGAGATGATGCTGACGGCGCGCCTGATCGAAGCGGACGAGGCGAGGTCCCTGGGGTTTCTCAATGAAGTCGTCGATACCACCGAGGCGCTGGATGCGCGCGTCGACGAGCTGGCCCGCTCAGTCGCCGCGCTCGCGCCGCTGACACTGCGCGTGACCAAGGAACAGATGCGTCGCATGCGCGCGGCGATGATCGCGGACGTAAACGACGATGACTTGGTAGCGATGTGCTACGGGAGTGAAGATTTCAGGCAGGGCGTGAAAGCATTTGTTGCACGCCGTCCGCCGCAGTGGAAGGGGCGTTAGCAGGTATTTGAAGACGCTTTTTCACTCTGGCGACAGTGTGGCTTCGCCGCGTTCCCACGCCGATTGCTGGAATTGCATTTCGCGACTCATCAAAAAATTTGAGCGAATCTTCTCAAAACCGAGGGACCGAGCGCGGCCGGCGACAACGCGCGCTTGGCGGTGGCGCGCAGGGTCACGCGGGTGGACGGCATCAGCACCGAATGTGGCTCAGCGCGCGGATCGCCCGGCGTGCGTGAACCAGCAAAAATAATTTGGCATATTGCATAAGCGAAGGGCTCCAGTTGACGGCCGCCCTTGAGCAGTGGGGTAGTCGCCTCTAGGCGCCCATGCAGCGCAATACAATAAAAGTGCAAATACTGATACATTTTTCAATAAAATAACAATTAGATCGATATTTTTTCCTATTTTATGCGAAAATACCAAAATAATTTGATTAATGGGGCTAATCGTGTTAATTGAATTTCGTGTCACAAACTTCCGTTCCTTCAAGGACACCCAAGTCCTGAAAATGACGGCGAGTGCAGCGACGGAATGGAATTCGAGCCACACGTTCGCGTCTGGCCAACCGTCCTTTCCGCGGATGCTTCGCTCTGCCGTCATCTACGGACCCAACGCGGCCGGTAAAACCAACTTGCTTCTTGGGCTCCAATTCGTTCAGGCATTCATCCTCGGGTCGGCGGCAATGCAGGAGGGAAACCGCATTCTTGTTAAGCCATACCTTTTTGATGAAAGGTCACGCCGGGGTGCGAGCGAGTTTGAGGTTATTTTCGTAGAGAAGGGAGTCCGGTATCAGTATGGATTTTCAGTGGAGCCAGCGCGCGTACAACGCGAGTGGTTGATTGCCTACCCAAACGGTCGGCCTCAACGGTGGTTCGAGCGCGAATACAATTCCAAGAGCAAAAAATATATTTGGGACATTGGTAGCAAGCTCAAAGGTAACCACGTCGTTTGGCGCGACGCGACACGTTCAAATGCTTTGTTTCTGTCTACCGCTATTCAGCTCAACAATGAGCAAATGCGGCCCGTTTTTAATTGGTTTCAGCACAGGCTTTCAGTCATCGCCGGGTCAACGCAACTGAATCCCAACCT
>MEQV01000006.1:0-765 GCA_001770355.1 Betaproteobacteria bacterium RIFCSPLOWO2_02_FULL_62_17
CAGCGCCTCGCGCAACAGGCGCTCGGCGACTTGCGGCGAACCCTCCGCCAGACGGCGGATCTGCTGCTCGATGCGGTTGCATACGCGCCGGGCGTCGATGTCTTGCGGGAGCGCCTCGTGAACCAGCGCCTCGAAGAACCCCAGAGCGACCCACCAGAAGCCGCGTTGCGCGGCCGTGCCTTGCGCGAGCTCGATCGTGGCGACCGCCTGATGCATTTCCATCGCACCGGCGCGATCGTTCTTGAGGAACTTCAGCAGGCCGCGCATGAATTGGGCGCGCTGCGCAACCAGAAACTGGCGCACCTCGTCCGGATGAAGATTCATCCCGGCGCGATCCCGCGGCGGCGGACGCCCGCTCAGATCAGGAAAGTACAAATCGACCGCATCCGCCTTGGCCTGGCCGCGCGCGGCGGCAAGCGCGGCGAGAGCCGGCAACAGCTTGAGCGGTTGCTGGCGCGCGCCGCCGGTCAATTCATCGAGATAGGCGCCCACCGCCTGCAGGGCCTGTTCGGCCGCGGCCAAACCGGCCGCGCTCGCGCGGCCGGCATCGCGCTCCATGTCGGCCAGCAAGGCCTCGAGTTCGCCGGTGACGCGGGTGATTCCGCTGATACCCACAATCTGCAGCGCGCCATGCGCCTGATGCAAATGCGCCTGCGCTGCCTTCAGGGACATGGCATCGGCGGCACCCGATTCCAGGCCCGCGGCGAACGCGCGCAGCGATTCCGCCCCGCGCTTGAACGCGGAATCAATTTCCGACTTCACCCA
>MEQV01000006.1:878-2591 GCA_001770355.1 Betaproteobacteria bacterium RIFCSPLOWO2_02_FULL_62_17
CAAACAGGGACCTTGAATAAGCGATGCCATCGCCTCGCTCCGTAACGAATTTCTGACTCGACCCACTAGCGCTCCATCTTGAAGCGCGCCACCGAGCCCTTGAGTTCCCTGCCCATGGCCGCCAGTGCGCCCACCGACATCGCGGTCTGCTCGGTGCCTTCGGTAGTCTGCTGCGTGATCTTGAGAATTTCCTGCATGCTGCTCGCCATGGCGGTGGCGTTGCCCGCCTGTTTCTGAGCCGCCGCGGAAATAGACTCGATCAACTGCGCCAGACGCTGCGATACCTGGCTGATCTCCGCCAGCGCCTGTCCGGCCGCATGGGAGAGCTTGGTGCCCTCGACCACACCCTGGGTACTTTTCTCCATGGCGCCGGCGGTTTCCTGGGTATCGCTCTGTATCGCCCGGACAATCGATGCGATCTGCTTGGTGGCCTCCGCCGAGCGCTCGGCCAGGCGCTGTACTTCCTCGGCGACCACCGTGAATCCCCGCCCGGCCTCGCCGGCCGAGGCCGCCTGGATCGCGGCGTTGAGCGCCAGCACATTGGTTTGCTCGGTGATGCTGGAGATCAACTCGACGATTTCGCCAATTTCCTGCGAGGATTCCGCCAGCCGCTTGATGCGCTTGCTGGTCTCCTGAATGTTCTCGCGAATCTCGTTCATGCCGGAGATCGAGTTTTGCACCGCCTGCTGACCTTTTTGCGAGGCCGCGAGCGAGGTGCGCGCCACCTCGGCCGATTGCGCCGTAAAGGAGGACATGCCCGCCATCTCCTTCGCCATGGTCAGCATCGCGGCGCCGGCTTCGCGAATCTGGCTCGCCTGACCCTCGGTGGCTGCCAGCAATTCCCTGGAGGTTTGCTGCGCGCCTTCGGTGGCCACGGTCACCATGGCTTCGGCGTCGGTAATTTTTCCCACCAGTCCGCGCAATTCCTCGATGGTGAGATTCACCGCGTCGGCGAGCGCGCCGGTCACCGCCTCGGTAACGGTGGCGTTTACGGTGAGGTCGCCATCGGCAAGTTTCTGCATCTCGTCCATGAGTTGCAGGATAGCCTCCTCGGTGGCGCGGGACTGGCGTTGCGCCTCGAGCGCCTGGCGGCGCTGGTCGTCGGTGTAGACCTTGACCATCAGCCACACCACCAGTGCCGCGGCCAACGCAAGCATGCCCAGAACCAGGAAACTGGTGGCGCGTCCCGCGAGTTCCTCCTGATAGCCGGCGAGCAATTTCTCGCTCCCGGCCAGAAGGCTCTCGGACTGCTGCACCACGCGCTTGCCGGCGTTCTTGGCATCGGCGAGCGCCTTGGCGTTGGTAAGAATGCCGGCAAGCGCTGCCTGGAATTCCTTGTAAGCCGCATCGAGTTTCGCGAGCCGGTCGGTGGTCGCCGCGTCGCGGGAAGCCGCGCGCGATGACTCGCCGATTACCAGCAGCAGATTGCCGAACTGTTTCGCATCCTCGCCCATGGCCGCGCCAATATCGGTATCGACCGTGTCCGCGCCGAGCAGGGCATTGGCGCCGCGCCCCAGGCGCTGCGACAGCGCCACCAGTTGCCCCAGGGAGGAGATTTCCCGCGCCGGCGCATTGGCGGCGAGGCGCGCGGCCTGGATCTGCTCAGCGAGCTCTATTAACGTGGGGTTGGAGGAGTTCATGGAACGCACCGCAGTAGCCAGGCCCACCAGATTCTTCTGTTGCGCCAGAACCAGCTGCAATTCGCGTTCGGCC
>MEQV01000006.1:2616-10446 GCA_001770355.1 Betaproteobacteria bacterium RIFCSPLOWO2_02_FULL_62_17
CGAGGGACGGGCGCACCGCCGCGGAGGTCGGCGGCACCGTCACGCCGGCAGCCTGGCCGCCGTTCGCCAGCAAGGACAGCGTTTGTGCAAATCGCTCGCGCGCGTCCTGGAGTTCCCGAAACGCCGGCGCATTGCCCTGCAGCGCGGTCTGTATGGCCTTGCCGATGCGCTGCGACAGCATGCGCAGCTCTCCGGCGCCGGAAATATAGATCGTGCCGTAGGTCGCGCTGCGATTGTCGGTGACCGCAACGTAGCCCGCGACACCGCCGAGGACAACGATCAGCGCAACCAGCACCATAAGCTGCCGCCCGATGGCGAGCGCCCCGATCAGCGGCAGGCGCGACGGCGCCTGCGCTGCCTGCCCGCCGCCCGGCGGCGCGCCAGCCGCCGCGACGGCTTTACCTTTATTCTTGCCCAGCTTCGGCCGACCGATTGCCATGCTCCCCCCATCCGCGACTGTTCGGAATCTTTTGCAAAAAATCTCCGGATGATCCCGATCCGTGGAGATTCATGTTCGAATCAAGCTTCGGCGGGGCGTGGTGCGCACCGCCGCCTGCTGAATTCATCTGCTCACCTGCAGGAAACTCTCGTTCGCCGTCAACTCGCCCATATCAAGCTCACGCCAGACCGCGGCGCCGCCTTTCTTTTCCACATAACACGCGCGCACCCAGGGCGGCGCCGACTCGCGTTCGCAGGGCTCAAAGCCGGAAAGATTTTTCAGGCCGAGCATGCGTGCCGCCAGCAAGCTGCTGCGGACACCGAAGCGTTCGGCGAGCAGCACCAATCTTGCCTCGGCGCCGCGCGCTGTCGCCGCGCCGCCGGCAAATTCGGCAAGATCAACCACCGCCACCAGGTTGCCGCGCACATTGGCCAGCCCCAGAAACCAGCTTCGAGTGAGCGGAACCGGGCAGAGTGGCGGCACCGGCAACACTTCGCCGGCTTCCTCCAGCCTGATCAGATAACGCTGCCCGCCGGATTCCAAACCCAACCGCGCCGTCGACTCGACTTCGGAGGCCACACGCAGCCGCCGCGCAAGCGCTTCCTGGAATTCCTTGAGATTCCCGTGTGTCACGGCTACCCCATCGCCTTAATCTTGGCGGCCAGATCGCCGGGGTTTATGGGTTTGACCAGGTAGTCGCGCGCACCCTGGCGCATGCCCCAGATGCGGTCGGTTTCCTGGCTCTTGGAGGAGCAGATGAACACCGGAATATGCTTGGTGGCGACGTCGCGGGTGATGGCACGCATGGCCTGGAAACCGCTGGTGCCGGGCATGACCACGTCCATGAGTATCAGATCCGGGGTCTCGCTTTTGGCTTTCTGAATACCCTCGTCGCCATTGGCGGCGAGCACACACTGGTAACCCAGCTTGCAGAGCGTTTCCATCAAGTACTGCCGGTCCGTCGGCGAATCATCGACAATGAGGATCTTCTTTACCGTCATGTGCCGCCCCGCGCCGCGACACAAGCGCCGACCGCTTCGATCAGCGCTTCCCTGGTAAAGGGTTTGGTCAAGTACTGGTCCGAGCCGACCATGCGGCCGCGTGCACGGTCGAACAGCCCGTCCTTGGACGAAAGCATGATTACCGGCGTGCCTGAAAACCGGGCGTTTTTCTTGATGAGCGCGCAGGTCTGGTAGCCATCCAGGCGCGGCATCATGATGTCGACGAAGATCACGTCGGGTTGGTGGTCGGTGATCTTCGCCAGCGCGTCAAAACCGTCTTCGGCGAGAAACACCACGCAACCGGCCTGCCCGAGGAAAATTTCCGCGCTTCGCCTGATGGTGTTCGAATCGTCGATCACCATGACTTTGAGTCCTGCAATGCTGCTGGCCGCGTCTGGCAGGTTCAATTTGTTTTCCTTGGGTTTGGCCAGGCCGGCGGCAGATCATCCGCGCTGTTCCGGCCCCCGCGTCGAATATACGCCCAACGCAAAACACCGCCCAATACTTGTAAAGCCCGTGGCGTGGGTTCAAAAATTCCGGGAAACGGCGCGAAGCTCGCGAAAAGTATTGCCGCGACGAATCAGACCTGCACCATCTCGAAATCTTCCTTGCGCGCGCCGCACTCCGGACAGGTCCAATTCATGGGCACATCCTCCCAGCGCGTGCCTGCGGCGATGCCTTCGTCAGGCAGGCCGGACTCTTCGTCGTAGATGAAACCGCAAATCAGGCACATCCAGGTCTTGAACTCGGGTGTTGTATTGGTCATAAGCGTGTCATGGAATCGGTCATAAGCCTGACATGGAGTCGGTCATAAGCTTGTCTTGGGTTCGGTCACAAGGTTGGGTTGGTTTAGAATAAGCGTCCGCAGTTTACCCGTTGCCCGCGGGCCTGTCAGCAAAAAAGGTACGAGCAACAATCACTTAGGGCAACCTTGGGGTTCTCTGATGCAATCATCCACCGTCCCACCCATCGTGCTCGCGTTCGCCGCCACGGATCCGACCGGCGGCGCCGGAATACAGGCCGACCTGCTGACACTTGCGGGTCTGGGTTGCCATCCGCTTTCGGTCATCACGGCGATCACCACGCAGGATACCGCGGGGGTGGAAGGAATCTACGCCATCGACGCGGATTGGATCAACGATCAGGCCCGGCTGGTGTTGGAAGACATGCCGGTAGCGGCGTTCAAGATTGGATTTCTGGGCAGCGTGGAAAACATTGTCGCGATCGCCGCCATTGTCGCGGATTATCCCGACGTGCCGCTGGTGCTCGACCCGGTGCTCGCTTCAGGCCGCGGCGACGAAATGGCCGACGAGGACATGATCGCGGCGATGAATGAATTGTTGATCCCGCAAACCACGGTGATCACGCCCAACAGCCAGGAGGCCCGGCGCCTGATTGCCGAGGAGTACGATGACAGCGAAACCGCCACGCTGGACCAATGCGCCGATCGGATCCTGGCGATGGGCTGCGAATTCGTCCTCGTAACCGGCACCCATGAGAACACCTCGCAAGTCATCAATACGCTCTACAACGGCCAGGGCGTGATGCGCAGTGACGCGTGGGAGCGCCTGCCTCACTCCTATCACGGCTCCGGGTGCACGCTTGCCGCGGCCATTGCGGCGATGCTTGCCAACGGTTCGACGGTGCCGGATGCGGTTTTTGACGCGCAGGAATACACCTGGCAGGCGCTGGCCGCGGGCTTTCGCCCGGGCATGGGACAACATCTGCCCGACCGGTTTTTCTGGGCGCGCAATATGGAAATCTCCGGAGAGAAGGAAGCATGAGCGTTCCAAGCTCGGCCACCGCCGCCCGGCTGCGAGGCCTGTACGCGATCACCCCGGATGAAGCGGATAGCGATGTGTTGATTGCGAAACTGCGTGCCGCGCTCGCCGGCGGCGCGCGCGTGGTTCAATACCGCAACAAGAGTACCGATCAAGCATTGCGGCGCGCGCAAGCCGGAGCATTGTTCGCACTTTGCCGCGAAGCCGGCGCAAGCTTTATCGTCAATGACGATCTGGAACTGGCGCTCGCGATCGCCGCGGACGGACTGCACCTGGGCCGCGACGACGGCGACATCGCCGCGGCGCGTCGCGCGCTCGGCCCCTCACGCTTGCTCGGCGCATCCTGCTACAACCGCCTGGAACTGGCGCAGCGCGCGTTGCAACAAGGTGCGGATCACGTGGCATTCGGCAGCGTGTTCGCCTCCCCCACCAAACCGGGTGCGGTGCGCGCGCCGCTGACGCTTTTCGCCGAAGCACGCCGCCTGGGCGTCCCGCTGATCGCAATCGGCGGTATTACCCTGGAAAATGCGCCGCAGGTGATCACCGCGGGTGCGGACGCGATCGCGGTGATCAGCGCTTTGTTCGACGCGCCGCGCATCGAAGAGCGCGCACGCGAGTTTGCAACCCTGTTCAACTCACAAGTATCGACATCATGACTAACCGCAACCAAGTGATTGACGAGCAAGGGGGCCCTGCCCCCTTGCATATCCCCCATAAATGTTTACTTTGCAATGGTCCGTCCGATGAGTAACCGCAACCAAGAGCTATTCGATCGCGCCCTCAAATCCATCCCCGGCGGCGTCAACTCCCCCGTTCGAGCCTTCCGCGCAGTGGGTGGCACACCGAAGTTTTTCGTGCGCGGCGAAGGCGCGCGCGTCTGGGACGCGGACGGACGCGAGTACATCGACTACGTCTGTTCCTGGGGGCCGCTGGTCATGGGCCACGCGTTTCCCCCCGCGGTGCAAGCGGTCATTGAGGCCGCGCGCAGCGGTCTTTCCTTCGGCGCGCCGACGGAAGTTGAAGTGGTGATGGCCGAACTGCTGCAAAAGCTGGTGCCGAGCATGGAACTGGTGCGCCTGGTGAGTTCAGGCACCGAGGCCACCATGAGCGCGATACGGCTTGCGCGCGGATTTACCGGGCGCAGCCTTATCGTGAAGTTCGAGGGCTGTTACCACGGCCACGCCGACAGCCTGCTGGTGAAGGCGGGCTCGGGCGCGCTCACGCTTGGGCAACCCTCTTCTTCGGGTGTGCCGCCGGAAACCGCCCAGCACACGCTGGTGCTCGATTACAACGACACTGCGGCGCTGGAACGTTGCTTCAACGATATGGGTGATCGCATCGCGACGGTCATCGTCGAGCCGGTCGCGGGCAACATGAACCTGGTGGCACCACAGCCCGGATTTCTCAAGAACCTCCGTGAACTTTGCACACGCTATGGGGCGGTACTCATATTCGACGAAGTAATGACCGGCTTTCGCGTCGCGCCAGGCGGCGCTCAAGCGCTTTTCGGCATCCGGCCCGATCTCACCACGCTGGGCAAGGTCATCGGCGGCGGCATGCCGGTGGGCGCCTTCGGCGGCAGACGCGACATCATGGAGAAAATTGCGCCCCTGGGGAGCGTCTATCAGGCCGGCACGCTTTCAGGCAACCCGGTGGCGCTGGCCGCGGGGCTGGCGACATTGCGGGCATTGATCAAGCCTGGCGTGTTCGAAGGCGTGGCCGCGGCGGCGCGCGAATTGACCGCGGGCCTGACGCGCGTCGCCGTGGAACAAGGTGTGGTGTTTTCGGCGCAGAACGTGGGCAGCATGTTCGGGCTGTATTTCCGCGCCACTCCTCCAACGTCGTTTGCCGAAGTGATGCAATGCGACAAGGAACGCTTCAATCGCTTCTTTCACGCCATGCTGGAGCGCGGCGTTTACCTCGCGCCTTCGGCTTATGAAGCGGGCTTCCTATCCGCGTCACATGGCAACGGCGAGATCGCAGCGACACTTGCCGCGGCGGCGGCGGCTTTCAAGCTGTGCGCGCAGTTCAAGCCTCGCCAAGCGCAAGCAAAGCGAATGCCATAGGCATGCGCCGCCGGACATTGATATCGCCCCGCGGCTGGATCTCCTGTATAAGCTGAGCCGCGATGACGGTATTCGATCTCCTGTTCGTGTGGATCTTGCCCGCCGTCGGGCTGGCGGTTTTTCTCGCCGGCGCATGGCTAAACGCGACCATGATGTTCGGCTGGGCGAAGTGGGTTCGCGATAGACGCGACCAAGGCGGTCATGTTTCCGTGCTGCCCTTCGCACCTGGCGTGATCGGCGCCATTGCCATGCTGAGCGGGCCCTATGATTGGATGCGGGGATTGTTCTGGCTTCCGCTCCTGCTCGACGTTGGCTGCGTTCCCTATATTGTCATGGCGTTTCTGGCGACCCGCGCCAATAGCGACGCTGAGGCAGAGCAGTCGGCGCAGGAAGAAGCCGCCAGAACTGCGGAGTACATCAAGCAACTAGATCTGCGAAGCAAGGTGTATTTCCCTTCCCTTGCCGGCTGCCTTTTGGGGACGGCCGTTGGCGACGCCCTGGGACTCCCCTACGAAGGCCTGTCGCCGCGCAGGCGCGCCCGGCTTTTCCCGGAAATGGACAGATACCATCTATTGCCTTTCGGACGCGGGATGTGCTCCGACGATACCGAACACACCATCATGGTGGCGCAGGCGCTAATTGAAACGGCCCAGTATGGAAAAGGATTCCGCAATGCCGAGTATTTTCGATCGAAACTCGCGTCCAGAATGCGACTCTGGTTGCTCGGACTGCCTGCTGGAATCGGCATGGCGACGCTGAAGAGCATCCTGAAGTTGTGGCTGTTTCTGCCGCGACGCTGGCTTGGAACCTTTTCGGCGGGAAATGCTCCTGCAATGCGAAGCGCGTTGATCGGTGTGTTCTGGGCCGATGAACCTGAACTGCTGCGAATGCACGTTCGGGCCGCAACCCGCCTTACTCACAGCGATCCGAAAGCGGAATACGCTGCTCTGGCGGTTGCTGTCGCTGCCTCGCTGTCTGCGCAAAGCGCCGGGCGGATCGATGCATTGGAGGTCGCCCGCCAATTGCGTTCATTTCTGGGAGCTGAGGGCGCCGAACTGGCAGCGCTGATAGACCGGGTGGCGAAATCAGTTCAGGCCGGAGAGACAACGCCGGCATTTGCGAAAGGGATGGGGCTGGAAAGCGGTGTGACGGGCTATGCGTTCCACACCGTTCCGGTGGCGCTGCATGCATGGCTTGCCCATCCGGGAAACTACCGCGAGGCGGTGCTTGCCGCCATAGAATGCGGTGGCGATACGGACACCGTCGCGGCGATCACCGGGGCCATCGCAGGGGCCGGGACGGGGCTAGACGGGTTGCCGCCGGAATGGCTGCGCAGGCTCGCGGAGTGGCCGCATACCGTGCCATGGATGGAGCAGCTGGCGCAATCGCTCGCGGAGATACGATCGACTTACGCTTGGACTGAGGCGGCAGCGGAACCGGCCCTCAAACTGGGAGCGCGCAACCTGTTCTTCCTCGCCGTGGTACTGCTCCACGGCTTCAGGAGGATGCTGCCGCCTTACTGATCGGCAATCGATATTGGCGCATGACCGCTTTTCGCCGCCTTCCCGCAATCACTTTGCCGGCAAGAGTCATCAGAGCAAGAACATCAGTACCGCCGCGATCGCGGGCAAGGCGAAGATCGCGGCGTAGCCGAGCAGCCGGAAAAAAGAGGACTCGTCCGGCCGCGACGGCCAGCCGTCACGCATGAAGGAAAAAATGACGCCGCGCCCGTGCTGCCATTCGAGGTTCCAGAACAACCCGGCGGCCAGATAGATGACCGAAGAAGCAAACAAGTTGGCGAACCATGTAGACGGATAGTAACCATCCCGCCACACCAGATAGATGTCGTATGACCAGCTGGCCGAGAACAGCCAGGCGCATAACGCAACGTAGGCTTCGGTCCAGGTGGCCTGCCGTCGCGCCGTGAAGAACAGCGTGGCCACCACCCAGGGTGCCGTGGTGAAGCAAAAAACCGACATGAACAGGCCATCGACGTAATCCCAGGTCGGGTCACCGGTATAGGGCGCGGCCAGCGTGATCAGCGCGGCACCGGCGATGAACGTGGCCAGTTTCCACCGCTCGCCGAGAAAATGCCAATAGCCACGTCGGCCAATGGCAAACGCGGCGGGATTGCGCAGAAGCAGGCCGAGAGCGAGCACGCAGGCGACGCTCCACGTGGCGATGTAGTAATTGAAAAAGGGTTCCATTGCGACGCCGGCCAGAACGGAGTTTTTCAACAGTATCGTGTTGCCGGTGGGCTGTGCTCACTATTTGACAGCCCCCTGAAAACGCGCCGCTGGCTCGTTTGCCCAGATACTTTTCTTCGCAGACAGGTCTTACGGTCAAAGTCAAAGCAGTCGATGCTGGTCACGGGCCAGCGCTTGGAAACAGGCACTGAATCATCACCGAATCTTCCGCCAAAGCACTCCTGGGGCAAGAATGCAATGACTTTATAAACCCATACCGACGATCGAATAAATAGATAAATACCTATCAAAACAATAGGTTAAAAATTACTCTTGACAGCAAAGGGGGGGGTTACA
>MEQV01000007.1:0-8358 GCA_001770355.1 Betaproteobacteria bacterium RIFCSPLOWO2_02_FULL_62_17
CGATATCCCCGTCAGGAAGCTTATCCTTGCCATGGGGCATGCGAATGGAGGAATGCGCGCGTCCTTCCACGAGCATGTTCAAGGCACTGCTTAAGGCATCTCCGGGCTTGACCAGCACGCCGAATTTTCCGCCTTTCATGAGCGGCTGATAGCCAGTCGTATCCAGGCCACTGGCTGCAAATCCGGGCTTGCCCGGCGCATGGCATTCAGAACAGTTTTTGGCGAGAATCGGCTGAACGTCCTTGCTGTAGCTGACATTCTTGGGCGCGCATGCGGTCAGCATTGCCGCGCCGGCTGCCACGGCCGTGCCGAGTATCAGTTTCTTGAACATTCTGAGATCTCCGTTTCTCCTATGGAAACGCTGAACAAATCCCTATTTTGGGTTGTCCGGTTGCGCGTTTCCCTCTGATCTGGGGGAGTGACGAGGGGCGCAGTTACGAAAATGCAGCCCCCTTGTTCAATACAACCCTATGATATCTCAAGTACAGGCGCCAATGAAGGAGTGGAAATTCAAAGGCGCCCCCGTTCTGCTTACATCAGCCCTTCGGCTTTGAGGGCTTCCACCACTTTCGGGCGCGCCTCGACACGGGCCGCGAACGCGGTGACGTTCGGGCAGCCCGACAGGTCGAGATCGACGCGTTTCGCCCAACGGGCCATGTTGTACAGGTAGCCATCGGCGACAGTGAAGGTCGAGCCCATCAGATAGTTCTTGCCGGCGAGCTGCTTGTCGACGTAGGCCCAGCGCTGCGCCAGCCGGTCGCGGAAGATCTTCTTGGCCGCATCGGGCATCGCCGCGTTGAAGAGCGGGGAAAATCCTTTATGCAGTTCCGAACTGATGAAGGTGAGCCACTCCATCAGACGGTAGCGCTCCATCGTGCCCGCCTTGGGGGCAAGGCCGCTCTCGGGTTTCTGGTCGGAGATGTACTGCACAATCGCCGCGCCCTCGACCAGCACTTCGCCGTTGTCCAGTTGCAGCGCGGGGACGTAGCCCTTGGGATTGATGGCGAGATAGTCGGCGCCCGATTCGGTCTTCTTTGCCTGGAGGTCCACATGGTCGAGCTGATGGGGAATGCCCGCTTCGCACAAGGCGATGTGTGGTGAGATCGAGCACGCGCCCGGTCTGTAATAAAGCTTCATGATTCTGCTCCTGACAGGTAATTCGGAAGGGATCCCGGATTCTCGTGCGCAGGTTGCGCGGGGGATCGGAATGCCATTGTGACACGTACCGTGCCGGGCGTTTCCGCGGCGTGGCGCCTGCTACCATGTGCCGCCGGATCCGCGCGGATGCGGCGGGAAACAAGGGGCGAGGATTGATGAAACCTGGAAACGGCAAAAAAGGCGACCCCACCCGCGCGCGCGCCGCGATGCTGGAAGCCATTGAAACCCAGATACGCAGCAACGATCCGCCGGAAACCCGCCGGACTTTTGAGCGTTTGATGCAGGAAGGGTACACGCTCGATGAAACCCTGAAATTGCTGGCCAGCGCGCTGGTCGGCGAGCTCTTCGGCGTGCTGAAAAACGAATCCGAATACGACCACGCGCGCTACGTCAGGAATCTGGAACGCCTGCCCAGACTTCCCTGGGACAAGGAATGAGGGCGGGCGGAATGAAGGCAGGCAACGTAAGAGCCCCGTGGTCGCGGGCAACGGCAAGCTGCCCTGCGGTATCATTTCCGCGAAGCGTGACCACACCAATACAGCAAGCCAAGGACATTCGATGAAACTGGCGGACATAGAAACCGTTGGACCCGATGGCCGGCGCCACCGGGTGACGGCCGAAGAATGGAAGGCGCGGCAGAGAGTCGCCGTGGCGCGAAATCACTATTAGTTCCAACCGAGGAAACAGCCATGCCGGAAGTCGGTAAAGTCGATTTGAAATGGGAGGATCTCACTCCCGGACGGGTTATCGCCTCGATGACCTATATGCTCACTCCCGATGACATTCGGGCGGAAGCCGAGGCCTACGAGGATTACAACCCGATCTACTCGGACCCGGAGTTCGCCAAGAACACCGAGATCGGTTTCGTCGTGGCGCCGTTTTATATCACGCTGGGCGAGTTCCTGCCGCCGCTGCTGCGCCACGATCTCAAGATGGGCGTGAACACCATCTACGCGAGCTCGATCAAGGAATCGTTCATGCCGATGTTCCTCGGCGACGTGGTCACCAAGACCCTGTCGATCGAGGAAACCCACGAGAAGCGCGGCAAGAAATTCCTGGTTTGGCGCATCGAGTGGACCAACCAGAACGGCGAGCTGGTGAAACGCCAGATCCGCACCTCCTACTGGGTGGGCACGCCGCAGCCACTCATCAAGATAGACCGTAGCGGCACACAGGTGGACGCATGATGGAAGACACGCGCAAGACCAAGTACCAGGTCACCATCAGCGACCAGTCGGCCGCGTTGAAGACGCTTCAGTACGACGACATCAATGTGGGCGACGACGTCGTGCCCTATACCCGGTGGATCACCAGGCAGTCGGCGATCCGCTTCGGCCGCACCTACAAGGATGCGTTCTCGGGGCATATCAACCCGAAAGTCTCCGAAGGCCAGTTCGGCGTGCGCTCGATGCCGGTGCAGGGCGCCGTGATCGAGGCGGGCGTCACGCCCATGATCATCAACTGGCTGCGCTCCGCGAAACCCTGGCTCTATGGCGGCCGGCAGGAAACCAAGTTCATCCAGATTGCGGGGCCGGGTGACACGCTCATTTATCACGGCAAGGTCATCGGGAAAACTGTCGAGGGCGACAGGAAATACGTATGGCTCGACATCCACGCCGAGAACCAGAAGGGCGAGAAGGTCATGGTCGGCAAGGCGCGCGTGGCGTTTTAGTCACCCACGAGCCGAGTGTTGACGGACGAGGAATCTGGTTTGTATACGTCCCGTCAATTTTGAAAGTTGCGCCTTTGCAACTTTCCAAATTGACGGGAAAAGCGGATGCGAAGGCGAAGCAAGCTGTTTGGTTCCGGTTGGTCCGGCTTAGCGCAGAGAAGGAGCAAGGGGTGAGCAGTCTCAACAAACTTTTTCAACCCGGCCGCATAGGCAAACTCGAGTTAAAAAACCGCATCGTCATGGCGGCGATGGGCACGGGTTATTGCCATCACGATGGCTACGTACTGGACGAGTACATCGCCTTCATGGAGGAGCGCGCCAAGGGCGGCACCGGCCTCTTGATGACCGGCGTGACGCGCATCCTCTCCGAAGTGGGCATGCGCCCGGGCAGCATGGGCATCTACGACGACAAGCTGATTCCCGGCCTGCGGACCTTGACCGACGCCGTGCACCAGCACGGCGCGAAAATTTTCATGCAGCTGCACCACTCGGGCACCCGGACATCCGAGGAAACACGCGCGGTGATTCCTTCCGCGCCTTCGGCGATTGTGCATTTCCGCACCGGTGTTGTGCCGCGCGCCTTGACCCTTCTCGAAATCGAACATCTCATCAAGGCCTTTGGCGAGGGCGCGCGCCGCGCCAAGGAGGCGGGATTCGACGGTGTGGAAGTGCACGGCGGCCACGGCTATCTGATCTGCCAGTTTCTGTCGCCGCGCGCCAACCGGCGCGAGGACCAGTACGGCGGCAGCGTCGCCAATCGCGCGCGCTTTCCCTGCGACATCATGCGTGAAATCCGGCGCGTTACCGGAGCGGACTTTCCGATCATCTTCCGCGTCAGCGCCACCGAGTATGTGCAGGGGGGCACCGATCTCAAGGACACGCTCGAACAGGTGCCGCTGTTTGTGCAGGCCGGTGCCGATGCCTTGCACGTCTCGGCGGGAAGCGACGAAGCGCTGCAATGGGTGACACCCGATTTCAACGAACCCCCGGCATGCCTGACCTACCTTGCCGAGGCGGTGAAAAAGATCACCAAGGTGCCGGTGATCGCGGTGGGCAAGCTCGGCGATCCGCTGGTGGCGAACCAGGTGCTGGAGGACGGCATTGCCGATTTCGTCGCCCTCGGCCGGCCGCTGCTTGCCGATGCCTACCTGCCCAGGAAGGCAATGGAAGGCCGGCTCGATGACATCATGCGATGCATCTACTGCAACAACGGCTGCACCGAAAACCGGCTGATCGGCAGGAACCGCTGCGCGGTGAATCCGGAGTTGGGACAGGAGGCGGTGTATCGCTTCGAGCCGGCGAAGCGGAAAAAGAAGATCGTGATCATCGGCGGCGGCCTCGCGGGCATGGAAACGGCGACCATCGCCGCCGAGCGCGGCCACGATGTGCATCTGTATGAGAAGACCGGCCAGTTGGGAGGGCAGTGGCTTCCGGCTACCGCGGCCAAACCGCAGATCGGCACGCTCACCGTCAACATGGCGCACCGACTGGCCGCGTCAGGCGCGAAGGTTCATTTCAACACCGAACTCGATGCGCCGGGCGTGCTCAAGCAAAAACCCGACCTGGTGGTGGTGGCCACCGGCGCGACGCAGACCATGCTCGAGATCCCCGGCGCGGACGGCAACAACATCGTCATGGCCTGGGATGTGCTCGACGGCAGCGTGCAGACCGGGCAGGAGGTGGTGGTGGTCGGCGGTGGTCTCACCGGTTCTGACGCGGCCTATTTCCTCGCGCGCCAGGGCAAGCGCGTGTCGCTGGTCAACAACTCGCAGGTGCTGGTGCACGTCGAGCGCCTCTCCAAGCTCACGCTCAAGGAAAAGCTTATCAACCGCGGCGTGTACCTCTACCCCCTGTCGCGCGCCGAGAGCATCACCGAGCGCGGCGTCAACGTCATCAACGACGGCGAGATCGTGTTCCTCAAGGCGGACACGGTGGTGATCGCGGTGGGCGTTAAGCAGGAAAACGCCATCGCCGCGAAGCTGGCGGAACTCGCCCCGACGCTGGCGGTGCACACCATCGGCGATGCCTACGATCCGCGCACCGCGCTGGAAGCCATTCACGAGGGCTTCAAGATCGCGACCGAAGCTTGAAGACCTTGGCTTGCCGTCAACCGGCGGCAGCGGTCCTTCGTTTCCTTCTGGTCGTCTCTGCGAAACTCGCAAATGTCTGAAGCCGATGCCGCGTCAGCGCTGCCTTACGCCCTCGGCGTTCTGAAGGAAGTTTTCGGCTATTCCTCGTTTCGCGGTCTGCAGGGCGAAGTCATCGCACATGTGGCCAATGGCGGTGATTGCCTGGTGCTCATGCCCACCGGCGCCGGCAAATCGCTGTGTTACCAGATTCCCGCGCTGCTGCGCGCGGGCACCGGCATCGTCGTGTCCCCGCTGATTGCGCTGATGCAGGACCAGGTGGCGGCGTTGCGCCTGGCCGGTGTGCGCGCCGTCTTTCTCAATTCGACGCTCGAATATGAAGATGCCGAAGCGGTGGAACGCGGCGTCCTGGCCGGGGACTATGACCTGCTCTACGTCGCGCCCGAACGCCTGATGACGCCGCGCTTCCTGGCACTGCTCGACTCCCTGCAGCGCGGCAAGGGAATAGCACTGTTCGCCATTGACGAGGCGCACTGCGTGTCGCAATGGGGCCATGATTTCCGGCCGGAGTACATCCAGCTCTCCACTCTGCATGAGCGCTATCCGCAGGTGCCGCGCATCGCGCTCACCGCCACCGCCGATCAGGTGACGCGCAGGGAAATCATGCAGCGGCTGAAGCTGGGCGATGCACGCCTGTTTGTGTCCAGCTTCGACCGGCCCAACATCCGCTACAGGATTACCGAGAAAACCAATCCGCGGACGCAACTGCTGGCGTTTCTGCGCGCCGAGCATGCCGGCGACGCCGGCATCGTCTATTGCCTGTCGCGCAAGAAGGTGGAGGAAACCGCGGCCTGGCTGCGTGAAGAGGGCTTCAAGGCGCTTGCCTACCATGCCGGCATGGACACCGAGACACGTGCCGAGCACCAGGCGCGCTTTCTGCGCGAAGACGCGGTCGTGATTGTGGCGACGATTGCCTTCGGCATGGGGATCGACAAGCCCGATGTGCGCTTTGTTGCGCACCTGGATCTTCCCAAGAGCATCGAAGCTTATTACCAGGAGACCGGCCGCGCCGGGCGCGACGGCGAACCCGCGGATGCCTGGATGGCCTATGGTCTGGCCGACCTGGTGAACCTGCGCCGCATGATCGATCAGTCGGTGGCGGACCAGCAATACAAGCGGGTGCAAAGCAGCAAGCTGGATGCGCTGCTCGGGCTTTGCGAGAGCACCACCTGCCGCCGCATACGCCTCTTGGATTATTTTGGCGAAGCCTCCGCTCCCTGCGGCAATTGCGACACCTGCCTGGAGCCGCCGGAATCCTTCGATGGCACGGTGGCCGCGCAGAAGGCGCTCTCCTGCGTGATCCGCACCGGGCAGCGCTTCGGTGCCGCGCATGTCATCGACGTGCTGCGCGGCAAGCAGACCGACAAGGTCGCGCAATGGGGACATGCATCGCTGAGTACTTTCGGTATCGGCGCGGATGAAGATGAAACCACCTGGCGGGCGGTGTTCCGCCAGTTGGTCGCGCAGGGCTTGTTGAGCGTCGACCACGACAGCTTCGGCGCGCTCAAGCCCACCGATGCGAGCCGAGCCGTGTTGAAGGGCGAGCAGCGGGTGAGTTTTCGCCGCGCGCCCGAAAAGAAGGCACGGCGCGAGCGCGCCGCTTTGCGCGCCTGGTCAGGATCGGCACCGGGATCGGCGTCGGGGCCCTCTGCACTGGATTCCGCGGGGCACGAATTATGGGAAAAGTTGCGCGCATGGCGCGCCGGAGTGGCCAGGCAAAGCGGCGTGCCCGCCTATGTGGTGTTTCACGATGCCACGCTCGCGGAGATCGCGCGCGCGCGGCCGCAAAGCGAGGAGGCGCTGGGACGGGTCGCCGGTGTCGGTGCGCGCAAGCTCGAGCGCTATGGCCCGGCGTTGCTGGAGCTTCTGCGCGAGTAGCCGCGCAGAAGCGGCGGTTTAATCCGCGGTCGCGCCGGAAATCTTCACCGCCTTGGCATAGCGGCCTTCGTCGCTCTTGAGCGAAGCGGCATACTCTTCGGGTGTGCTGCCCACGGTCTGGACATCCAGGCCCGCGAGCTTGGCTATCACATCGGCGGACTTGACGGCTTCGTTGGCATCGTTCGAAATCCGCGCGATCAACTCGCGCGGTGTTCCGGCGGGCGCGAAGAATCCGATGGTCGGCGCGAAGTCAAAGCCGGGAATCAACTCCGCGATGGCCGGCAGATTGGGCGCGCTGCTGGAGCGGCGCAGTGAGTTTACCGCCAGCAGCTTGATGCGCCCGTCCTTGGCGCTTCCCGCGAGCGACGGATAGGCCGACCACACCAGCGGCACCTGTCCGGCGATCAGCGCCGGCACGCTCTGGCCGGTTCCCTTGTAGGGCACGTGCGCCATGTTCAGGCCGAGAGTGGCCTTGAAAAACTCCATGCACAGGTGGTGCGTGCTGCCGATGCCCGAAGAGCCAAAGGTGAATTTGCCCGGATTGGCTTTCAGCAGGGCAATCGCTTCATTCAGCGTATTGGCGGGAAACGAACTGTGCGCCGCGAGGTACAAGGGCGCGCGCGCCACCAGTGAAATCGGCAGCAGCCTGGCCGGATCGTAGGGAAGCTTCCGGTACAGGAAGGGATTGATCGCATGCGTCGAGTTATCGGTCACCAGCAGCGTGTAGCCGTCCGGCGGGGCATTGGCGACCAGTTCCGCGGCCAGGCCGCTGTTGGCGCCGGCGCGGTTTTCGATCACGGCCTGCTGGCCCCAGCGTTCGCCCATCTTCTGCGAGACGATGCGCGCCACGGTGTCGGGCAGGCCGCCGGGGGCATAGCCGACCAGCACGCGCACCGGTTTTTCCGGATAGCGAGCGCCCTGCGCGAAGGCGGACTGGAACGGCAGCAGCAACGCAAGGACAACTAGCCCTTTGCGCAAGGCAGCGGACGCAAACATGATCTCTCCCCTTCATGGAATCCGGATGAGTGCAAAGCATAACCCCGGCTGGCGGCGCATGCTCAGGGAATCGTTGAGCGGCCTCGGTGGCTGCTTGATTCCCATCCGGTTGTCGGCCGAAATCTGGCGAGGTGAGTGTTAAGGCAGTGACCTGGGCGTACACTTACGGGCCGGCAGTCGCAAAGCGGCGTTATCCACTTTTCGGGGGCCCTACATTGAAACGATTGTTTGCTGTGGTTGCCGCACTCATTATCTCTCTGCCTGCGTGGTCACAAACCTACCCCGACAAATCCGTGCGCATGCTGGTTCCGTTTCCGCCGGGCGGGCCACTCGATCTGGTGGCGCGAATTTTCGCAGTCAAGCTTGGCGAGAGATTCGGCCAGTCGTTCCTGGTGGAAAACCCGGCGGGTGCGGGAGGCAGCATCGGCATGGACATGGTCGCAAGGGCCGCGCCCGACGGCTACATGTTGTTGTGGGCGCTGGATTCCATGCTGACGGTGAACCCTG
>MEQV01000007.1:8365-12164 GCA_001770355.1 Betaproteobacteria bacterium RIFCSPLOWO2_02_FULL_62_17
CAAGCAGTTCGGCGAGCCGCTGGAGCGCCTGCGTCCGGTGACGCTGCTCACCGAAAGCGTCACTGCGTTGGTTCTGCATCCGTCGCTCAACGTTCGCTCACCGGCTGAACTGGCGAAGCTCTCAAACGCGCGCGACCTCTCCTATGCCTCGGCCGGCGTCGGCAGCCCGGGACACCGCAGCATGGAGTACTTCATGCTCGCGACCGGCGCGAAAATGACGCATGTGCCGTACAAGGGCAACGCGCCAGCAATTCAAAGTCTGGTGAGCGGCGAGACCCAGGCATTCTTGACGCCGATCGCCGGTGCACTGCCGCACGTACGCGCGGGACGGCTGCGCATACTGGTGGTCACCTCGGAGAAGCGCTCGCCGACGGTTCCTGACGTGCCGACCATGATCGAAGCCGGCTATCCGGACTTCACGGTGGTTGCCTGGTACGCGGTTATGGCACCCGCAAAAACGCCGCAGGCCGTGGTGGATGCGCTGGACCGGGAGCTGGTGCGCATCATGAAAATGGAGGATGTGCGGGCGCGGCTCGAAAAGGCGAGTCTTGATCCGGTATTCGATACGGCGGCTTCCGTGATCGCGCGTTCCGCGCAGGAACGCAAGCGCTGGACGCAAGTAATCGAAAAGAGCGGGATGAAAGCCGATTAAGAGCAGTTTGCGTGGGAAAGCTGGACACCAACAATGCCACCCGGCCGGCCCGCGGTCGCGTCGGCGGTACCGATGCCGACTTCAACGAACGACCCGATAAATCAATGCTGGATATGCATCACAGACCGGCGGGCACGACCACACCGGTTTCCTTCGCGTAGGCGTTCCAGGCAGCCACCAGCTCCCGCAGCTTTTCGGGCTCGGCGGCCGAGAGTTCGGTGGTTTCGCCCGGATCGCGCGCCACGTTGAACAACAGCCAGCGGTTGATGGGGATGTCTTGCGAAATGGCTTGCACGGCTTTTGGCAGGAAGATCGCCTTCCAGTCGCCCTTGCGCACGCCGCGGCCGTAGGCAAGTTCCCAGGCGATTCTTTCGTCGGGCGCATGCACCTCTTGCCGCGCGCCTGTGAGCACGCCCGCGGCCGAGACGCCCCGCATGGGAATCTTTCCGGCGGGTGCCGACGCATCGACCCCGGCGAATTCGAGCAGCGTGGGCGCGATGTCCATCACGTGGAGGAACGCCCCGGTTTCGGTGCGGCTTTTGATGCGCGGCCCGCAGGCGAGGCCGCAGGTCCGGACGCCGCCTTCGCTGGTGTAGCGCTTGAACAGGAAAAAGGGCGCGGCCTGCGCCTGCGCCCAGCGCGGCCCTATCGAAACGTAGCTGCCGGCTTTGCCGATATTCTCGAAGCTGTTGTCGGCGTGCTCGGCGATCCACTCACGCCAGCCCGGCGAGGTTTCGCGCAGCGAGCCGGCCGGGCCGTTGTCCGAGAAGAAAATGATCTCGGTGTTGTCGAGCCGCCCGGTCTTCTCCAGGCTCTGGAGCACGCGGCCGACGGCGCTGTCCATGGCATCGATCATGGCGGCATAGATTTCCATCTTGCGTGATTCCAGTTTGCGCTGCTCCGGCGCCAGTTCGTTCCAGGGCCGGCCCCCGCGGATCTCTGCTGGCGGCACGGAGGCCACCGAGAGCCCCAGTTCGCGCATTCGCCGCAGCCTGCGCTCGCGCAGCGCCTCCGGCCCGTCGTCGTACACGCCGCGGTATTTGGCGATCAGCTCGGGCGGCGCCTGCATCGGGCTGTGCGGCGCGGTAAAGGCGAGGTAGCCAAACAACGGCCGCGGGTCGTCCTGCACCGCTTCAAGATACTCGATCATTTTGTCGGCGAAGCAGTTGCTCGAGTACGCGCCTTCGGGAAAGCGCACTTTCTCGCCGTCGAGGCGGTACTGGGACAGACCGTCATGACCCGCGGTCTCGGGTGTCTGGTCGGCGCCGAAATGATTGTGCTCGCCCTGCACCAGCGCGAAAGACCGTTCGAAGCCCTTTGTCACGGGTAGGGAGAGGTAGGGTTCCTTAACGCCCAGATGCCACTTGCCGGACATCATGGTGTGATATCCCGCGTCGCGCAGCCGCTCGGCGATGGTGAGGGCGCGGTCGGTGAGATAACCCTCGTAGCCCGGCTTGCCGCGCTGTTCAGGAGTCATTATTTCCACCATGCACCCGAGGCCGACCTCGTGATGATCGCATCCGGTCATCAGCATCGCTCGGGTGGTGGAGCACACCGGCGAGGTATGGAAATTGGTCAGCCTGACCCCGCGCGCGCAGAGCGCATCGAGATTTGGCGTGTCGGCCTCGCCGCCGAAGGCGCGCAGGTCGGACCATCCCATGTCGTCGACCACAATCAGCAGAAAATTCGGGCGTTTTCCGGCGCGTTCGTTGTTCATCGGGCTTTCCATAGTGTAAGGGCGTCTACTTGATCCCCAGCCAGTGGTCGGATGATATCCTGCCGCCGCCGCGTCCGATCAGATACAGCGCCAGCCCCGCCCAGGACAGATGCGTCGGCCACGCGTCGGGATAGACGAACAACTGGATCACCGCCGTCATGCCCAGCAGCGCAAGGGCGGACACTCGCGTGCCCAGGCCGATCACCAGCAACAGCGGGAACAGGTGCTCGGCGTATGCGGCCATATGCGCGGCGAATTCAGGCGGCAGCAGCGGTACCTTGTACTCCTCCCTGAAAAGCGCATAGGCGTTGTCCGTCACGGTGAGCCATCCTTCAACCTTGGTGCGGCCGGACATGAAAAAGATGCCGGCGAGCGCAAAGCGCGCGCACAGCGCCAGCAGCGAGTCGCTGATCCACGCGCCCGCGGTATCGGCGGCGCGGTTCCAGCTTGCGCGCAGTCGTTGCGGCAATGATTTGTCCGGTTGAGGGTGAATCGCGGCGTCGATCATGGCGTGTACTCCCGTGAATATTCCTGTTTTACGAATCCGGCGTGCCGGCGAATGCGCCGGCTTCGAGCAGTCTGGAAAGTAGCTTCGCGAGATCGGCACTGGCGTCGGCGTGCAACGCTGCCTGTGCGGCCTCGCCCGCGAGCTGCCCCTTGCTGCAGGCGTCGAGAAAAGCGATGCCCGAGTGGTCCAGTTGCAGCCAGGTGACCGCGCTGCCGGGCCGTACCAGCAGCATGCCTTCGCCATGCCACTCAATTGCTTCCGTTGGGGCGAGTTGCGGCGCGCGGTTCGCCTGCCACAGCGTGGCGATCGGCTGATCCGCAAACCATTGCCATCGCGCCGCGGCATGGGGCCGCAGCACGGTAGCGCCCAGCGTGTCCGCGTCCAGATCCGCGAGGGCAGCCGCGGCAAGCGGCGGCTCGTCGCGCGCGGTGTGGCATTCGGACCAGAAGCGATCGAGCGCCGCCACTCCCGCGAGGTAGGACAGTTCGGCGGCGGGTGGAAACGCGGCGAGAAAGGCAGCGAAGGCGGCGCCGTAGTCGACGAGCGCGGCATGCGCCGGCGGATGCTTGCGCACGAATATCGCCGCGGCGGCGCGAAACCACTCCTCGCCGACGAGGCGCGCCACGGCGGGATAATTGGCCTGCAGCGCGTCGATGCAGGCTTTCATCACGGTGTTGCGATACACGGCAAAGCCGGGTTGGTGCGCGAGCGGCGCAATCGACGCGGCCGGTGATGCGAACGGATCGAGAAGGGCGCGGGCGAAGTCGTTCTGGAACTGCGTCAATGCAGTGTCTACGCGACCGGATACAGCTTGCATCATGCGGCCCTCGCATAGGGCTCATCGAGTATGCAATGCGCGCGTTCGCGCTCGGCGAGCAGTTCAGCGAACGCCGGCAGGTTGCCATCGCGCTCGATCAGCGTC
>MEQV01000007.1:12179-14307 GCA_001770355.1 Betaproteobacteria bacterium RIFCSPLOWO2_02_FULL_62_17
CCACACTGCAGGCGCGACCGGCATGTCGTGAGAGTCGATCAGCAGCGCGTCTCCCAGATCCGGATCGGACGTATGGCCGGCGAGGTGGATCTCCATGATGGCATCGCCGGGAAAAGCGTCGATCCAGGCCTCGGCCGAATACCCCAGATTGTTGGCGCCGACATACACGTTGTTCACGTCGAGGAGCAAGCCGCAGCCGGTGCGCCGGCTGAGTTCGGCGAGGAAATCTATCTCGGACCAGTCATGGCCGTCGATATGCACATAATGGGACGGGTTCTCGATGGCGATGCGGCGGCCGAGCGCGTCCTGGGCGACGTGGACGTTCGCGGCGATACGCGCCAGCGCCGCATGCGTGCGTGCGAAGGGCAGCAGATCGGGGTAGTAAGCGCCGCGCCAGGTGCTCCAGGCGAGGTGCTCGGAAATCAGCGCGGGTTCCACGCGAGCTGCGAGGTCCGCGAGGCGTTGCAAGTGTTCGTGGTCGGGCGGTGCGTCCGCCGCCAGCGATAGCGCCACGCCGTGCAGAGAGATTGGGTGCACGTCGCGGATCGCCATCAGCCAGCCAAGGCGCGGGCCGCCCGATACAAAGTAATTCTCCGGATGCACCTCGAACCACAGGCCGGGGGCCGGGCAGGCCAATGCCTCTTCGTAATACTCGGGCTTGAGGCCGACACCGGCGGTAAGGACTGTGGTCATGAGATCGCGATGCGAACGAAGCGTTTTAACATCTGTCAAGAACGTTCTTCGATGGTCTCAGGGTGAACGGGAATGGGCAAAGCGTTAATTCCGTTCGTCGTGAATCCCGCGACAGGGCAAACAGGCAAGTCTAACCATGGACGGAATCAACGCGCTCAGCCTCTTACATTGCCTTCAGCGAGCCTTTGCCCTTGGGCGTGGTCATGCCGGTGCAGGTGCCCTTGGCGACGTATTTCCAGGCATTGGCCTGGTAATCGACCTTGGAGGTGCCGGCGCAGGTGGTGCCGGGGCCGGCGGCGCAATCATTCTTCCCGGCCATGGCGACGCCGTAGCATTTGTCCGCGCCTGGCTGGGCGGGTGCGGGGCCGGCGTTGGCCACGCCCGTGGCAAGCGCGGCAAGCGTAACTGCGGTGACAGCGAGGGAACGACTTTTCATGTTGAGGTCTCCTTGTTGAGTGGGGTGTGGACGCCGGCCGCACATGACGCAAACTGCGCCGGGACAGCCGTTCCAACAGGTAGTTCGCTCAAAACGCGCGGCCGGTTACAAGGCCGGGCATAATTCGCCCGGTATTTTTAATTTCATGTTGTTGTAACCCTTTGCCTGTATTCCGCGAACTTCAAAGGAAGGCCGATTGAGCGCCAGCGAATCGCCATTGCGTGACCTCTTGCTGCGCGGACTGGCCGGCGATGCGGCGGCCTACCATGACTTCCTGAAGGAATTAAGCGCGCATTTGCGCGCCTTCCTCAGGCGGCGGCTCGCGAGCCTGCCCGATGACGTGGAGGATCTGGTGCAGGAAACCCTGCTTGCCGTGCACAACCAGCGCCATACCTATGACGCCGGGCAGCCGCTGACGGCGTGGGTGCATGCGATTGCGCGCTACAAGCTGGTGGACCTGCTCAGGAGGCGCGCCGGGCGCGAGGCGCTGACCGACGCGCTGGACAATGAACTCGAGTTGTTCGCCGCCAGCGACACGGCGGCAAACGATGCCAGGCGCGACGTTGCGAAGTTGCTTTCGCAACTGCCCGACCGGCACCGCCTGCCGATACAGTATGTGAAGCTCGAAGGGCTTTCGGTGGCCGAGGCGGCGCCGAAATGCGGCATGTCCGAGTCCGCCGTGAAGGTGGGCGTGCACCGCGGTTTGAAGTCATTGGCCGCGCGCCTGAAGGAGAACTGATGAACACCGACGATCTGATCAGAATGCTCGCCTCGAATGTGGAGCCCGTGGCACCCCATCAGTTCGCGCGGCGTTATGCGATAGCCGCGAGTGTGGGTCTTGCCGGAGCCGCGGCGATCATGGTCCCGTCTCTCGGCGTGCGCCCGCAACTGGCGGTCGATGCCCAACAGGCAATGTTCTGGGGTAAGGCAGGTTTCGTGGCGCTGCTGTTCGCCGCAGGATGGTTTGCGGCCGCGCGGCTGTCGCGGCCCGGCGCTGCG
>MEQV01000008.1:0-10708 GCA_001770355.1 Betaproteobacteria bacterium RIFCSPLOWO2_02_FULL_62_17
GCTGCCGCCGGCCGCGCCGGTGGCCAGGCGATAAGGCAGGCCCGGCCGGGGGCCCAGGGCCACCTGCTGCCGCCGGCCGCGCCGGTGGCCAGGCGATAAGGCAGGCCCGGCCGGGGGCCCAGGGCCACCTTGCGGTGGCGGGATTCGGCAATGATGCGCTCGGCTTCGGCGCTGGCCGAGGCCACGCAGCTGATGCGGATCTCCGGCTGTTCATCGGCAAAACGCACCGCCTCGCCGGGAGATTCGACAATCAGATGCACGCCGCCGTCGCGCTCGATGAAGGCAACGGCATTGCCTTCCAGTAGCGCCACGCCGGTGGCGTAGCGCAGGTAGTCGCAGCGCCAGGCATCGCCGGCGACGGCCAGGAGGTCGATATCCTCCCTGGCCATGGTTTCGTGAAGGCGGTCGCGCCGCTCCTGTATCAGCAGTGATGGATTCATGAATTCCTGTTTGACGATGATTTACCGATGGCGCATGCCGATGGCTTACTGCGCCGTGATATTGCCGTCCTCGACAATCTTCTTGTAGCGCGCCGATTCCGACTTGAGGAATGCGACCGTTTCCGCCGGACCCTGGGGAATGGGCACATGCCCGGGCGATGCGCTTTCTGACGTCGGGATCGGCAAGCGCCGTGCGGAATTCGGCCCACAGGCGATCGATGATGCGGGTATTGGTGCCGCGCGGCGCGGCGATCACCCACCAGTTGGTCCCCGAGTACTGCGCAAAGCCGGCCTCGGCGGTGGTGGGCACGTCGGGAATTTCAGCCATGCGCTGCTTCGAGGTGACGGCAAGCGCGCGCAGTTTTCCCGCCTTCAGATGACCTGCCACGACGGTGAGCGAATAGGTGGTGATTTGCACGTCGCCCGCAAGCATCGAAAGCGCCAGGGGCGCGGTGCCCTTGAACGGCACATAGACCATGGAATTGCCGGTCTGCTGCGAAATCTGCGCCACTGTCAGATGCGCCGGCGAGCCTGAACCGGGCGACCCATAGTTGTATTTGCCGGGGTTGGCGCGGATGTAGTCGATGAACTCCTTCAACGTGCGCGCCTGCACACCGGCGCTCACCGTAATGATGAGGGGCGCCTCGACCAGCAGGCCGATGGGATCAAGGCCGGTGAGCGGATCGAAGTTGAGGTTCTTGTACATGTGCGGCGTGACCGCGAAGTTGGCGGTGGGCGCGAGCAGCAGCGTATAGCCATCGGGTGTTGCGCGCACTGCCTCGCCGGTGCCGATATTGCCGTCGGCGCCGGGTTTGTTGTCGATGTAGAAGCGCTGCCCGATGCGGTTTTCGATGCCGGTCGACATGGCGCGGAACAGGACTTCGGACACGCCGCCGGGGGTATAGGGAACGACGATCCGAATGGGTTTCGAAGGCCACTCCTGCGCGCCGGCGGACAAGACCAGTCCGAACAACAACGCGAAAACCGCGGACAATGATTTGACGCAATGCATATCGACTCCTTCGCTGTTACAAACGAGCGAGCGTTACTGGGCCGTTATCTTGCCGATTTCCACGATGGATTTATAGCGCGCCGACTCGGCTTTGAGAAAAGTCGCGGTTTCCGCGGGCGAAAGTCCAATGGTGTTGTGGCCCAGGTCGGCGACGCGCTTGCGTATCTCCTGGTCGCCCAGCGAGGTTTTGAATTCTCCGTAGAGCCGTTCGATGATGCGCGGATGGGTGCCATGCGGCGCCGCCAGCACCCACCAGTTGCTGCCGGTAAACTGCGGGAATCCGGATTCCGCCGAGGTCGGCACATCCGGCACCTCGGCCATGCGCTGGCGCGAGAGCACCGCCACCGCGCGCAACTTGCCGGCCTTGAGCTGGCCGATGATGCCGGTGAGCGTGGGGAACGCGGCCAGCACGTCGCCCGAGAGCATCGCCGATATCATCGGCACGGTGCCCTTGTAGGGAATGTACACCATGGCGTTTCCCGTCATCTGCGCAAAAGCCGCGCCGGCCAGATGCGCGGGCGATCCCGACCCCGGCGAGCCGTAATTATATTTGCCCGGGCTGGCGCGCACATACTCGACCAGTTCCTTCAAATTGCGCGGCGGAACGTTGGCGCCAATGACCGCGAGCAGCGGCGCGTCGGCGAGCAGTGAGATCGGATCCAGCGCCGTGAGCGGATCAAAACCGAGGTTCTTGAACAGGTGCGGCGTCACCGCGAAATTCGCGGTGGGCGCGAGCAGCAGGGTGTGGCCGTCGGCGGCTGCGCGGATCACTTCGCCGACGCCGATATGGCCGTCGGCGCCGGGTTTGCTTTCCACCACGAAACGCTGTCCGAGGCGCGCCTCGACGGGGGGCGACATGACGCGAAAAATAGCCTCGGACACGCTGCCCGCGGCGAAGGGAATCACCACCCGCATCGGTTTTGCGGGCCATTCCTGTGCGAATGCGGGCGCGGCCAGATACAGCGCGGACAGCGAGGCCGCGAAATAGAAACTCATGCGCTTGCGGGACATTGGTGCCTCCAGTCGGAAATATCGGCCATGTTGCCACGAAGGCAGGCAAAGCGCATCCGGTCCGCTCCCGAAATCCTGTTTGGCGAAGCTGCGGTTCAATTCCGGGGGGCGCAACAGATGCATGCCCGCCCGGGCCTGTCGTATCATGGCGCCAAGGTCGCGAGGGGGGCTGGCGAGAGCGTGACGCTGATTTCGTCTCCTGTTTGACTGCGGCCCCCAGGCAGGGGGCTGCGTTTTTGTAAGGAAAGAAATTCGCCATGTCCAAATTGCGCCTCACCCTGGCGTGCTGGGAATACGACCGCACCCGCGCCCTTGCCGACGGCAGCGTGCAAGCCGAGGGCATCGATCTCAATTACGTCAACCTGCACGTGGAGGAAACGTTTTTCCGCATGCTGCGGCATCGCGAGTTCGATGTGTCGGAAATGTCGCTGTCTTCCTACACCGTGTCGGCGGCGCGCGGCAATTCGCCGTTCATCGCGATTCCGGTGTTTCCCTCGCGTTTCTTCCGCCATTCGAGCATTTACGTATCGGCGAAATCCGGCATCCGCGAGCCTAAGGACCTTATCGGCAAACGCATCGGTGTGCCCGAATACCAGATGACCGCCCCGGTCTGGATACGCGGCATCCTGCAGGATGAGTACGGCGTCGATCCCTCCGCTCCCGAGTATTTCAGCGGCGGCGAGGAAGAGTCCGGCCGCGAGGAGAAACTCAAGCTGGATCTGCCGGCGAAATTCCGGGTTCGCGATATCGGGCCGCAGAAAATACTTGCGCAGATGATCGCAGATGGCGAATTGGACGCGCTGCAGACCGCGCGCATGCCCTCCACCTACCTGACGCGGCCGGGCACTGTGAAGCGCCTGTTCGAGAACTATGTCGAGGTGGAGAAGGCTTACTTCCGCAAGTCGAAAATCTTTCCCATCATGCACACCGTGGTGCTGCGCCGCGATGTCTATGAAGCCAACCGCTGGATCGCGCGTTCGCTCTGCAAGGCCTTTGCCGAGGCGCAGCGGCGCGTCTACGAAAACCTCTACATCACCTCGGCCCTCACCACCATGCTTCCCTGGCAGGTGGCGCACGTCGAGGAAGCGCGGCGCGAACTGGGCGACGATTGGTGGGCCTACGGCTTCGAGGCCAACCGCCTCGTGCTGGATACCTTCCTCAGGTACCACCACGAGCAGGGACTGTCGAAGACGCGCATGAAACCGGAGGAGCTGTTTGCCCCGGAGACGCTGGAATCTTTCAAGATCTGACCGCCTCGGCGCCGAACGCAAACTCTGGGCCGAAGTAATCGAAAAAACCGCAATGAAAGTCGAATAGCAAGCATCTGAGCCTCTTTTGAGGAAATAACGATGGCACGTTCATTGGCTTTCACTTCTTATTTGATCTGCATGGGTAGCCTTTTTGCCGCGCAGATAAACGCAGCGACTTTTGAGATCGGCCGCGCCTCTGTCGAAATGCCGGCCGGAGAGTGGAAGCAGGTGACTGCCAGCGAGGGTGAGGTGCTGCTGGACGGCGGAGCCAGCGGGAGAATACCCACTGATGATCGTGCATTCGGACTTATGCATGGGGAGCGCGTAGCGGCAATTCTGCTGATCAGCTCGTCAAAAGGCGGAATCGTCGTCAAGACCAATTGGATGAACAGTTGCGCGGGCACCAAAATCAGTTATGCCTCCAATACTGCTTATCACCTGAACGGGTTAGCCTGCGCACGTGCGACGGGCAGACTGAACACAATTGCCTACCTGAAACGTGCCGTTCCCAAGATGTTCAGGGAGTTGGAGGCTTTAGAGCCGGCATTGCCGCCAATCAGCCGATCCGTATCCGCCGTGGTCGCCAATGACTATGGAACGATGCTTTATGTCAATCTTGTCGCGGCCCCGGCTTTTGCGGGAAGTCCGGAGAAACCGTTGGAAAATGTCCCAGCCGGCGTGAATCCGCGGCATGCGGCTTGGGCCGATCGCTTGGCCGTCGCAATTCGAGACAGCGTTTATTCGTTGAGCGGCAAACTGGTGATTCCGAGCGTGGAATTCTCGACCTCTCCGAGCTCAGCAAAGCAGGGAACTCCTTCAAAGTAGGTGGCAAAGTTGGGCGCCGTTCAAAAAGGCCGGCCGGTCGATTCGGTTATCCTATTTGGTGATTTCAACAGCCATATAGCGGAAGTCCATGCCCACGAAACCGATTTTTCAGAAGAAGCTCGACGAGAAGGAGTTGACTTCTCTTCTGAATCAATTGCGAACGAATGGCTGGATCGTTGTCAACGGGACAAAGGTATCGTATGTACTGCCGAAGGAGCTCTGACTTTGCGTCACAATCGACCGCCTTCGGTGGCGCTTGAACGCAGGCGTTACGCGACCAAAATCTCACTGGTAAACACGGGCCGCAGAAGATAAAAGAACTTGTCGCCGAACTTGAACGCACTGGTTTTTTGAATCGCGGTGGCAAGGGCAGTCATCGTAATTTCGTTCACCCGCGAGTCTCGAAACCCATCACAATATCGGGAGCGCCTGGCGATGATGCAAAGTATTACCAAATCCGCGCCGTAAAACGCGGTATCGAGGAGTCGACGCCATGAAAGAAAGTGCGAGATATGCGAAGATTGTCGAGTGGTCTGAAGAAGACCAGTGCTTCGTTGGCAGCTCTCCTGGTTTGATCTACGGAGGGTGCCACGGCCAGGATGAAAAGGCCGTCTTTGACGAATTGTGCCAAATCGTTGAAGAAGCAATCGTTCTTTATCACCAGGACGGCAAATCGCTGCCGCCGCCAACATCTGGTCGCGACTACGCCAACAAAATGCAGAACCTCGCATAACAACACTGCCTGGACTGGGTGCTGGCGGGGCATTTCGCCGGTCTTGCTGTATGAGCATGCAATTGAGCCTGAGCCTGGATTCAATGCTTATCAAAGGAGCGCGCAAATGAACAAAGTCTCGTGTCTTGCCGTTGCCGCATCGCTTTGTATTGCCACGTCGGCGTTTTCCCAGGGCTATCCGACCAAACCCATTCGCCTGGTGGTGACGTTTCCGCCGGGCGGGGTGGACGTGTCCATGCGCCCGTTGCTGCCGACCATGGATCGCGAGTTGGGCCAGCCTTTTATCCTGGAGTACCGCTCGGGCGCGGGCGGCGTCGTCGGGCACGAGTATGTGGCGCGGCAGCCGGCGGACGGCTATACGATTTTGATTACCCTTGCCAATTCCATGGTGGTCGCGTCCGTGGTGCGGCGTACCACGCCTTTCGACCCCTTGAAGGATTTCACGCTCATCAGTCTGGGTACCGAATCCATGGGCGTAATTGTCGCGCATCCGAGCTTTCCGCCCGGCGATCTCAAGGAAATGGCGGCATGGGCAAGGCAGAACCCCGGCAAGGCTGTTTGGGCGACCTCGGGTATTGGCAGCTCATGGCATATCAACGGCGAGCTCATCAAGCTGGGTGCGAAATTCGACGTGCTGCACGCGCCTTTCCAGGGGTTCGGGCCGATGATTCCGGCCATTCTGGGCGGCCAGGTGCCAATGGCGATGTTTTCCTATACGGTTGCTCAACCATTTATCACCTCGGGTAAGGTTAAGCTCCTCGGCGTCACCAATACCGGTCCGATATTCAAGTCCATGATTCCGCCGGGGGTGCAAACCCTGGCGGAATTGGTGCCCGGGCTGCAATCCATGCCCGACTGGATCGGCCTCGCCGGCCCGGCGGGACTTCCCGAGCCGATTGTGAGGCGCGTACAGGCTGCCTATGTCAAGTCGCTCAACGAGCCCGAATCGCGCGAACGCCTGCTGCGCGACAAGGTCGTAGTGGTGGGAAGCACGCCGGAGCAATTCGCGCTGCGCGTGAAAAGCGATCTGGCGCTGATTGCGCGGGCGGTGAAGGAATCCGGCATTCCGCCGCAGGATTAACATGCCACGCATCAAAGCCTCCGCCGCATTTGAAGACCTGCGTATTCTCGACCTCTCCCGCGTGCGCGCCGGTCCCACCTGCGTCAAGCAGTTCGCCGATTTCGGCGCCGACGTGATCAAGATCGAGTCGGTCGAATCCGAAGACCTGGGCGGATCGCGCGACAGTTCCGACTTCCAGAACCTGCACCGCAACAAGCGCTCGATGACGCTCAACCTCAAATCGCCCGCGGGCAAGGAAATCTTCATGCGGCTGGCGAAGACCGCCGACGTGGTGGTGGAGAACTACCGCCCCGACGTGAAGTTTCGCCTCGGCATCGATTACGAGACACTGAAGGCGGTCAATCCGCGCATCATCATGGCGAGCATTTCGGGCTTTGGCGAGGACGGTCCTTACCGCGAGCGCCCGGGTTTCGACCAGATCGGCCAGGGTATGAGCGGGTTGATGTCGGTGACCGGTTTTCCGGGGCAGGGCCCGGTGCGCGCCGGTGCCGCGGTGGCCGATATCACGGCGGGATTGCTGGCCGCGCTGGGCATCATGACCGCGCTGCACGAGCGCGGGCGCTCCGGAGAGGGGCAGTGGGTGCAGTCGAACCTGCTGCAGGGCGGGCTGCAGTTGCTGGATTTCCAGGCGGCGCGTTACATCATGTCGGGTGACGTGGCCGGGCAGGTGGGCAACGACCACCCGACCAACATTCCGACCTCGGCCTATGCCACGGCAGATGGCCACATGAATGTCGCGGCCTCGGGAAGCACCATGTGGAAGCGCCTGTGCGAGGCCATCGGCCGCAACGACCTGCTCGACAATCCCGACTACAAGGACATGGAAGCGCGTTCGAAGCACCGCAAGGCGCTTAACGCGGAGATCGACAAGGCGATGCGCACCCGAACCAGCGCGCAGTGGCAGGAGGTGCTCGATCAGGCGGGAATTCCCTGCGGGCCCATCTACAGCATCGACCAGACCTTTGCCGACCCACAGGTCAAACACCTTGGCGCTGCGGTCGAAGTGACGCACCCGCGCCTTGGCAGGCAGCGCATTCTCAGCCAGATGGTGAAACTTTCGCGCACCCCGGCGGGCATGGCCGCGGCTTCGCCCGACAAAGGGGAGCACACCGACGAAGTGCTTGCCGGGATCGGTTACGACGCCGCGGCGATCAGCGCATTACGTTCCGCGGGGGTGGTGTAGAGGCCGCAGCGTCCGGCTTTATTCGATTTTGGCTTTGGCGCGCAGGTCCGCGAAGACTTTCTGAATTTCCTGTTCCTGCAGGACGCTCTGGATTTGCGGTTTGACCTGATCGAAGCCCGGAAACTGCAGCGTGCGCACGTCCTCCAGCAGGATGACATGCCATCCGAACGGCGATTGCACCGGTTGCGTCGTGAATTTGCCCTTTTCCAGTTTGGACAGGGCGTCGGCAAAAGGCTTGACGAAGGTGCCTGCAGCCTGCCAGCCCAGATCTCCGCCGCGCTCACGCGAGCCGCCGTCTTTGGATTGCTTGGCCAGTTCCTCGATCTTTCCGCCTTTGCCGAGCTGGTCGATGATGTTCCTGGCCTCGGATTCGCTTTCCACAAGGACATGGCGTGCCTTGAACTCGCGGTCGCCGCGCTGCTGGCGCACTTTGTCGTACTCCGCGCGCAGGCTTGCCTCGGAAATCGGCTTTGCCTTGAAATAATCCTGCATGTACGCCTCGAACAGCACCTGCTGGCGTGCGACCTCGATCTGCATTTGCACGTCCGCGGTCCTGGCGAGGCCGCGCCGGTCGGCCTCCTGCGCCACCAGCTCGAAATTGATCAGACGATCGATCACCGCCTTGCGCAATTGCTCGCTATCGGCGATGCCTCGCGCGGCCTGCTGTTTGACCACCGCGTCGACGCGGGTCCTCGGGATGACCTTGCCATTGACCGTGGCCACGCGGTTGGCGCCGGCCGGTATCGGCAGCACCGGTCCCTGCGACGACTGGGGTGCTTTGGGCGCCTGGGCAAGCGCCGGCGCCGTCAACGCGATCGCCAGCGCTGTGACCAGCAAGCGGGCAGTCTTGAGAGGGCGTCTGGAGGTCATTTGCGGTCCTTTTCTGTCTGGCGCGATTTTCGCGGAATCATAGCTCATCGGGTGTCAGTGCGCGGATGGCGAGCGCGTGAATATCGTGTTGCATCAGTGGGCCGAGGAGTTCGTAGACCTTGCGATGCCGCGCAAGGGTGCCCAAGCCCGCGAATTGCGCCGATACGATGACGAGACTGAAATGGCTGCCGCCCGAGGCGGCGCCTGCATGGCCGACGTGCTGCCCGGATTCATCCAGCAGCTCTATGGATTCGGGTGCCAGGGCGGCCAGCCGCTGGTGAATCGCGGCGGCCAGATTCACTTCTGTTCCTCTGGCTCTTTCTTTTCATCGATATAGCGGGACATGTAGAGCGCCTGCAGGATGACGAAGACCAACATCAGGCCCATGCCGCCGAACAGCTTGAAGCTCACCCAGGTATCGGTCGAAAAGTTGAAAGCAATGTACAGATTGAGCACACCCATGAAGGCGAAGAATCCGATCCAGCTCCAGTTCAGCGTGCGCCATGCGGGATCGGGCATGCTGATCTGCTGCGCCTGCATGAGGGAACGGATCAGATTCTTGCGCCAGACCAGTTCCGAGGCGGCCAGGATAATGGCGAAAAGCCAGTAGAGCACCGTGGGTTTCCACTTGATGAAGGTTTCATCGTGCAGCGCGATGGTGGCGCCGCCAAACACCACGATGATCGCCAGGCTCACCCACATCATGGTGTCAACCTTGCGGCGGCGAAGCTTGAGATAGCCGATCTGCACGATGGTGGCGGCAATCGCCACGCCCGTGGCGACATAGATATCCCAGACCTTGAAGGCGAGGAAGAAAAGGAAGATCGGGAATAGATCGAAAAGAAATTTCATGCCGCGATTATAGCGGTGCGCAGTGGCGCCGAACGCCGCGATGGCATCCTCCCGGGGGGGGTCAGGTCTTGCTTTTCTCGAATTTCAGCGACGCCGAATTGATGCAATAGCGCTGCCCGGTGGGGGCGGGACCGTCATCGAACACATGGCCCAGATGCGCGTCGCATACCGCGCACAGGGCTTCGGTACGCGACATGAACCAGGAATTGTCGGTTTCGCTGGCGACGTTGTCCGGCTTGATGGGCGCCCAATAAGAAGGCCAGCCGGTGCCCGAATCGAACTTGGTGTCCGAGCTGAATAACTCGGTGCCGCAGCACACGCAGCGGTAGACGCCTTTCTCGTGCTTATCCCAGAATTCCCCGGAAAAGGCGCGCTCCGTGCCTTTTTTGCGGGCGACGTTGTATTCCATCGGCGTGAGCTGGGCACGCCATTCGGCATCGGTTTTCTTGACCTTGTCTGTCATGTTGCCTCCGGTCGGTTTGAACAGGGGACCGCGGTGGGTCGCGGAAACGGCGAGAATCTTACAGGTCACGGGCGGGACGTGCTGCTGCCTGGACGCGATTGCCGGGCTTTTGCAAGGGCCATTGTCGGTAGAATGGCCGGGCAAACTCCTTCCGCCTTTCATTCAAGGATAAACATCATGGCCGATCCTGTCATCGCCCAAAAAGGTCCCTACGGCATTGAACTCGCACCCGGTGACTATTGGTGGTGCGCCTGCGGTAAATCGCAAAAGCAGCCGTTTTGCGACGGCTCGCACAAGGCGGCCGGTGAATTTTCCCCGAAAAAATTCACCGTCGAAAAGGCCGAGAAAATATTCCTGTGCGGCTGCAAGAGGACCGGGAACGCGCCGAAATGCGACGGAACGCATAAGAGTCTTTAAGAATCTGAATCAGTAGTTCTGGAACGGACAAATGAAACCGCGTTTTCGGTGCGGATGGTTTGTATCCGTACAGAAAACGCGGTTCGCACGCGCAGCGTGCAGGGTTTCGAAAAACCTGCACCGACGATAAAGCTGTCCGTGCGGATCCTCGCTTGCGCACGGATGATGAAGCCATCCGCACGCAAGCGAGGATCTTTTATGAAACCCGCTTACCGCATTTGAGCTGCCCTACAAAACCTCGCCCGCCTGATCCGCTAATCGCGACCGCTCGCCGCGCGCCAGGGTCACGTGCCCGCTGTGCGCCCAGCCCTTGAAGCGGTCCACCACGTAGGTCAGGCCGGAAGACCCTTCGGTCAGGTAGGGTGTGTCGATCTGCGAAATATTGCCCAGGCACACCACCTTGGTGCCGGGACCGGCACGGGTGATCAGCGTCTTCATCTGCTTGGGCGTGAGGTTTTGCGCTTCGTCGATGATCAGGTACTTGTTGAGAAAGGTGCGGCCGCGCATGAAATTGAGCGATTTGATCTTGATGCGCGAGCGAACCAGATCCCGGGTCGCGTCGCGTCCCCAT
>MEQV01000008.1:10736-11101 GCA_001770355.1 Betaproteobacteria bacterium RIFCSPLOWO2_02_FULL_62_17
CGAGCGAACCAGATCCCGGGTCGCGTCGCGTCCCCATTCTCCGGCCGCCTCGTCGGTCTTGGTGAGTACCTCGAGATTGTCCTCCAGCGCGCCCATCCAAGGAGTCATCTTCTCCTCCTCGGTACCGGGCAGAAAACCGATGTCCTCGCCCACCGGCACGGTCACGCGGGTTATGATGATTTCGGAGTAAAGCCTGGTTTCCATGGTCTGCATCAGGCCCGCTGCCAGCGTGAGCAGGGTCTTGCCGGTGCCGGCCTGGCCCAGAAGCGTGACGAAATCGATCTCCGGATTCATCAGCAGGTTGAGCGCAAAATTCTGCTCGCGGTTGCGCGCGTTGATCCCCCAGACGCCGTTGCGGGAGTGGG
>MEQV01000008.1:11148-12134 GCA_001770355.1 Betaproteobacteria bacterium RIFCSPLOWO2_02_FULL_62_17
CGGACGATGGCATACAGAGGGCGCTCGCCTTCCTGATAGAGAAATTCGTTGAGCAGCATTTCCTGGCACAGCGGGCCGTGCACACGATAGAAAGTGCGCCCGTCCTTTTTCCAGGATTCCATGTCCTTGCCGTGCCGATCCCAGAAATCCGCCGCCAGTTCGCGCACACCGGTGTAGAGCAGGTCGGTGTCCCCGAGCACCTTGTCATTGAAATAATCCTCGGCATCCAGGCCCAGCGCGCGGGCCTTGATGCGCATGTTGATGTCCTTGGACACCAGAATCACCTGCCGATGCGCGTGCCGCTTTTGCAGAAACGTCACCACGCCAATGATGTGGTTGTCGGCCTTGCCGATGGGCAGGTTGGCGGGCAACTGGCCGTTGATGGCCTCGGTTTGCAGGAACAGCCGCCCGTTGGCCGGATCGGCATTGTGGCGCTTCAGCGGAATGCCTTCTGCGATTTTCCCCTTTGCGCGGGTGACGACTTCCTCGATGAAGCGGCTTGCCTGGCGCGCGTTTCGCGAAACTTCCGACATGCCCAGCTTATGCCCATCGAGCTCTTCGAGTGTCATGATGGGAAGGAATATGTCGTGCTCCTCGAAGCGGAACAGGCTCGTCGGGTCGTGCATCAGCACGTTGGTGTCCAGCACAAACAGCTTGGTGTGCGCTTTCTGGACGGCCGGGCGTTTTTTGCGTGCCGGCATTGACGTGAGGTCTGGCGTGGAAACCGTTGCGTCTGTTGAAGATTCTGGTAGCGAGAGGCCGTCAGAGTGCTTTAACAAAATCCAATACCTCCTGAACATGACCGGGGACCTTTACACCGCGCCATTCCCGGCGGATGACGCGATTGGCGTCGAGCACGAAGGTGCTGCGCTCGATGCCGCGAACATGCCTGCCATACATGTTTTTCATTTTCATCACGCCAAACAGCGCGCAGACCTGTTCATCTTCGTCCGAGAGAAGATCGAAAGGGAACGCCATCTTGGCCT
>MEQV01000008.1:12298-12749 GCA_001770355.1 Betaproteobacteria bacterium RIFCSPLOWO2_02_FULL_62_17
TCGGACAGCGTGAAGCTCTTGCCGCCGGTGCCTGGAAGGGTGAAGTCTTTAACCGTTTTGCTGGCCATTGAAGGCTTGTTATCTTGGTTCTCGGTTGACTTGCCGGACATATTTGCCGCTCCGAATGCAAATGTCAACTTCATATGATCATGAAGTTATGACACGAAAAACACAAGCACCTCTGGCAAAAGGACTTTTCAGGAGACCGCGAGGAACTCAGGACCCTGTAGTGCAAGGGTACCTGAGCGCCCGTGAATCTGTCCGAGGAGCACTTCGTGGCGCGGGAGAAGCTTGCTGTTGAGGTCCCCGGCGAGCTGCCGCAGGGAGATCAACTGGTAGCCTGATGCAAGCCACCCTTCGAGCAGTGATTCGAAGGCGGAAAGGAATTTTCCGCCTTCCAGTTCGGCGTGCAGCGTATACACATGTCCGGAATTACTCGAATGAACCGAAG
>MEQV01000008.1:13064-13186 GCA_001770355.1 Betaproteobacteria bacterium RIFCSPLOWO2_02_FULL_62_17
CATCGGCGCGGGCCAAACCATCCTGCCAGCGCACATGATCCCAGCAATGAATACCGACCTCGAATCCCTGGTCGCGCACGCTGCGCATGATGTCGGCGCACCCTGCGCCAATGTCGGGGCCG
>MEQV01000009.1 GCA_001770355.1 Betaproteobacteria bacterium RIFCSPLOWO2_02_FULL_62_17
GAAGGTGAGGCTGTCGGCGGTGGTCGAGCACATGGTGTAGCCGTCCGGGGGCGCCTTGGCGCAGGCGCCCATGCCGATAAACGAGCCGCCGCCCGGACGATTCTCGACCAGCAATTGCTGGCCGGTGGTTTCCTGGAACGACGGTCCGAGAAAGCGCATTACCGCGTCGACGCTTCCGCCCGGGGCGAAAGGCACGATCACGCGCACCGGCTTCTCGGGGAACGACTGGGCCAGGGCCGCCGCCGCGCAGCATGCGCCGGCCAGGACCATTCCGGTTGCGAAGTGTTTCAACGGAATCTTCATTTGAGTTCCTCCTGCGATTTGGAAAGGCTAACGCAAGTCGGCACGCCCGTCCATGCCTGCGTGCCGCGCCGATGCGGGATAATCTTTGCCTCTGCTCCCGTTGCTCCCACCCATGATGAGATCAAAAATCCTTGTCACCCGCGAAGTGTTCGACGACACGCTCGCCTTTCTCGCGCAATCCTGCGAGGTGGAATCCAACCAGGCCGACGCGGCATTCAGTCCCGAAGAACTGGCGCGGCGCCTCGCCGGCAAGGACGGCATGGTGTGCTGCCTCACCGATGCCATCGACGCGAAGTTGCTGGCGGCCTGCCCGCGACTCAAGGCGGTCGCCAATATCGCGGTGGGCTACAACAATATCGACGTCGCCGCCTGCAGCGCTCGCGGCGTCATGGTCACCAACACGCCGGGGGTGCTGGACGACAGCACCGCCGACTTCGCCTGGGCGCTGCTGCTCGCCGCGGCGCGCCGCGTCGCCGAGCTCGATGCCACCCTGCGCGCGGGCAACTGGACTCACTGGCAGTTGAAGCAATGGATGGGCGTGGACATCCACGGGGCGACGCTGGGCATCATCGGCATGGGCCGCATCGGTCAGGCCATTGCCAGGCGTGCCGCCGGCTTCGACATGCCGGTGCTCTACTGCAACCGCAAACGCCTCGACGCGGACCTTGAGAAGCGCCTGAACGCCGCCTGGGTGAGCAAGGACGAGTTGCTCGCGCGCGCCGATTTCGTGGTGCTGCAGCTGCCCTACTCCAAGGAGACGCACCACCTCATCGGCGCCGCCGAACTGGCGCGAATGAAACCCACCGCGATACTCGTCAACACCGCGCGCGGCGGCGTGGTTGACGACGCCGCGCTCATCGAGGCGCTGGGCGCCGGGCGCCTGCGTGCCGCGGGGCTCGATGTCTACGAAGGCGAACCCAAACTGCACCCCGGTTTTCTTAAACTGAAAAACGCCGTGCTCGCCCCGCACGTGGCCAGTTCCACCGAAGCCACCCGCGCCAGGATGGCCATGACCGCGGCAAAGAACCTGGTGGCCGCCCTGGCCGGCGGCACGCCGCCCAATCTTCTCAATCCTGAATCGCGCCAATCCAGCAGGCCGCGTTGACACCGCGACTTATCACCCAGGCGGCGGTGGCGGATAACTGGGCGAATAGACGGCCGGCGGGCGCGGCGGCGAAATGTTGCCGGGAGGAGGAGGCGGGTAATTCCTGCGCTCTTGCGGGGCCGAATCGACGAAGCGGCCCGACACCGGCACCTTGTGCCCATTGGCGTACATGCACTGGATGTAGTTGTTGTCATAGCGCTGCTGCATGCCATACGCCGAGCGCGAGCCGGCATTGCTGCCTGCGACGCTGCCGACGATCAATCCCGTGCCCGCACCCACCGCAGCGCCCTCACTGCCGCCGATGGCCGCCCCCGCAACGGCGCCGATCGCCGTGCCGAGTGCGGCACTGCGCACGCCGCTGTCCTCGGCCGCCTGAGACGCCGTGGCGCCGCCGACCTGGCTGCTGGCGTAGTTGCGGCATTGCGCGTCGTTCATGCGGAACTGATCGAAGGTCTTGCCGCTTCCCGGCAGCACCATCATGCTCGGTCCGCTCGGAGGCACCGTCACACAGGCGCCCAGCGCCAGCAGCGCAACCAGTGGCGCGTATCGCAGTGACTGCTTCATTTTCTTCTCCAGGATCTATCTTGCCGGCGGGTGCGGGGTCACACGCTGCCATTCGCCCGCGCACTGCTGCACATAGGGATAGTAGGTCTTGCTCTCCGGGCAATAGAACCAGTCGTTCTGTCCTGAGTCGGCCCGCGCCTGCGGCGAATCCTGCCTTTCTATGTACACCGGCGGCGCGGGCGGCACCACCGTCACCGGCGGATAGTAGTAGGGCGGGTAATAAGGGGGATAGTAATAAGGGTGGTAGGGATACAGTGGCAGCGCGATACCGATGCCGAAATGCACCCCTCCGCGATAATGGCCACGGCGTTGCGCCTCGGCCGGTGCACTGGCGATCAGCGCCGCCAGCGCGACCGCCATTGCGATCGAATGGATGGATTTCATGGCAGGCGCTCCTGTCCTGCGGCGGCTTACTTCCGCCGCACTGTTGATGCCTGTCATTGTTCACCCGCGCGTGGCATAAGTCCTGTCTAAAGGGTAACAATTTGTAACGCCGGCCCTTCGGGTTACATGTTGTTTCCAGGAATGCAAGGGGGCGTGAAACCACCGATACGCCGTTCAACGGCGCACCAGCTTGTTGGCTAAAGATGCCCAGATGCATGATTTATTCGGTCCTGGCAACACGGAAACCGCGAATGTAGACGCGGATAACAGTGGGGCTCCCAACGCGGTACGCGGGGCGCAAGCCCAGTGGAGGGTCTTCCCAGGAACCGCCGCGCACTGCGCGCAGGTAACAATCCCCAGCAGCCCATGCGCTCCCGTCCATCGGTGCGCCGCTGTAGTTCCCGTTCCAGCAGTCCTGCGTCCACTCCCACAGGTTGCCTAGCATGTCATAAAGACCGAACGCATTGGCGCGATAACTTCCAACAGGAGCGGTGTAGCCGTATCGGTCATCGCATTTGGCGATGTCCCAGTTGCCTGCGCCGGGCACCTGCGCTGCCGTTGCGCGATCAGCGCCATTGGCATAACCGCAGGACATATTTCCATCATCACCCCAAAAACGCGCCGTCGTGGTACCTGCTCTGGCCGCGTATTCCCATTCGGCTTCGGTCAGCAAACGATAGTCCCTACCGGTCTTCTGGCTGAGCCACCTCGCATAGGCGCTGGCGTCGTCCCAACTCACACATGCCACCGGGTGCGTGTCCTCCTGAGCATAGCCGGGATTGCTCCAGTCTTTGCTCGGGTCTTTCTCGAACTCGGCGACGCGCCAGACGAAACACCCGTCGCTGCCGCGGCCGGTTGCCGCTGCGAACGCGCGGTACTGTCCCCGCGTGACCTCGAATTTCCCCGCGGAAAAACTCTTCACATTCACAGCGTGCCGCGGCTGGCTTCGGTTACGGAATTCATCGGGCAACGCTTCCCGCTGTTCCTCATCCGGCGCTGCCCCCATGTCGAACCGTCCAGCCGGAATTACCACCATCTCGGGGCAATCCACGCAGTCTTTGAAAACCGTGCCCGCAGCCCTGTCAGGGGGAACCTGCGCGGACGCCACCGATTGCACCGCAACCAACATCGCCACGGAAATGAGGACCCATTTCATTGCGTTATCGCCACACATTATCTTCTGCGGTTTCAAGCCCGGAATTCCTGTCTCTATGGGACTGGTAATTTGTACCTGAGCTTTTGGCCGATAGCAGTCATCGTTCGATTCAACTACTCCGGCTTCAGCCCCGCGATCTTGATCGCGCGCGCGTACACGCCAAAACCGCTTTTTATCTGGGCGGCAAACTCGGCCGGCGCGTTGCCAATAACGCCAAGGGCAAGGTCATCAAAGCTCGCGCGCACCTCCGGCGCCGCCAGCGCCTTCACCACCGCGGCCTGGATGCGGTTGACCACCGGCCCGGGCGTGCCGGCGGGCGCGAGGTAGCCAAACCACGAGGGCGGCTTCTCGAATCCCGCCAGGGTCTCGCCCACGGTGGGCATGTCGGGCATGCGCGGGAAGCGGTTCTTCTCGAGGATGCCGATGATGCGAACCTTGCCCGCGCGCGCCTGCGGCAGGGTGTTGGAAATCGCCGAATAGGTGAGCTGCACCTCACCCGCGACCACCGCCAGCACCGCCGGCGGCACCGATTTGTAGGGCACATGGACGATGTCGGTTCCCGCGGCGCTGTTGAAGAGTTCCCCGACCATGTGGAACACCGAGCCGATACCTGAACTGGCGTAGGACACCTTGCCGGGATTCTTCTTGACCCACTCGACCAGTTCCCTGACGTTGTTCACGGGAACGGCAGGATTCACGATGAGCGAGGTGAACGGCTCCACCGCGGCGGTCACGGGCGCGAAGTCCCTCAATGAATCGTAGGGAATACCCTTGGTGAGCAGCATCGCCGTGATGATCATGCTGGGCGTGGCCATCAGCAAGGTGTAGCCGTCGGGGGCCGCGCGCGCCACCGCGGCACTGCCGATGACGCCATTGCCGCCGGGCTGGTTTTCGAAGATGAGCGCCTGCCCCATGTCCTCCTGCATCCTGGGACCGAGCGCGCGCGCGACGTAATCCACGCCGGGACCCGGCGACACGGCGACGATGACGCGAATCGGCTTGACCGGATAGGCCTGCGCCATGACGCCGGCCGACAGCCCAAATCCGGCAAACGCGGCGATACACAGTTGCAAACACGTTTTCATTGGCGACTCCTTATCGAGAACCGGCACCTTACTGGAAGCCGGATTCAATCGGGAATTCTAGCGTCTCGGATCGCGGCACGCGCGCAGCACTTCGTACGGGACACCCGGCGGCATTTTTTGGCTATTATGGTCCTCATCCCAAGCACCGGAGGCACCATGATTTCGACACGCCTTGTAATGACAACACCCGTGATTCTCGCGACCGTCGCGGCAGCGGCCCTGGCCGCGCCGCTCGCAGTCCACGCGCAAGCCTATCCCACCAAGGCGGTGCGCATCATTGTTCCGCATCCGGTCGGCGGTCCCGGCGACATCCCGCCGCGCGGCTTTGCGCTGGGACTCACGCAGGTGATGGGTCAGCCTTTCGTAGTGGAAAACCGCGACGGTGCCGATGGCATCATCGGCGTGGATGCCTGCGTCAAGTCGCCGCCGGACGGCTATACCCTGTGCTCCACCAGCAACGGCTCGACTATCGTGAACTCGGTGGTACGACCCAAGCTTTCCTTCGATCCCTTCAAGGACCTGGTGGGCATCGTGCAGACCGGAACGCTGTACTCGATGATCATGGCCACGCCTTCGGTGCCAGCAAACAGCATGGCCGAATTGATTGCTCTGCTCAAGGCAAAACCGGAGTCGATCACGCTGGGCACCTATGGCGCCATCAACATGGCTGCGATGATGGGCCAGTTCACCAAGTCGAGGCTGGGGGCTGCCTTCTATCCCATTCCCTACAAGAGCGCGAGCCAGGCCTTGCAGGCGGCCCTGTCAGGTCAGGTGCAGGTGGTGGGCTTCGCGCTGGGCGCGGCCTCGACCCACGTCAAAGCCGGGAAGATGAAACCTCTCGCCATCAATTCGGAGAAGCGCCTGCCCGCCTTCCCCGACGTGCCCACGCTCAAGGAAACCGGCATCGATGTGAATTACCGCAGTTGGTTTGCGTTTTTTGCACCGGCGGCGGTGCCGCGCGATATCGTGCGGCGCCTGAATACCGAAGTGGCGAAAATGATCCACGATCCGCAGTTCAAGACCAAGTTCCTCACCTCGCAGGGCCTGGAAACCGACTTTCCCACCGGCGCATCGCCGGAGGAATTCGCCAAGTTCCTGCTCGACGAGCGCGCGGACTTCATCCGCCTGGTCAAGGTCGCCAATATTCCGATTCAGAAAGATTGATCGATTAAATTGGGGTCGGAGTCACATTAATCCGCGTCGGCCTGGCGCTTACAGTTCATTGTTAATGTGACTCTGACCCCAATTGACCGGCAAGCAGGCATTGCGGCGGACTGAACCGCGCATTGCACCGCCATACAGGGAGAACTTCGATGGGTGAATTCATAGGCATCGGAACCACGCACAGCCCGCCACTGATGATGCCCGACAAGGGGCGCCAGAGCATGTTCGAGGAGTCGCTCAAGGCGCCCAATGTCGATCCGCGCTATCGCGACCAGGCCAACTGGCCCGCCGACATGCTTGCTGAAATGGGCAACGATCGCGGCGTCGCGGCCTCCACCAGCCACCGCGAGCGCTTGATTTCTTGCTTCCGCCAGCAACGCAAAATCCTCGATGAATTCAAGCCCGATTTCGTCATCATCTTCGGCGACGACCAGTACGAGAATTTCCAGGAAGACATCATTCCGCCATTCTGCATCTTCGGCCTGGACGATAGCTTCGAGACCGAACCCTGGAAGAAGGCGCGTTACGGCAGGGAGGAGAACGCCTGGGGACATGCGAAAGACTGGAAGCTGCGCCTGCATGGCCACCGCGAAGGAGCCAAATGCGTCGCCACCGGGCTCAGCAAGCGCGGCATGCCGATCGCGTACGCTTATAAACTTCTGCACATGGAGGCGCTGCCGCAGGCGTTCCAGAATACCGTGATGTTCCTGGACTACGACCTCGCGGGCTTCCCCTATCCGATCGTGCCGTTCCAGATCAACTCCTACGGCAGCGACGTGATCGTCACGCAGGGGCGCAGCCGCGCCCGCCAGTTCGAGGACATCGCGAAACAGGGCCTACCCGATCCGCCCGCGCCCTCGCCCTCGGTGTGCATGGACCTGGGCGTCAAGCTCGCAGAGACCATCCTCGCCAGTCCCTACCGCGTGGTGCTGATGGCCTCATCGAGCTGGTCGCATGCGAGCCTGTCCGCCAATACCGGCCACATCATTCCCGATCACGCGTCGGACCGGCGCCTGCTCGACGCCTTCAAGCGCGGCGACTACGCTTACTGGCGCAGTTTGAGCGGCGAACAACTGGAGAATGCGGGGCAACATGAGCTGCTCAACTGGATGCCGATGATGGGCGCGATGTCGGTGCAACAAAGAAAGCCGGTGGTGCTCGACTACGCGGAGACCTATCTGTTTCAGGCGAACAAGGTATTCGCCTACTTCCCGCAAATTCCAGCTTGATAGCAACCTCTACGCACTGCCGCGCGCTGCGCATCGCCCTGTGCATCGCGCTGCTTGGCGCCGCCGTATTCGGCGGCTGCATCACCGCGCAGAATGTCGCTCCGCCCAAGCCTAAGCTGGTTGTGCTGTTCGTTATCGACGGCCTGCCGCAACGCCAGGTGCTCGATTACCGCGACCAGCTCGGCCCTGACGGGCTGCGCCGGTTTCTGGATCGGGGCGCCTGGTATGCCCAAGCGTATTACGGACATGCGCATACGGTCACCGCGGCAGGGCACGCGACCCTGCTCACCGGCGCGTATCCGCACCGCACCGGCATCATCGGCAATGAATGGCGCGATCCGGTCTCCGGCATCGAGGTCTACAACACCGGCGATGAAGCGCACACCTACCTGGAAAACCGCACCGCGAAACTCTCTGGCACCAGCCCGCGCAACCTCAAGGTCGAAACCCTGGGCGACGTGCTGCGGCGCGCCGACCCGCGCGCCAAGGTGATGGGCATTTCCGCCAAGGACCGCGGCGCCATCCTGCCCGCCGGCAAGTCCGGTACCGCCTATATGTACATGTGGGACAGCGGCCGGTTCGCCACCAGCAGCTATTACATGCGCGAGCACCCCGCCTGGGTCAAGGCCTTCAATGGCGCGCAGCGGGCCGATCGCTATTTCAAGGTGGCTTGGTCGCCGCTCCTGCCAGCGGCGGCCTACGCGCGATCGCTGCCGGATGGTCGGCCCTGGTACGGCCCCGGCGGCAGATTGCCAAAGACATTTGGCGAGGGTCTGCAAAAACCCGCCGCGGATTTTTACGCTTCGCTCCTGCCCAGCCCCTTCATCGATGAACTGACACTGGACTTCGCGCGCGCGGCGCTGAGTGGCGAGCGCCTGGGGGCGGATGAGATTACCGACATTCTGTCGGTGAGCTTGTCGGGGCACGATTACATCAACCATGCATATGGTGCCGAGTCACGCCTGTCACACGATCACGTGTTGCGCCTGGACCGGATGCTGGAGGCGTTCTTCCACGACCTCGACCGGGCGGTGGGGCCGGAAAACTATTTGGCCGTGCTCACCTCGGATCATGGCTTCGCGCCGGTGCCTGAGCATAGCAAGTCGATCGGGCGGGACAGCGGGCGGCCAAATGTCAACGAGATCCTGGCGCGATTGAATGCCGGCCTCGCCGTAAAATTCGGCGCCGGCAGATGGGTCCTTGGCTGGTCGGCCGACGGCGTATTGCTCGATTCGAAACTGATCGCGGCGCGCAAGCTCGATCGCCGCGCAATCGATCAGGAGGCGCGCCGGCTGCTGCTCGCCGAGCCTGGAATCGTGGCGGCGTTCAGCCGCGCCGAGATCGAAGGCAATGCTCTGCCGCCCGATACGCCGTTTCTCGCGGCGGTGCGCAACACCTGGCATCGCGAGGTTTCCGCCGACATTCAACTGGTCGTCAAACCGTACTGGCTGTTCGGCACGACGCACAAAACCGGGACGACCCACGGCTCACCGCATGAATACGACACCCATGTGCCGCTGCTCCTGTACGGCCCGCGCTGGATTAGTGGCGGGCGCGTCGATGCGCGCGTGGAGATCGTGGACCTCGCGCCCACGCTCGCCCGGCTGATCGGCACCGGCGCGCCGGCCGCCTCCGAGGGCAGGCCGCTGCCGATTCCAGAATTGAGATGATCAAGCGGCGGCGAATCTCCGCCTGGTGCCTTGCCCGGAAAGCTCAATCCTCGAGATTGATGCCCGTGGACTTCAACAATTTTTCATACTTTTCCGCGGTAGTCCTGATCAGCGCCGGCATCTGTTCGGGGCCGGTATAGGTCAATGCCATCGAGGCATCAGTGAGGCGCTGCCGCAGCTCCTGGGACTCCATCGCCTTCACTATCTCGCTATCCCAGCGGGCAACCAGGTTCCTGGGCAGTCCCGGCGGCCCGAAATAGGCGTACCAGGCCACCGGCACATCGAATCCGGCGAGGGTTTCGTTGACCGCGGGCACCTCCGGCAACCCTTCGAAACGCGCGGGCTGCATCACGGCGATGATCTTGACCTTGCCCTGGCGCGCCTGCGGCAATACCGTGGCGACATTGGTGATGCAAAGATCGATCTGCCCGGCGGCAAGCGCCGTGAGCGCCGGTCCCAGGCCTTTGAACGGGACATGAATCATCTCCGCGCCCAACTGCTTCAAACGCTCGCCGGTCATGTGATGGGTCGAGGCGACCCCGGCGCTGCCGTAGGTAAGTTTGCCGGGATTGCGGCGCGCAAGATCCATCAGCTCCTTGAAGTTGCCGACGCCCAGGTCCGCGCGCACCGCAACGGCGCTCACCGAAGCCACTGCCGTAGCGATCGGCGTCAAATCGCGCAGCAGCACCAGCGCGCCGGGATTGCCCTGGCGCATGGAAAGGTCGGAGCCCACCGTAAACAGCATGGTGTAGCCGTCCGCAGGGGCCTTCGACACATAGGTAGCGCCGATCCGGCCGGCCGCGCCGCCGCGATTGTCGATCACCACGGGCTGTCCCAGCGACGCCGAGAGACGCTGCTGCATGAGGCGCGCGGTCAGGTCGACCGCGCCGCCGGGAGGAAACGGCACCACCAGATGCACCGGTTTGACCGGATATGCCTGCGCCAGCGCGGCGCACGGGGAAACGGCAAATGCCAATATCAGGGTTCCGAAAAATCGCAAGGGGCACTCCTTCTGGTCGGCGGTCTTGGTGTAGTCTACCCGCGCTCCGGACCTTTGTATGGGGACGAAGCAACTCGGAGAATCACTGCGCCGCCTGAGGTGCTGGCGCACACCTGAACCAAGCATAGGGGAACCATCATGCAAAGAATTGCCGTAGGAGGAATTTTGGCGACGGTCCTGGCGGGTTTGCTGCATTTTCCGGCGTTCGCGCAGCAGTACCCGCTCAAACCGGTGCGCGTGATCGTCGCCTCCTCACCGGGAGGTTATCTCGATCGCACCTCGCGCCTGGTTGGCGACAAGCTCTCGCAACGCATGGGACAGCCCTTTGTGCTGGAGAATCGCGGCGGCGCCGGCGGCAATATCGCGGGCAAGGCCGCCGCCGAGTCAATCCCCGACGGCTATACGCTGCTTAGCACCACCACGCAAATCGCCGTCAATGCCACGCTTTACAAGGATCCGGGCTTTAGCCTGCTCACCGACCTGGTGGCCGTGGGCATTGCCGGGGGCACGCCGGGCGTATTCGCCGTGCTCCCCTCCAATCCCGCAAAGAATCTGCGCGAACTGATCGATAATGCCAAGGGCAAGCGCCTCACGCATGCATCGGGCATCGGCACCTCGTCTCACGTCTCTGCCGATTATCTGTTTCGCATTCTCGCCAAGCTCGACGCCGCGCATGTTCCCTTCAAAGGCGGCGCGCCGGCCGTGACGGCCGTGCTGGGCGGACAGGTGGAAGTGTTGAACAGTTCTCTGGGCAGCGTGCTGCCGCATGCGCGAGCGGGAAAGCTGCGCCCGCTGGGCATCTCCGGCCCCAAGCGCGAAGCTGCCATGCCCGGTGTGCCGACCGTTGCCGAGCAGGGCTTTCCGGGGTTCGCGGAAATTTCCTGGATCGCCTTTTTCGGACCGTCCAAAATGCCCGCCCCGATCGTCAACCGCCTCAATAACGAAATCAGCCAGGTGCTGAATCTGCCGGATGTCAACAAAGCGCTGGTGGACCTCGGCATGGAGGTCACGCCCTGGGCGACGGCGGCCATCGCCGAATACGTAAAAAGCGAGCTGGCGATGTGGACGCGCATCAACAAGGCAACCGGCGTCACGGTCGATTGATTTATTTCGTTGCGCAATAAGAATCGTCCGCTTACGCAATGCTGCAGGATGTCGCGCCATTTAATTCTCGTCAAATTCCTGGTCAAACCGGGAACGCCGGAAAAGAATTGATGCCGAATTTCGCTGCGTGCCTCCCGGGCAAGCATGTATATTCGCTCATGGGAGGAGCGTAACGCAATGCACAGCATCAAGACGGCAGGCATCCTGGGCCTCGGGAAAATGGGCGGGCCGATGGCGAAGCACCTGATCGCCAAAGGTTTCAACGTAGTTGGCTACGACCCGGTGCCCGCCGCCGGCGCGAAAGCTGCAGCCGATGGCGTGCGCGTGCTCGCCAGCGCGCGCGACGTGGCAAGCCGCTGCGAGCTCGCCATCGTGGTGGTGGGTTTCGACAACCAGGTAGAAGCCGTCGTGTACGGCAAGAACGGCATCGTCGAAGGCGCGAAACCCGGCCTGATCGTGGCGCTGGGCTCCACCGCCGCGCCGCAGTACACCAGGACGCTTGCCGTACGCTTGGCGAAGCGCAACATTACGCTGCTCGACATTCCGCTTACCCGCGGCGAACAGGCGGCGGTGAGCGGCAAGCTTCTCATTCTGGGCGCCGGCGATGAAGCGGCATTCGAAGCCTGCCGGCCGGCGTTCTCTGCGTTTGCCTCGGATATATTCCATCTAGGCCCGGCGGGCGCGGGGCAAGTGGGCAAGATGGTCAACAATCTCATCCTCTGGGCCTGCACCGCCGCGAACGACGAAGGCCTGAGGCTGGGACAGGCGCTGGGCGTGGATCCGGAGAAAATGCGCGCCGCGCTGCACCACTCCAGCGCGCAGAACTGGGCGATGGACTGGCGCGCCGAAGACAGCGGCATGCCCTGGGCCGAGAAGGACATGAATATCCTCCTGCGGGAAGCAGACATGGTGCGCCTGTCCCTGCCGCTGGCGGGCACCACCAAGGAAGTGATCAAGGGCCTCAAGATCCGCATGGGTCTGGGGCTTCCCGAAGGATTTGAATAGTGATTGAAACCATCGATCTCCCCCGATGCACCGGCTGCGGCATCTGCGATATCGTCTGCCCGGCCGACGTCATTCACATGACCGGAACACCGGTTGATTCCGAAGTGCCGGGCATCACAACGCAGAAGCTGCTGCCGGTGATCAAGTTCCGCGAGCACTGCATCACCTGTTTCAACTGCGAAATCTTCTGCCCGGAAAAGATCGTCGACGTGCATCCGGTGGTGAAGAGCCACCCCAGGGCCTGGTAGCCATGCAGAATTTCCAGGGTACTTTGATCGACACCGACGTCCTTGTTATCG
>MEQV01000010.1:0-463 GCA_001770355.1 Betaproteobacteria bacterium RIFCSPLOWO2_02_FULL_62_17
AGCGGGTCGTCCAGAGGATGATCTGCTGAAAATGTGTGCCATCTAATTGTGCCCGCAGTGCGGACACAATCTTGGGGTCGGGAAAGACCTCGGAGAATCGGACCATGCGGAAAAGGCTCCGCTTCCCGAACCCCGCCCGAACTCCTGCTCTAATTGTGCACTCGGTGCATGCACTATCTTTTCCCCATAGCTATGGCAACGATTAGTTGTGCTGTGTCACCTTAGAGGGAGATTGCACGCCTCAATTCTTTGTCCGTCAGAGGGGGAAAGCATTTTTGTAACACAGCACAATTGGGGCGACGACGTAGAAATTGGACACATTCCATTGCCAAAGTGTCCATCTGGCACAAATTTTTAGTCAATCCAAATACCCAATTTAGAATTTTCACGCGCTGGGGAATCGCCCCAGCAAATCCAGATCCAGGTTACCCCCGGAGATGATCACCCCCACGCGCTTGCCAGC
>MEQV01000010.1:523-1515 GCA_001770355.1 Betaproteobacteria bacterium RIFCSPLOWO2_02_FULL_62_17
GATCTTCATGCGCTCCATGAGATAGCGCATAGTGCGAAGCAGCGCCGCGTCGCTGACCGTGGTCATGTCGTTGACCAAGGCGAGCACCATCGGAAAGGTCAATTGGCCCAGCGAAGCGGTGCGCGCGCCGTCGGCGATGGTGTCCGGATTGCTGCCGCTTTGCAGCGTGCCGCTTTTGAAAGAGCGCGTGGCATCGTCCCCTGCCTCGGGTTCCACGCCGATCACCCGGCAAGCCGGGGAAAGCGTGGCGGCGGCAAGCGCGCTGCCTGAAATCAGTCCGCCGCCGCCGCAGGGAACGAACAAAAAATCCAGCGGCCCGGTGTCCTCGATCAATTCCATCGCGGCGGTGCCCTGCCCGGCGATGATGTCCGGGTGATCGAAGGGCGGAATCAGCGAAAGGCCACGGCTCGCGGCAATCTCACTGGCCAGGTTCTCGCGATTGGTGGTTTTCGGGTCGTAGAGCACCACCTCGGCGCCATAGCCGCGCGTGGCCTCGAGCTTTACCGCCGGTGCATCCCGCGGCATGACGATGGTGGCGGCGATGCCCAGTTCGCGGCCGGCCAGGGCTACCGCCTGCGCGTGATTGCCCGATGAATAGGCAAGCACGCCGCGCTTGCGCGCCTCGGCGGAGAGCCTGGCGAGTGCGTTGTAGGCGCCGCGAAACTTGAAGGCACCCATTCGCTGCAGGTTTTCGCACTTGAAAAACACCAGGGCTCCGGTGCGCGCGTTCACCGAATTCGAAGTGAGAACCGGTGTGCGATGCGCCCGTCCGGCGATGCGCAGGGCGGCGGCCGCGATGTCCTCGTAACTTACCGGTAGGGATTGCGCGTTCATGCTCGAATTACGATGACCTTGCCGCCACTATTCATCATCGAGGCTCTCCCCGTTCAAATGCTCGACGTCGTCCCAGACTTCGAGTACCCAGCGTTGCGCCTCAAAGCGGAAGCAGCTCAAGCTGGCATTGCGCGTGGTATAGACGCGCGGAGCGTCCA
>MEQV01000010.1:1577-11469 GCA_001770355.1 Betaproteobacteria bacterium RIFCSPLOWO2_02_FULL_62_17
GTATAGACGCGCGGAGCGTCCATGGGCATCTCCAGGGCCACGCGGTAGAGCGCCCCGACCACGCCGCCATGGGTCACCACCACCGAGCGCTGGCCCGCGTGGCGGCGTGCAATTTCCGCCAGCGCCGCGACAATGCGGTCGCGGAATTGCAGCGCGCTTTCGCCGCCGTCGATGGTGAAATGCGGGTCGCGCGTCCGGTATTTCTGGAATGCCTCGGGAAAAACCTGCTCGACCTCGGCAAAAGTGCGGCCCTCGAAAATGCCGTAATTGCGCTCGCGCACGCCCGCCGCGTGAGTCACCGGCAGGCCGGTGGCGGCGGCGATGGGCTCGACCGTCTGCACCGTGCGGCCGGCATCGCTCGCATACAGCGCATCGATGCCCTCGGCGGCAAGGCGTTCCGCGACCGCGCGCGCCTGGGCAATACCGGTGTCGGTCAGCGGACTGTTGGCGTGATAACCCTGGATGCGCGCTTCGCGGTTCCAATGGGTCTCGCCGTGACGCACGAGGATCACCCGCGTTTCACTCATTTGCCTGCCCCCAGCCATCGCTTGCGCAGCCCCCCGCCACGGCCATCGACCACGCTCAAATCGCAGGTATCGGCCGGCGCGGCCCGCAGGCGCACGCGAAACTCGCGCAGTTCATCGCGCCGGAAGGCAAGCACCCGCAGCGATTCGCCGGGACGGCGCGCGGCCAGCAGCGCGTCCAGTCCGCCGGAACGCGGCCGCAGACCGTCGACGCAAACGATCGCATCGCCGGCGGCAAGCCCCGCCTCCAGCGCAGCGCCGCCCTCCAGCACGTGGGTCAGGACGATCTCCTTGCCCTCCTCGCGGCTGCGTGCCCCCAATGAGGAAGCGCCTGCGGGTGCCGGGAGCACATCGGCTTTTTTGACGCCGCCCTTGTCGGTGGCGGATTTCGCCGCGCGGCGGCGCATGCGGATGCCGTGCGTTGCCAGCAAGCGCTCAAGCGGCAGTTCCGCGGTCGAGCGCACCGCCAGATCGAAAAACGCGCGCAAAGGCAGGCCACTGGCTTCTTCCGCAATGGCTTCCACTTCATCGTCGCCGACACCGCCGCCGCCAATGCCACGGCGGCGCCACATGAGGCGCAAGACATCATCGAGAGACTTGCGCCCCCGGGTGCGGGAGCGGATATGCAGGTCGAGGCACAGCGCCACCAGGCTGCCCTTGACGTAGTAGCTCACCACGGCGTTGGGAGCATTCTCGTCCTGCCGGTAGTACTTGATCCAGGCATCGAAGGAGGATTCGGCCACCGTCTGACGCTCCCGGCCGGAACTGCGCAGGTGATTGGTGATGGTTCGCGCCAGCAGCTCGAGATAACTGTCGCGTCCGATCAGCCCTGCGCGCAGCAGCATCAGATCGTCGTAATAGGAGGTAAACCCTTCGAACATCCACAACAGCGTGGTGTAATTCTCGCGGTCGAGGTCATAGGACGCGAATGGCCCGGGCTTCAAGCGCTTGACGTTCCAGGTATGAAAGTATTCGTGGCTGCACAAGCCCAGAAAGCCGCGGTAACTGTCGCTCACCTCCTTCGCGCCGCGCCGCGGCAGATCAGCGCGCGAGCACATCAACGCGGTCGAGGCGCGATGCTCCAGCCCGCCATAGCCCTCGCCCAGCGCTGTCGTCAAAAACAGGTAACGGTCCATGGGCGCGGGCGCGCCCCAGAAGCGGATTTGCATTTCGCAGATTTTTTTCAGATCGCGCGCCAGGCGCGCGGTATCGGCCTGCTGCACACCGGTGATCGCCATCTGATGCGGCACGCCGCAAGCGCTGAAACGCAGGCTGGCGAACGTTCCCATCTCTACAGGATGATCGATGAGTTCGTCGTAATTGCGCGCCGCATGAACGCCGAAACCGCCCGCCGCGGCGCCCTTGCGCGGCAAGCTGGTGGCCACGCGCCAGCGGCGATAGCGCGCGCCCGCGGGCGGCGCGATTTCCACGACGCAGGATTGCTGTTCATGGCCCAAGGCGCGCACAAACACACTGGTGCCATTGAAGAATCCGTGCGAGGTATCCAGATGGGCGCCGCGCACCGAAAGGTCCCACGCGTAGACCTCGTAGTGCACCGCCAGCGGACCGGCCACCGGCCCCGCCCGCCAGGTGTGCTTGTCGAGCTTTTCGATGGGCAGCGCGCGGCCGCGGGACTCAGCCCTGATCGAAACGATGTGGCGCGCGAACTCGCGGATCATATAGCTGCCGGGGATCCACGCGGGCAGCGCAAATCGCTGCCCCTCGGGATCGGGCTGGTCGAGCGCGCAACTTACCGCGTACAAATGCGCCTCGGGTCGCGCCGGCATGATCCGGTAGCGCACCACGCCGGAATTCGTCGCAACGGAATTTTTGCTGTTCTTCATGGTTGAGCGAATATAAGCCCCTCCATCCCTCTGAACCGGAATGAAAGGGAATTGCCTTATTGTCCGGGCAGATCGCCCGGCGTGTCGATATCTTTCGTTACGCCGGGGTCGTCGACATCGATCAGCGTGATCCGGTCCTGGTGGGCGGCGACGATGGCGCGCGCGCCGGCGTCGCCCCGCAGGGATAACAGATCCGCGTGAAAACGCCGCGCCAGACCCACCGGGTGCCCGCGCTGCCCCTGGTAACGCGGCGCGACAATCGACGCGCCCTCGCGCAATGCTTGCGCGACGCGCGCGACGGTTTCAGGAAGAATGTCGGGCATATCGGCCAGGGCAACCACCCAGCCGCTTGCCCCCGCGCTGGCACGCACGCCCGCCGCCAGCGTGTGGCCCATGCCCTTGGCCGCGTCGCGGCACACGGCAATGCGCAGGCCCTCGGCGCGCAGCAGCCGCGCCAGGCGCGAATTGGCCGAGCGCACCACCGCGATGGAAGCGGGGATGGCCTGGACCAGGTGGCGCGCCGCATGCACGGCTATCGGCGCCCGGCCCGGGGCCAGCGGGTGCAGAAGCTTGTCCGAGCCGAAGCGCGAGCCCGAACCCGACGCCAGCAGGATTCCGCAAATGTCCTGGGTCATGGAAGGGTCTTAAGGAAACACTGAACAAGTGTTTATTTTCAGAGTGGGGCCCAAATTGTTTCCTCTAATTTGGGGGATATACAAGGGGCTCGGTTACGAAAATGCGGCCCCCTTGTTCTGTGCTTATCAAAAAACGCAACGAGCGGCAGTGACGCCGCTCGCCGGGGAGCTAGGATCTCAGGACTGCGGTACCGCGCAACCGGTGGTCAGGTTGACCTTGGGTGCTTCGACAAGTTCGGGAATTTGCACACCATGGCGCACCGCGGTCATTTCGGCGAGGATCGCCACGGCGATCTCCGGCGGCGTCTTGGAACCGATTCTCAGGCCCACCGGACCGCGCATGCGCGCGATCTCGGCCGCGGCGAGATCGAAATCCGCCAGACGTTTGCGGCGCCCGTCATTGTTCTTCTTCGAACCCAGCGCCCCGACGTAGAAGGCCGGCGATTTCAGCGCCTCCAGGAGAGCGATGTCATCCAGTTTCGGATCGTGGGTGAGCGCCACCACCGCGCAATGCGCGTCCAGATTCATGGCAATGGCCGCGTCGTCAGGGTAGCTGCGATTGAGCGGCACACTGGCCAGATCCCAGCCCTCGAAGTATTCCTCGCGCGGGTCGCACACCGTGACGTGATAGTCCAGCGCCTGCGCCATCTGCGCGAGATAGCGGCTGACCTGCCCCGCGCCGATCAGGAGCACCCGCCAGCGCGGTCCGTGCACGGATTTCAAAATCTTACCATCGAACTCCAGCACGTCGGACCAGCGCCCCGCCTGGATGCTGGCTACGCCGGTTTCCATATCCAAGGTGCGTGCCACCAGTTCATGGCGCTCGATGGCGGCAAGCAGATCCTCCAGGTGCGAATGCTCGCGCACCGGCTCCAGAACAATCTGCAAGGTACCGCCGCAGGGTAAGCCGTATTTCGTGGCCTGTTCTTGCGTTACGCCATAGACCACGACTTCGGGTTTTTCCGCAGCCACCGCGCGCGATTTCACCTTGTCGATGAGGTCGTCCTCGACGCAGCCGCCCGAGACCGAGCCCATCACCTGCCCGTCATCGCGAATCGCCACCATCGCCCCCACCGGGCGCGGGGCCGAACCCCAGGTATGAGTAATGGTCCCGATAGTGGCCCGATGACCGCCCCGGATCCATGCGACCGCGCTTCTTACGACTTCAAGATCCACACTGTCCATGCTATGCCTCGCTGAGAAACTTCCCACCGGCAGGTGGGGGCGCCGCCTGAGATTTGCAACGGCTTACGACCGGCAATTCCTGCGCTCAAGCCTATTCCCGCGCCGATGCTCGGTCAAGCCGCGTATTGCCAAAGCTTTTCCGCTCCAGGCCGGTTGCCAAGCCCGCGTCCATGGTCTAGCATAGTCACCACTCGCCGGCCTTCCGCATCAACACCCAAAGAAGGAAAACCAGCGCGGGGTTCGCTCCGTGTCAGGTCGAATTCTGCGATCGATGCCCGGCCGCGGAACCCGTTCAGAACACTTGGAGGCAAACATGACCGTCAAGGTCTCGATGACAGTCAACGGCAAAGCTGTGAGCGCCGAAGTCGAGGAGCGCACGCTGCTGGTGAACTACATCCGCGAAAATCTGCGGCTCACCGGCACCCACGTGGGTTGCGACACCGCCCAGTGCGGCGCCTGCACCGTGCACATGGACGGCCGCGCCATCAAATCCTGCAACATCGTGGCGATGCAGGCCGAGGGCGCCGACATCCTCACCATCGAAGGCGTGGCCAAACCCGACGGAACGCTGAACACGATGCAGGAAGCCTTCCGCGAGCACCATGCGCTGCAATGCGGTTTCTGCACCCCCGGCATGGTGCTCTCCGCCATGGACCTGGTGAAGAACTTTCCCGATCCCAGCGAGCGCGAGATTCGCGAGCAGCTGGACGGGAACCTGTGCCGCTGCACCGGTTATCACAACATCGTCAAGGCGATCAAGGCGGCGGCCGCCACGATGCGCGGCTGAGCGGAAAAGGAGAATTCAACATGTACTCGTTCAATTACGCCCGCGTCAAATCGGTAGCCGAAGCCGCTGCAGCGCTCGCCAAGGGCGAGGATGTCAAGCTGCTTGCCGGCGGACAGAGCCTGATCGCCACCATGAAGCTGCGCCTCTCAAAGCCTTCGGACCTCATCGATCTGGGCACCGTCGCCGAATTACGCGGCATCAAGGTGGAAGGCGGCACCGTCACCATCGGCGCCATGATGCGCCACGCCGAAGTGGCCGCCTCGGCGGAAGTGAAAAAAGCCATTCCCGCGCTCGCGGCGCTCGCCGGGAGCATCGCCGACCGTCAGATACGCAATATGGGCACAATCGGCGGCTCGGTGGCCCACAACGACCCCTCCGCCGATTACCCGGCGGCCCTGGTCGGGCTGGGCGCGACCGTCCAGACCAACAAGCGCAAGATCGCGGCTGACGATTTCTTCAAGGGCATGTTCGAGACCGCGCTGCAGGCGGGGGAGATCATCACCGCGGTGAGTTTTCCGGCTCCCAAGCGGGCGGCATACATGAAGTTCAAGAACCCGGCATCGCGCTATGCGATCGTCGGCGTGTTCGTGGCCGAGACCGCTGCGGGGGTGCGCGTGGCCGTGACCGGCGCCGCGCCCGGTGTGTTCCGCGTGCCTGAAATGGAGAAGGCACTGGCCGCGAAGTTCGCCCCCGAGTCGGTGGCCAATATCAAGATTCCCGATAAGGGCCTGAACTCCGATATCCACGCCAAGGCCGATTACCGGGCTCATCTGGTGACAGTCATGGCCAAGCGCGCGGTAGAGGCTGCGCTGCGCGGCTGAGCGCCGCGCGCGCACCCAGGCCAGCCCTTCTTCCCGATAAATAACAATGCACGTAAGCCAGGCTTGCGTGCATTTCTTTTTGTAAAAGCGATTCCATCATGGCCGCCATTCCCAAATCGGTTGACAGTACCGTCAAGCTGCTCACCGATGCCGATTACGTCGCCGAGCGCAGTCTCGCCACCTCGGTGTACCTTGCGCTGAAGCTCGGCCGGCCGCTGTTCCTGGAGGGCGAGGCCGGCGTGGGCAAAACCGAAATCGCCAAGGTGCTCGCGCAGACCCTGGATCGGAAACTGGTGCGCCTGCAATGCTACGAGGGCCTGGATATCGCGAGCGCGGTCTACGAATGGAATTATTCGCGCCAGATGATCGAAATACGCCTGGCGGAGACCGAAGGCGCGAAAAATCGCGATAGCCTCGCCAAGGACATTTTTTCGGAACGTTTCCTCATCCGCCGGCCGCTGCTGCAGGCGCTGGAGGGCAAGGCGGGCGCGGCGCCGGTGCTGCTGATCGACGAGCTCGATCGCACCGACGAGCCCTTCGAAGCCTATCTGCTGGAAGTACTGTCTGATTTCCAGGTCAGCATTCCCGAATTGGGCACGATCAAGGCGAAAGAACCGCCGGTGGTGATCATCACCTCCAACCGCACCCGCGAGATTCACGACGCCATCAAGCGGCGTTGCTTCTACCACTGGGTCGATTATCCCGATGCCAAGCGCGAAGCGGAAATCCTGCGCCGCAAGGTACCCGGTGCCGCGGAACGTCTCTCCGCCGAGGTGGTCGCCTTTGTGCAGCGTCTGCGCAAGATGGAACTGTTCAAGCTGCCCGGCGTCGCCGAAACCCTGGACTGGACCAAGGCGCTGATGGCGCTCGATAAACTGTCGCTCGACCCGCAGACCGTCAACGACACGCTGGGCACGCTGCTCAAGTACCAGGACGACATCGCGCGCATCAAGGGCAGCGAAGCCGAACGCCTGCTCACCGAGGTCAAGGCGGAAATCGCGGCAAGCTGAGCGAGCCGCATGCCTGATCGCTCACTCCTTCGCCGCCTGCTGCGTTTGCCGGAACGTCCGCCGGCCCCGCGTCAGGCCGCGCGCGATGCGCAAAAGGTCATCGAATTGTGCCAGGCGCTCATGTCAGAGCGCGGCGAAGTTTCCGGCGCGCGCCTGGCAGCCGAGACTCTCAACGCCTACAAAACGCTGGACGAAGTTTCGCTGCCGCCGTTTTTCGACCTGCTTGCCAGCGTCTTTGTCCCCGACCCGAAAGCGATCGGCCGCGCCGCCGATGATTACCTCGATTCGCCCATACCGGCGAATCTGCTGGCCCTGCAGCGCGCGTCGGAATCGCCCCGCCAGGAACTGTACCGCCGGCTCAACATGGCCCCCGGCGGCACCGCGGTCCTGGTCGACATGCGGCGCTGGCTGCAACGCGACCTGCACGACACGCCGCAATGGGTGGGGATCGACGCCGACCTCGCGCACCTGTTCCGCTCCTGGTTCAATCGCGGCTTTCTGCTGCTGGAGCGCATCGACTGGCGCACTTCGGCCCAGATCCTGGAAAAGCTCATCAAGTACGAAGCGGTGCACGAGATTCAGGGCTGGCGCGACCTGCGCCGCCGCACCCAGGCGGACCGGCGCTGCTACGCCTTTTTTCACCCGGCGCTTCCCGAAGAACCGCTCATATTCATCGAAGTGGCTCTCACCAAAGGCATGAGCGCGACGGTGCAGCCGCTGCTCGATCCGGACGCGCCGGTGTTCGACGCGCGCGATGCCGATTGCGCCATGTTCTATTCGATCACCAATTGCCAGGAAGGGCTGCGCGGCGTCAGTTTTGGCAACCTCCTCATCAAGCAGGTGGCGGAAGACCTGGGGCGCGAGTTTCCGCGCCTGAAGACCTTCGCCACGCTGTCGCCCATCCCGGGTTTTCGCACCTGGCTGTCGGCACAGGCAGACCGGAAGGAGAGCAATAACGATCGCGACCCGCGCCGCGAACAATTGGCGACTCTCCTGGCGATGCTCGACCTGCCGGACTGGATGGCCGACAAGAGCGTCAGCGCCGGTCTGCAACGCGAACTCTCGCGCCTTTGCGCGCAGTACCTGCTGCAGGCGAAAGCCCGTTCCGAGCCGCTGGATTCGGTCGCGCGCTTTCATCTGGGCAACGGTGCGCGCCTGGAGCGCCTCAACTGGCTGGGCGATACCTCGCTGTCGGGATTGCGGCGCTCGGCGGGCATGATGGTGAATTACGTCTACGATTTGAGCGATCTGGAACGCAACCACGAAGCCTACGCCCGTGACCACCGCATCATCGCGTCGCGGCGCTTCGAGCTGCTGGCGCGCGAATCGCTGCTGCTGCGCGAGCCGGAAAAATCAAAGTGAGCACGAATTGACAAACGCACCAGGACATCTGGCCGAGAACGTCATGCATTTCGCGCGCGTGCTGCGCTCGGCGGGCTTGCCGATAGGCCCCGACAGGGTGATTGACGCCCTGCGCGCGGTCGAGGTGGTGGGAATCGAGCGGCGCGAGGATTTCTACTGGACGCTCGCCTCGGTATTCCTGGCCAAGCGCGAGCATTTCGAGGTTTTCGATCAGGCATTCCACATTTTCTGGCGCGATCCGCAATTGCTCGAGCGCGCCATGGCGATGCTGATGCCCGACGATTTCGCCTCCGCGCCCGAGGACGAGAAGAAGGCGAGCAGCCGCGTCAGCGAAGCCTTCAGCCCGGAGCAGCCGCAGCTGCAAAAAAAGGAGGAGCAGGAGGAGAAGGTCGAACTCGACGCGACCCTCACCTTCTCCTCGCGCGAAGTGCTGCAGCACGCCGATTTCGAGACCATGACGGCCGAGGAGTTGTCGCAGGCCAAAGCGCTGATCAAGCGCATGCGCCTGCCGATCCGCGATATTCGCACGCGGCGCTTCCGCGGCGACCTGCACGGCCGCCGCATCGACATGCGCGCGACCATGCGTGCCTCCTTGCGCGAGGGCGGCGCGCTCATCGACATCAAGCGCCGCTCGCCGCGCTGGCAGCATCCGCCGCTGGTGGTGCTGTGCGACATCTCCGGCAGCATGAACCGCTATTCGCGCGTATTTCTGCATTTCCTGCATGCCATAACCAACGACCGCGATCGCGTGCATACCTTCGTGTTCGGCACCCGGCTCACCAACGTCACACGCTGTCTGCGCAATCGCGACGTCGATATCGCCATGACCGGCGTCGCCGACCTGGTCGCCGACTGGTCGGGCGGGACGCGCATCGGCGCGTCGATCCGCGATTTCAATCTGCACTGGTCGCGGCGCGTGCTCGGCCAGAACGCGGTGGTGCTGCTGATCACCGACGGACTGGATGCCGACGTGGGCCAGGGGCTGGCCGAGGAAATGGATCGCCTGCACCGCTCCTGCCGGCAATTGATCTGGCTCAATCCCCTGCTTCGCTACGAGGGCTTCGAGGCGCGCCCGGCGGGCATACGCGCCATGCTGCCGCACGTGGACAAGTTTCTGCCTGCGCACAACATGCAAAGCCTCCTCGACCTCGCCATCGTCCTGGAAGGCCGCGAACCGCAAAGAGTCGCAGCATAGAACTTTCGTTCCGAAATTCGATATTCCGCAGAACGTTGCGCGCGATCGGTGGGAAAATAGCAACTCGACACAAGGAGAACTGAACCATGGAAATGACCGGCGACCAACTGATCCCGCTCGCGCAAAACGATGTCTGGCGCGGCCTGAACGATCCCGAGGTTCTCAAGCAATGCATCGCCGGCTGCGAGACGGTCGAGAAGACCGCGGAGAACGAGTACCGCATTGCGTTGACCGCGGCAGTGGGTCCGGTTAAAGCCAAATTCACCGGCAAGCTCGCGCTCTCGGACCTGGATCCGCCAAATTCCTATTCCATCGCCTTCGAAGGCTCGGGCGGCGCGGCCGGATTTGCCAAGGGCAGCGCGCAAGTCAAACTCGCGACGGAGGGAAGCGCCACCCGGCTCAATTACTCGGCCAAGGCCAACATCGGCGGCAAGCTCGCGCAGATCGGTTCGCGGCTGGTCGACGGCGTCGCGCAGAAAATGGCCGGCGACTTCTTCGTCAAATTCAACAAGATAATGGGCGAGTCCTC
>MEQV01000010.1:11496-11629 GCA_001770355.1 Betaproteobacteria bacterium RIFCSPLOWO2_02_FULL_62_17
GGCAGCGGGCGAATTGTTCAACCCGCTCTGGATCGTTGGCGGCACCCTCGCCGTGATGCTGATCATCTGGTGGGCGATGGGCGGCGCGGGCTAGGGGATGGTCCACAGGTAAACGGTGCGCCCATCCGCATTC
>MEQV01000010.1:11679-14361 GCA_001770355.1 Betaproteobacteria bacterium RIFCSPLOWO2_02_FULL_62_17
AGTCGTGCGACACAATGCGTGTGCCCTTCTTCAACTCTTTCATGAGCTTGGGGCGCAGCTTCTGATTAAGGCTGGGCAACAGGTAGAGCGTCACCACGGTGGCCTCGCTGATGTTGGATTCGAATAGATCCGCATTCCTGAACTGCACCAGGTGTGAAACACCCGCGGCCTTGGCGTTGGCATTGGCCTCGGCGATGCGCTGCGGATCGATATCGATGCCCACCGCACGCACACCATAACGCTTGGCGGCCTCGATGACGATGCGGCCGTCGCCGCAACCCAGGTCATAGAGCACGTCGTTCTTGCTCACCTTCGCCGTGGCCAGCATGCGCTCCACGGTGGCCGAGGGCGTCGGCACGAAGATCACATCGGGACTGCGCAATGGCGCGGGTTTTTGTTTTGCCTGCGCCATTGCGAATTGCGCGCCAAGCGTGCAGGTTACGGCAAGAGACAATAATGCAACGGCCTTCCTGAAATTCATGGTCTTCCCCCGATAATTACCATCATTGCGGGCGTTGCGCCTTGAACAGCACCAGCACCGCGCCAATCGCGAGCAACCCGACGCCGAAGAGCGCGCCGGTACCGGTGTAAGCGAGGCTGGAAAACAGCATGTAGATGCAGACACCGCAGAAAATCAGCGGCGTGAACGGATAGAGCGGCACACTGAAGGGCCGCGTGGAAGCCGGCTCCCAGCGGCGGAACACGAAAATCGAAGTCGCGGCGAGAAAGAAAAACAGCCAGAACACCGGCGCCGTGTAATCCACCATGTTTTGCACGCCCTGCGAACTCTTGTCATGCACCATCGCCACCCCCACCAGCGCCAGAGAAATCAGCCCCTGGACGATCATGGCGTTGACCGGGACACTCTTCGCACCGTGCCAATGCCCCAGCCATTTGAATAACTTCCAGTCGCGGCCCAGTGCGTAGTTGGTGCGCGCCCCGGTCAGTATTGTCGCGTTCGCGGAGGTGATGGCCGCGATCGCCACAATGATGCTCATGACCGTCACGCCGGTGTCGCCGAACGCGACCCTCATTAAATCAGCGGCCGGCGCCTGCGCCTTGGCCAATCCCGCCATGCCCAGTCCATTGATATAGGCAAAACCCACCAGGATGTAAAGAACCGCGATGATGCCCAGCCCGTACATCAGGGCGCGCACGATATTGCGCTTGCCATCCTTGATCTCGGCGGACAAATAAGCGGCGTCATTCCAGCCGCCGTACGTCAGGAGCACGAAAACCATGGCAAGGCCGAACGCCCCCTGCGAACCCAATGACGCCGCCGCGGCAGGCACCGGCGGCCCGGACACGGAGAAGCCCACCACGATCACCAGCACCAGGCCGGATGCCTCGATCAATGTAAGGAGATTTTGCGTCCACTTGCCGGCGCTCAATCCGCCAATGTTGATGGCGGTGAGCACGATGATGAGCCCGGCCGCGTAGATCGCATTGGAGGCCTCCCCGAGGTTCCAGATCTGCGTCGCGTAGTCGGCGAACAGGAACCCAAACAGCGCAATCGATCCGGGCGCGATCACCGTCATGCGCGCCCAGGCAAACAGCCGCGCGACCTCCGAGCCATAGGCGCGATCGAGAAAATGGTACTCGCCGCCCGCGTTGGGATGCGCGCTTGCGAGTTCCGCATAGCACAGCGCCCCCATGAACGAGATGAACGCGCCCAGTATCCAGGCCAGCATCATCGTTTGCGCGTCGCCGGTGTTTCCCGCAACCAGGGAAGGCAGCCGGAAAATGCCCGCGCCAATGACGATGCCGACAACCAGTGCGACGGCATCCTTCAGATCGAGAACGGGACGGGGAACGGCGGCTGCAACGCTGATGGGAGTGTTCATATCGATGCATGACTTGAGGGAGCCGGCATCGTAGACTGTCGCCGGGACAGTGGCAAGTCATCTGACCAAGCCGTATGCCCACTGGATGCCCCGCTATCTATCCGGCCCATTGTCGAACATGCGCTACGACCTCGTGATCATCGGCGGCGGCCACAACGGCCTCACCTGCGCCTGCTACCTGGCGGCGGCGGGCCTGTCGGTGCGCGTCTGCGAGCGCCGCCACATCGTCGGCGGCAGCGCCATCACCGAGGAATTTCATCCCGGCTTCCGCAACTCGGTGGCAAGCTACACGGTAAGCCTGCTGCAACCCAGAATCATCCGTGAGCTTCGCCTTGCCGAGCACGGCGTGCGGATTCTGGAGCGGCCTTATGCCAATTTCCTGCCGCTGCCCGATGGTCGCGCCTTCAGGCTCGGTCCGGATACCGCCACGACGCAGGCGGAACTTGCCCGGTTTTCAAGCCGCGACGCCGAGCGGCTGCCCGGCTACTACCGCGTCATCGAGAACGTCGCGGAAGTCTTGCGTGCGATGGTGCTGAAGACGCCGCCGAACGTGGGCGGCGGTTTTCCGGACCTGGCACGGGCACTGGATCTTGGCCTGCGCCTTCGCAAGCTCGACAGCGCCGCGCGGCGCGACCTGCTCGACCTATTCACCAAGAGCGCGGGCGAACTGCTCGACCATTGGTTTGATGCCGACGCGCTCAAGGCGGCCTTTGGATTCGATGCCGTGGTGGGCAATTTCGCCAGCCCCTACACCCCGGGTTCGGCTTACGTGCTGATGCACCACGCCTTCGGCGAAGTCAACGGCAAGCGCGCCACCTGGGGACACGCACGCGGCGGC
>MEQV01000011.1 GCA_001770355.1 Betaproteobacteria bacterium RIFCSPLOWO2_02_FULL_62_17
GTTGCGTGCTGAGGGTCTTATTCCAGACCCGCAGGAACTCCTGCAGAATTGGCCGCGAACGGGCCTGAACGACCACCTGAGCGCGTTCCAGGCCGGCGAGTTTAGGGAGCGATGCCGGTGCGGGATCGTAGATCGTCAGTAATTCTGGAACTTCCGGAGCGAGGGATACGGCGGAATTCAGGAAGGAAAGAGAGCTTTCCATGCTGGGAGCATGTGCACGCAATGCGGCTTCATGGATGAACGGCGGGAACCCTGCGGAGCGCCGTTCTTCCAGGAGTTCCCGGGCGTAACCTTCATAATCCTGTTGCTGTAGCGCCCGGTACAAGGGGTGCAACGGAAATCGCGTCTGAATAATTACCTCGCCCGGCAACTCGGCTCGGCCGGCTCTTCCAGCAACCTGCTGTAATTGCGCGAACAGCCGCTCCGGTGCCCGGTAATCCGCGGCGAATAAACCGGCATCCGCGCTCAGGACACCCACGAGGGTGACCCGCTCGAAATGATGTCCTTTGGCAAGCAACTGCGTGCCGATCAGTATGTCGGCATCTCCGCAGTGCGCAGTTTCAAGCAGACCTCGCAGCCTTCCCCTGGAACTGTCGGAATCTATCCGTAGAATGCGTGCGCGGGGAAATTTTTCCGTAACCTCCGTCTCCAGCCTTTGTGTTCCGCGACCCAAGGGTGCAAGATCAGCATTGCCGCATTGAGGACATGCGCGCGGAATCCGCGACTGAAAACCGCAGTGGTGGCACCTCAGCCCCCGTTGCTTCAAATGCATTACCAGATTCACAGAGCAGCGCGGACAACCACTGACCCAGCCGCAATGCTTGCATGCCAGCACTGGCGCATATCCGCGACGGTTCAGAAACAGGACTGACTGTTCGCCACGCTCCAGGCGCTGGGCCAGCGCCTGGAGTAATCGATCAGACAGACCCTCCCCCGTCGGTGCTTTACTCGTATCGACGATATTGATCGTGGGTAAGCGCGCCGATTTGTGAGCGCGCTGCGATAATCGCAGCAGTTGGTAGCGGCCGGACTGGGCATGATGAAGCGTTTCCAACGATGGCGTTGCGGAGCAAAGCAGCACCGGCACGTTCATTTGACGCGCCCTAAAAATGGCCAGGTCGCGAGCCGAATAGCGCAAACCTTCCTGCTGCTTGTAGGAGGAATCCTGCTCTTCGTCGACGACAATAAGGCCCAGCCTGGGCATCGGCACAAAAACCGCGAGGCGGGTGCCCAGAACAATTTGCGCTCCCCCTTGGCTTGCCTCGATCCAGGATTGGGCGCGTTCCACTTGGCCCATTTCACTGTGCTGTACGCATAGTCTCGCGACGGGGAATCTATCCCGAAACAAGGTTTCGAGCGACGGTGTCAGGGCAATTTCAGGAACAAGAACCAGGGCCTGTCGGCCCTGGCTGATCACGCGAGAGATCAAATTCAGATAAACCTCGGTTTTTCCGCTGCCGGTTATGCCAAACAGCAGAAAGCTTGCGTACCCTTTCAATGCGATCGCCGCCTGATCGAGTGCATTGGATTGCTCTTCATTCAGGGGGTGCGCGGCCACAAATTCGTGCGTCTGGCGCGGGGGGGCCTGCTCCGCAATCCAGGCGCTGGCAAGACATTTCCGAATGTGGGCTCGGGCAGCGCCTGCGATCCGTGCCAGATCAGAACTATTGTGGGGCGCGGCAAGCAATGCTTCCAATATCTGCCGCCGGATTTTCTGGCGCGCCGGAAGACTTTTCAGTGCAGCGCGTCCCAATTCAGTAATCGCATAGTTGCAGGCTGAAGCCGCCAAAGGCTCAGCCCGGCGCAGCCGCGGTGGCAAGGCCGTGAGCAGCGCTTCACCAATCGGCATCTGGTAATACTCGCTGCAGAATCGCGCCAACGCGATCCATTCGCCCGGCAGAGGTGGAATATCCCGTAATATGCCCACGCAGGACTTGAGTCGCTCGCGTGGTAATACCGAGGTGGCGGCAACCTCGACGATGATTCCGACCATCTGTCTTCCACCAAAGTCGACGAGAACGCGCGCGCCAACGTCTCCTTCGCTTGCATCGGCGCACAAATAATCGAAAAGCTGCGGCACGGGGACATCCAGCGCGACACGAACGACCGTCATCATTCTGCGCTATTCACTTTTCTTGCCCAAAACGAATCTTTCCGCCGCCGCCGCAAATCAAGCAATGCCGAGCACGCAGGGAAGCTTGCATTCCGAGTGAATTTGTATAGCCCAATAATCAAGCGGATTCTCCGGATGTGGAGCTAAGCACGCTGAACTAAAAAGGATTTCCAGTTTGCCCACAAATTCTGTGGACAAATCTGTGGATATCGGCGTCACGAAAGTGTAACTAGCCTAAGCAAAAGGGATTTTTTGTATTGGGCGTTTTGCATTCTAAATGTTTTAATATGTAAATTCATACAGTTAGTAAAGTTCTCCTAGCAAGTGCCCGAAAACCGGCACCGCTATTAGGATTCCAAGGGGACGTGTGCATAAGTCGTTCGGTGCGTTACAGCACAAAAATCCTTCGGGTTGCAGCATAAGGTGTCAGAGCTGCGTCTGTTTCAGAGTCAAAGGGCTTCCGCAGCCAAATCGGGACAGGCTATAAATGCGGTGCGGCGCTCAACTCATGCACGGCATCGACCAATACCTGCACGCTCTCGGGCCGGGTGGTGGGAACAATTCCATGCCCGAGATTGAATACATGTCCCGACCCGGCGCCATAGGAGTTCAGGACATTTGCAACTTGGGCTCGAATCACATTCGGGGACGAATGCAATACCGCAGGGTCGAGATTGCCCTGCAGCGCCACGCGATCTCCGATCTGTTTGCGCGCCTCTCCCATATCGATAGTCCAGTCCAGGCCAACGGCATCGCAGCCGGTACGCGCAATGGCCTCGATCCAGGTGCCGCATCCCTTGGTGAAAACGATACTTGGAATACGCGCGCCATCGTACTCGCGCCGCAATTCGGAGATGATGCGGTGAATGTAGGCGAGCGAAAACTCCGCATAGGCGGCATGCGAAAGACTGCCGCCCCAGGTGTCGAAAATCATGACAGCCTGAGCACCCGCCTCAATTTGAGCGTTAAGGTATTGCGTTACCGAACGTGCATTGAGATCCAGAATGCGATGCAACAGCGCGGGCTCGCTGTAAAGCATCGACTTGATGATCCGGAAGTCCGCGCTGGCGCCGCCCTCGACCATATAGCACGCAAGAGTGTAGGGGCTGCCCGCAAATCCGATCAACGGTACGCTGCCCGCCAACGCCCGGCGTATTTCGGACACGGCATCGGTGACGTAGCGGAGTACCCCGGATGGATCGGGAGGCGCGATCCTCGCGACTGCCGCGGCATCGCGCAGGGGACGTTCAAAGCGGGGGCCCTCCCCTTCTACGAAATACAGGCCGAGCCCCATCGCGTCCGGAACAGTGAGGATATCTGAAAACAGGATAGCCGCATCCAATTTGAACCGGGCTAATGGCTGGAGTGTTACTTCGGTTGCCAGCGCCGGAGATTTCGCCAAAGCAAGAAAACTTCCAGCCTCCTTGCGGGTCCGGTTGTACTCAGGAAGGTATCGCCCTGCCTGACGCATCAGCCAGACCGGCGTGTAGGGTGTCGGTTGGCGCAGCAACGACCGAATCAGCGTGTCGTTCTTGAGATTGTTCATGGTAGAGGTTATTTTCCATCGCCTGCGGCTCGGCATGTCGAGTGCCTGCCTACGGAGCGTTTGAGTGGTTAGCCGGAATAATCCTAGGGCAGCGTGAGTTTTCCGGTAATAAAGTCCCATTCACCTGGTTCCACCGGCGTGATCGACAGCCGGTTTCCCCGCGCCAGTATTCGCATGCCAGCCAGCTCGGGATACTCCCTGAGCAGGGCCAAGCTGACCAGGCGGGTCTTTCGGACCAGTTTGACGTCGACATTGAACCAGCGCGGCGAGTCTTTCTTGGCAGCGGGGTCGAAATAAGGGCTTTTTCTATCAAACTGGGTGGCATCGGGATAGGCCGCTGAACATACTTCAGCAATGCCGGCAATGCCGGGCTCCGGGCAACTCGAATGGTAAAAGAAGACAGGATCGCCGATCCTCATTTCCTTGACCATGAAATTGCGCGCCTGATAGTTACGCACGCCGAACCAGGGAGTCTTTTTCTGCCTGACCAAGTCGTCGATACTGAACTCCTCTGGCTCGGACTTCATCAGCCAATGCCGCATGTAGAAATTAGCCTTCCATCCAATGAGACCACTAATATGGCAGCGGCCTGCGGCGCAATTTCTTATTGCCTATCGCCATGCCCGCCCGGAACCGCCGCGACAAAAACAAACGCAGGCGCTAAGCACCTGCGTGAAATTCGAAAAAAAAACACCGATCGGGTGCCCCCCGCCATTGCCGTCGAACCCTTATCCTGAACCATCCGGTTCAAGGTGGTCGCGTTCCGGTCGCATCAGGCACATCCGACAAGGGACGCGCACAACAGCGACGCTAGTTTCGCAACTCGATTCCAACTATTGGTTCAAGAAACTACGGGTCCTGGCGCACAACGCAGGGGACGTAAACTTCGACAAAGCCCGCTCCAGCAGTCAGCGCAGCTGAATTCGTCCGCGAAAACAACCCAGACCGACACGCCCCTCTGGACCGGATTGCGCGACAAATTCTAGAGCAACTTTTCCTGCGGCTCCAATGCCAGACCGAGCATTGCCTGCATCGAGTTGATTCTACGCCGGTACGACTCCAAGTCAATGCTCGCCCCCCCGCCTTTCGATCCGAGCAGTTCATTGGCAATATTGAGCGCGGCCATGACAGCGATGCGTTCAGCGCTGGCCACCTTTCCGGCGACTTTGATTTCGTTCATCTTGCGATCCAGCAACGAAACCGCCAAAAGCAAATCCTCGCGTTCGTCATCGCTGCAGGCCACCTTGTAGGTTCGACCCATGATAGTTACGTCAAGCGTGTTCTTTCTTGCGCTCATTCTGGTATCTGGCCGAGCAGGTTTTCAAGACGTGAGCGCGCGCCATCGATTTTTTCGGCGAGCAAGCGGCGGTCACCCTGCAATGCCGCAAGCTGCTCTCGCAGATCGCGATTTTCTTCGCGAAGACGCTGGCAGAGCAGGGCGGTTTGCTGGACTTTCTCCTCCAGCGCGGTGAATTCAGCATCCATCGACACACTATAGTTTGAAAAATCTTGTTGAGTCAAGGTGTAACGGCTTGTTCTCAATGTGGATTCGTATGGCCGCCCGGCAGTACCACTGTCTTCAGATCGGAGTCATCGTCATTGGATAGATCGCTGTGGGTACTTGCTCACGGGAAGGCGGTGCGCAACAAACCTCCGTCCCGAAGATCCGTCATAACCGACAACTTGGAATCGTGACGACGGGGCATCTATTCCCATACCAGATTAATCCACCATTTTCAGATGAATACAGTCCCAGAGTTGCGACGCGAACACATTGGCCGCGTTCGATTTCTGTCCTTTTGGAGCATCAGTAACGGAGAACAAAAATGGCGTGATATGGATCAGTCCGGCGTGAATTTCAATATCCTGGACAGAGAATCGTCCTTGCGTTTGCTTTGCTGTGTCCCCGTGTATAATTCGCGTGGTTTTTTTGGTGCCAGCATTGCATTTTGCGATGCGGGTGAAACGGGAAACAGGGACCGAAACACTAATCGGCAACCTGTGCTGCCCCCGCAACGGTAAGCAAGTGCGGGTGCGTTCTAGGAGATCCTCCCCGGATCTCAATCCACTGCGGCCTCTGGCTGCGGGAAGGTGAGCGCATCAAGACTTGTCAGCCCGGAGACCGGCCAGAAAAGCGATTGAAGCGGTTGCGGGAGGCGACTGTCGGTGCTTGCGTATGTGCCCCGGCAGGATTACGGGGAATGTTGTGGCGCGCTGACTTTTTACTCCCTTTGCTTGAATCGACGCCTTGGCTTGCGGGGACGCTGGCCAGTCATGGGAGAAACACATGCAGCAAATCCTTGCCAAGATGCAAATCGCAGCTTTCGTTGCAATAGTCACAGCAGTAACCGTCACCGCAAGCTTATCCGCGCACGCCGCCGCTGACGCAGTATTCGTTACAGCGACACGTTTCCCGAGCCGGGTGGACGCAATCGTCAGCGATGTCACTGTCATTGAAAAGGAGGAAATTCAGCGAGCCGGCCAAGCCTCGCTCGCTGAACTCCTGCAAACGCAGCCGGGCATCGAAATTGTCACCAATGGCGGGATGGGCCAGCCCAGCGGTATATCGATTCGCGGCGCCAATGTGACGCAAACCCTGGTAATTGTAGACGGGCTGCGCATCGGGTCCGCCACCGCCGGCCAAGCCGCGCTGGAGCACATTTCCCTCGCGCAGATCGAGCGCATTGAGATTTTGCGCGGACCTGCCAGCAGCCTGTACGGGGCAGATGCCCTGGGTGGGGTGGTACAGATTTTCACGCACCGCGGCAGCGGTCCTCCAAAAGCAAATGTTTCCTTCGGTTACGGTACATACGGCACTGCCCAAGCTGGTGCCGGCGTGACGGGTCAGAGCGGAGATACCCGCTATGCGCTGCAGCTTGGAATGATAGACAGCAAGGGCTTTTCGTCGTTACGTCCAGACTCGCGTGCTTTCATTGATCCGTTCAATACGGACGCCGATGGCTATCGCAATCGTAGCCTGAACGCTTGGATTTCCCAGCGCCTGAACGCCGACCATGAGCTTGGATTGAATGTTCTATGGAGCGATGCGCGTGTGCATTTCGATGGGCTGAACTGCGATGCGACCGGCTTTGTATGCACCTCGAACTATGACAATCGCGTCAAGCAAACCCTGGCTAATTACGCGGTCAATTTGCGCAGTCGGCTTTCATCGTCCTGGTTGAGTACGCTGCGGGTGGGGCGTGCCACCGACGACTACACGAACTTCTCGCTCGACCCGGTGACGCCGGCGGAAACACAGAGCGTATTCCGTACCGACCAGGACCAGGTTTCGTGGCAGAACGACATCAGTATGGCAGCCGGTCGCCTAATGCTCGCTTACGAAGATACGCGGCAGAGGGTACAAGGCACGACCAAGTTCACCGCGGCGTCGCGCGACATCCGCTCATTCGTTGCCGGTTATCAGGGCGAGTTTGGCCCCCATATACTGCAGGCCAGCGGGCGACGTGACCAGAACAGCCAGTTCGGGCAGCGCAACAGCGGCTCACTAGGCTATGGCTATCAATTTGCGCCGCGCTGGCGTGCCGGCGCTAGCCTGGGCACCGCGTTCCGGACGCCGACATTCAATGATTTGTATTTTCCATTTGATCCAGCCCTGTTCTATGGGGGCAATCCCGCATTGAAACCCGAATCGGCCCGCAATCAGGAACTGTCGCTGCGCTACGAGTCAACGGGCATGCAGGTGTCAGCAGTCTACTATCGCAACAAAATCAGCGATCTGATCACGGTTCAATGCGATCCGGTAACCTTCAATTGCAGCGTATTTAACGTCAATCGGGCGACCCTTGAAGGCTGGACTCTATCCGGGGCGGGAGATGTGGGCAGATGGCGGCTCAAGGCGAGCCTCGATCTGCAAGACCCGCGCAACGATGTTACCGGCAGACAACTGACACGCCGAGCAAGAGAACACGGCACTGCGACCGCTACGCGCCAGTTCGGCGTCTGGCAGGCAGGCGCAGAAGCGCTTTTTTCCGGGGCGCGTTTCGATAACCCAGCCAATACGATTCGCATGAAAGCCTACACAGTGTTCAACCTGTTCGCCAATTACCGGCTCAGCGGTGGTTGGTCGCTGTTTAGCCGGCTCAACAACGTGACCAACGAAAAATATGAAATCTCCCGCAACTTCGCAACGCCTGCCACCAGCGTCTTTATTGGTGTGCGCTATCAGCAGGAATGAAAGCACGGTCGAACTAAGCCTGGGGAGTCTATGGCGGTAATTTCTGCTAATGTCCCCGCATGCAAATGGGACCCGACGATGCAATAGATTTATCGCTCGTAAAACGGGCACTGGTGGTGAAACTTCGCCATCACGGCGACGTGCTGCTCACCACGCCCGTGTTTTCCGCGCTCAAGAGTCGTATTCCGAACATCGAGATTGATGCCTTGGTCTATGCGGACACCCATGCCATGCTTGACGGCAATCCGGCGATTTCAAGAGTTTTTGCCATTGACCGGGCTTGGAAGTCCCGAACGGCGCTGGCGCGGGCGTCGGAAGAGTGGCGCTTGTTGCGCTTATTGCGCCAGCGTGGCTACGACCTGTTGATTCATCTTTCCGAACACCCCCGGGGGGCATGGCTGTCGCGGTTCCTGGGCTGCGCCTATTCGGTGGCGCCAGACTATGCGCAACGCTCGAAATTCTGGCGGCGAAGCTTCACGCATCGGTTTTCATTGCCAAAGAATGCACACCGCCATATGGTCGAGTGGAATCTTGACGCATTGCGCAGAATCGGCATTCAGCCGGGGGTGGGGGAAAAGCGGCTGATCCTTGTCGCGGGCACGCAAGGCCAGAGCGAAGCAGATAAATTGCTGGAACAGTACGGAATCGAAGCCGGCACCTTTGTTCATCTGCATCCCGCCTCGCGCTGGTCCTTCAAGTGCTGGCCGGAAGCGCGCAATGCAGCGCTCATAGACGCCTTGGCGCGTCGGGGAGAGCAAGTGGTATTGACTGCTGCTCCTGATGCGCAAGAACTGGATTTTGTAAGCCGGATACTCTCCCTTTGCAACGCGAAGCCGGTAAATCTTGCCGGCAAGCTGTCGTTGAAGGGGCTCGCCGCGCTCACCGCGAAGGCCAAGTTGTTCATCGGCGTGGACTCCGCGCCGATGCATATGGCTAGCGCCATGGGTACGCCCGTCGTCGCGCTGTTTGGTCCGAGCGGGGAAATGGAATGGGGACCATGGTCTTCGAAGATGCGTGTTGTGGCATCGGCGTCGCATCCCTGCCGGCCCTGCGGCATTGACGGATGCGGCGGCGGCAAAATCAGCGATTGCCTGGTGACCTTGCCCGAGGATCGGGTCCTGCGCGCGGTATCGGAGTTGCTCGACCAATGATCGCGCGGTCTTGTTCGGTGTTGCGCCGGCCGTGAAGCTTGCCGTCATCCGTCAGCGATATGACCCGCATGGCGGGGCGGAGCGCTTTGTATCGCACGCTGCCGTCGCGTTGCAGGCGCATGGCACGCACACCACTATCATCGCCAGGGAATGGGTGGGCGAAGCCGGTGAAACCCATTGGCAGCGTTGTGATCCGTTCTATTTGGGCCGCATCTGGCGTGATCGGGGATTTGCGCGCGCGGCCTGCAGATTAGTCGCCGATGGCGATTTTGATCTTGTACAGTCCCATGAACGAATACCCTGCTGCGATGTATACCGCGCCGGCGACGGTGTGCATGCCCAATGGCTGCAGTACCGCGCGAAAGTGCTCAGCCCCTGGCAGCGTTTAGGGCTGGCTTGCAGTCCGTTTCACAGACATCTCCTTGCCGCGGAGCGCCGCTTGTTTTGCAGTCCGCGCCTGCGTGCGGTGATCTGCAATTCGCGGATGGTAAGGGACGAAATCGCCCGCTGGTTCCCCGCGGTGTCGGACCGATTGCATGTTATCTACAACGGGGTCGACCTTGAGCGCCACCATCCTTCCCTTGCGGGCGAGTATCGCAGCGCCATGCGTGAACGCCTGGGCATTCCGCAGGGGGCGAAAACCTTGCTGTTCGTGGGCGCAGGATTCGAGCGCAAGGGCATGCAGGTACTGCTCGATAGTTTCAAACGGGTGTGCCACGAACCGGTTTTCCTTGTGGTGGTGGGAACGGACCGCCATGCCCGGCGCTTTGAGGCGTATGCGCGTTCGTTGGGGATTGCGGAAAAAATTCATTGGGCAGGACCCCAGAGCGACGTTGCCCCCTGGTATGGGCTCGCCGATGTGTTCGTTCTTCCGACTCTCTACGATCCATTTCCAAATGCGGCGCTCGAGGCTTTGGCGAGCGGACTTCCAGTGGTCACGTCCAATCACTGCGGAACCGCGGAGATCATTCGGGAAGGGTGGAATGGTTACATTTGCAGGGATCCTTGTGACGCGGGGGAACTGGCGGGGAACCTGGGCAAAGCGCTGGCCAGGGCGCAGGATATGCGCGGCAACGCGCGCAGCAGCGCGCAAGCGCTCGGAATGCCGCAAATGGCGCAAGCGCTGACAGGGCTCTATGCACGCTTGCTGCAACCAGCCCAGGGCGCGCACTGATCGCCAGCCTCCGCGCTTGGGGTACCTGTAGCGCGGTGTCTTTTCAGGGAATAGCGCAAAATTCGAATATAATTCAACCCTTTCCAAGAGGGTGATCCGGTGTCCGTCCGTTCCAGCCGGGACCTTTACTTTCGACTGCTGGGTTACGTCCGTCCTTACTGGCGTGTGTTTGGAATAGCCATTCTGGGGATGATGCTGACAGCAGCGACGGAACCGCTATTTCCAGCCTTGATCAAACCGCTGCTGGACGGCAGTTTTGTTGCCCGGGACCCCTTCTATTCTTTCTGGATTCCGGTTGCGCTCGTCGGCATTTTCATACTGCGCGGCGTTCTGAGTTTTCTCACCTCGTATTCCATGGCCTGGGTATCCAACAAGGTCGTCCTGGATCTGAGGAACGAAATGTTCGGACGCATGCTGCATTTGCCGACCCGGTTTTTCGACAGCCAGTCCTCGGGGGCCTTGATTTCCAAGGTCGCCTACGACGTCAATGGCGTTACTGGCGCAGCGACCGGTGTGCTGACTGTGATCGTCGAGGACTCGCTCAAGGTTGTGTTCCTGCTGGCATACCTTCTTTACCTTAATTGGCAACTCACGCTGATTGCGCTGGTGATCGTTCCGGGTATCGCGCTGGTTATCAGGCTTTTTTCCAAACGCTTGCGAACCATGAGCGAAGAGTCCCTTAAGGCGATGGGTCGGATCACCCATTGTCTGCAGGAGGCGGTTGAATGCCACAAGGTTGTCAAGATTTTCGGCGGGCAGAGCTACGAAAAACGGCGCTTCGACCGCGCCCTTCAGGAACTGCGCGGCTACAGCATGCGCCAGACGGTGGCCGCAGCGGCGACGGTACCGATCGTGCAGTTGTTCGCAGCGCTTGCATTGGCGATAATAATCAGCATCGCGGTGCAGCAGTCCGCGGCCAATCAACTGACCGTGGGCGATTTCATGTCATTCATCACGGCGATGTTGATGTTGCTCGCGCCCCTGAAGCATCTGGCCGACGTCAATGCACC
>MEQV01000012.1 GCA_001770355.1 Betaproteobacteria bacterium RIFCSPLOWO2_02_FULL_62_17
ACTACCAGGTGGCCTGGCATCTGCTCTACAGCGCCACCCAGGGCTTTCAGTACGACTGGATCCTGGTGCCCGCCGCCGCCGGCGGTGTGGGCAGCGCGCTCATCCAGCTCGCGCGGGCCACCGGCAAGCGCGTCATCGGCCTGGTGAGCAGCAAGGAAAAAGCGGCCTTCTGCATCGAACAGGGCGCGGTCGCCGCCATCAACTACAAAACCGGCGATATCGGCGAAGAAATCAAGGCCGCCACCGGCGGACACGGCGTGGATCTCATTCTCGATCCGGTGGGCGGACCGAACATGGGCAGGCTGTTCGATTACCTCGGCCCCTTCGGCACTCTGATTCTTTACGGCGGCATCGAAGGACCGGCAGATCCGAATGTGCTCGAACCGATGCGCCGCCCCCCCGCGCGTAACCTGGCGTTTCGCACCTTCACCATGCACATATTCGACAACTGGCCCGAGCGCCGCGCCAGCGCCACCCATGAACTGTTGCGCCTGTTCGCGGCCGGGGCGATCAAGCCGCCGATCTATGACAGGATTCCCCTGTCGGAGGCGCGGCGTGCCCACGAAATTTTCGAATCGGGAAAAGTGCTGGGCAAGCTGATCATGAAACCGTAAGGGACCACGTTTCCCCCTGAACGCGCCGCTCCGGGATTCGGGATCGGACTCGATAACCCACTCGTCCTCACCCGAATCCCTGCGCGTCGCTTGCGGTGATGTTCGGGATTTTCTGTCAAAACCAACAGCGCTCGGTCATGCGGCGCGCAGGGTTTGGGGTGCAGGTGAGTGCTTTATCGAACCAGCACCCCAAACCCGGAGCGACGCAAGCGCGATTGCGACGCGCCCAGAGCAAGGACTAGTGTAGTGTCCCCGAAAGAACTTTACAGTTAAGCCGCCTTCTTTTTCCCTCTGGGCAGAGGTAGATCCGGGTTTGATCTGCTCAATATCTGTAAAGATATTTAAGGGACACTACACTAGCTTGCAGCCGTCTCAGCCTTCTTAGCCAGAGCCGCCTGTTTTTTCTTTTCCTTTACCGCCTCTTTCTCCAGGCTATCCGCCTCAGCACGCGCAGCCTTGGCCCGGTCCTCGATTTCCTGTTGTTCCTTCTGAATCTGCTGTTGGTACTCAGGCCAATGAGCCTGGTAGCCTTCCAACGCGGCCGTTGCCTCGGCTGATTCCTCGGGCGCCAGTCCCTGAATGTAGTTGGGAGCAAAACTGTACGCAGGAGGGTTCCAGTTCTTGCGCTTCTCGACAAACGTGGTCGAATCCTTGCAGCGCATGAAAACCAGATTCTCTTTCAGTCCGGGCGCATTGACTGGAGTGCTCCGGTCAAGTACCACCCAGCCATGCACTTTGCTATGTCCCCACCATTGCATTTCCATTTCGCTTCCTTTCCACTTGCGTTCGCCAATCTCGGCACGCGGCAATTTCCGCTGATGCGTCGATTATGCGCTTCCGCGCCATCCTGAAACCGTCTTGATCCCGGCACCGCGAATTGCCGGCAAATGCGTGGCATTGGCGGAAACGGTACCCTTGCACCGGGAATATCGGACTCAAGGAGCCAGGAAATGACCAATTCCACGATCGCGCTGCTGCATCCGGGCGACATGGGTTCCGCCATCGGCGCCTGCGCCGTAAGGCGCGGCCACAAAGTATTGTGTGCGTTGCAGGGGCGCAGCGAATTCTCGCAAAAGCGCGCCAGAGCCGCGGGCCTGCAGGACCTGGGATCGCTGGAAGCCGCGGTGGCGCAGGCTTCAGTCGTGCTTTCAGTCTGCCCGCCGCATGGCGCGCTGCAACTTGCGCGGCGCGTCGCCGGCTGCGGCTTCAAGGGCCTGTTTGTTGACGCCAACGCCATCGCGCCCGCCACGGCGCGCATGGCCGCGCGCATCATCGAAGACGCCGGTGGCGCGTTTGTCGACGGCGGGATCGTCGGCGCACCGCCGCAGCCGGGCAAACCGGGGCGCATTTATTTGTCGGGAGATCGGGCCGCGGACGTGGTGAAGCTGTTTGAAGGCAGCGACACGAATACCGTTGACATGATGGGACCGGTAGGCAAGGCCTCGGCACTCAAGGCTTGCTTCGCGTCATGGACCAAGGGCACCTGGGCACTGCTCGCCTCCCTCTACAGCGTGGCGCAGGCCGAAGGCGTGGACGACGCATTGAGGGCGCAATGGTCGCAATCGCATCCGGATCTCGTCAAGCAATTGGACGCGCCCAGCCTGAACCCGGCCAAAGCCTGGCGCTGGATTTCGGAAATGGAGGAAATCGCTCTGACCTACAAAACCGCAGGCATGCCCGAGGGGTTTTTCCTCGCGGCCGCGGATCTTTACCGGCGCCTCGAGCAATACAAGGACGATCCGTCGAAACCGTCGATCGAGAAAGTCTCGGCGGCTCTGCGCAAAGCCGGATAACAGGCACACGGGAGGATCGCATGCAAGGAAAAATCGGTCTCGAGGAGCATTTCGCGCTCACTGAAACGCTTGGCGATTCGCGCCCGTTCGTTCCCGACGACTATTGGCCGGAACTCGAGGCGCGCCTGCTCGACATCCAGGAGCGCCGCCTGGCGCTGATGGACCGGCACGGCATGCAGATGATGATCCTCTCGCTCAACGCGCCCGCCATCCAGGCGATGCCCGACACCGCAAAAGCCATGGAACTCGCCCGGCGCGCCAATGACTTCCTCGCCGCTGAAGTGGCCAAGCGTCCCGACCGCTTCCAGGCGTTCGCGGCGCTGCCGATGCAGGACCCGGATGCCGCCAGCCGCGAACTGGAGCGTTGCGTCAAGGAACTCGGTTTCCGTGGCGCCCTGGTAAACGGTTTTTCGCAAGTCGGCCGCGCCGACTCGATGTTCTATTACGACTTGCCGCAGTACTGGCCGTTCTGGTCGGCGGTGGAGGCGCTCGAGGTGCCCTTCTATTTGCATCCGCGCAATCCGCTGCCCAGTGCCGCGCAGATCTACGAGGGGCATCCCTGGCTGCTCGGGCCCACCTGGGCGTTCGGCCAGGAAACCGCCGTGCACGCCCTGAGGCTGATGGCCTGCGGCCTGTTCGACAAGCACCCGAAGCTGAAGATCATCCTCGGGCACCTGGGCGAAGGCCTGCCCTACGGCATCTGGCGTGCAGACAACCGCAACGCCTGGGTCAAGACGCCGCCGCGCTATCCGGCTAAGCGTAAGCTGGGTGACTATTTCCGCGCGAATTTCTGGCTGACCACCGCGGGCAACTTCCGCACCCAGACGCTGATCGACGCGCTGCTGGAGGTCGGCGCCGATCACCTGCTCTACTCCACCGACTGGCCCTTCGAGAACATCGATCACGCCGCCGGCTGGTTCGATGTGGTGAGCATCAGCGAGGCCGACCGGCTGAAGATCGGCCGGCTCAATGCAATTGGCCTGTTCAAGCTCAAGCTTTGATTACTTGCCTGCGGTTTTTTTCTGCGCCTCGGCAGCCGCCGCGTTCAGGCTGCTCACCACGCGCGTGAGCTGCTGATACAGGTTGGCCATGGCGTCCTTCTTTGCGTCTGCCATGTCGATCTCCTGTTGAAAATTGCTTAGTGTACTAAGATTGGCGTGGTGTCGAACCCGCTGCCAGACATATTTCACCAATGTATAACTTTAATTCATTTCAATCAATGGCTGGCGTGCATTTCAGGGCAATGCGGTTATTCAATCTGGCAATAGATTCATAAGCCCGCCCCGCGCTCTTCACCCTGCAATTCAAACGGAGTCCCCAGCCATGACCGATACCGCCGCCTGGCGCGCCCTGACCGTCGAGCCCATTCTCGAACCGGAACTGCCGATCTGCGATCCGCACCACCACCTCTGGCAGAGCAGCCCCGAGGACCAATACCTGCTGGCCGATGTGCTCGGCGATGTGGACTGCGGCCACAACATCGTTTCCACCGTATTCATCGAATTCCGCACCCAGTACCGCAGCGAAGGCCCCGAGGAACTGAAGAGGGTTGGCGAAACCGAATTCGTCGAACGCATCGCCGCCGATAGCGCCGGCGGCGGGCACGGCAGGACGCGCATTGCCGCGGGCATCATCGCCTCCGCCGACCTGCTCGCCGGCGCAGCGGTCGCGCGCACGCTGGAGGCGCATCTGGCCGCCAGCCCGCGCTTTCGCGGCATCCGCCACCCCGCGGCCTGGATACCGGACGCCGCTGCCGTCGGCATGCGGATCGCCGCCCCCGAAGGCCTGCTGCGTGATGCCAGATATCGCCAGGGCTACGCGCAGCTCAAACGCTACGAGCTGGTCTACGACGCGTGGCAGCTATTCACCCAATTGCCGGATGTCATCGACCTGGCGCGTGCTTTCCCGGATCAGATCCTGATGCTCAACCACATGGGCGGGATACTCGGCACGGGCCGGTATGGCGAGCGCCGCGATGAATACTTCGCCGCCTGGAAGAAGAACATCGCCGCAGCGGCAAGCCTGCCCAATATCGTCTGCAAGATCGGCGGCCTGGGCACGCCGCGCTGCGGATTGGGATGGAGCGATCTGCCCAGGCCGCCATCCTCGCAGGAAATCGCCAAAGGCTACGAACCCTGGTTCCTCCATTGCGTCGAAAAATTCGGCGTCCATCGCTGCCTATTCGAGAGCAACTTTCCGGTGGATCGCTCGTCGTTCTCGTATCACCTGCTGTGGAACGCCTTCAAGCGCGTTTCGGCCGGGTTCTCGCCGTCGGAGCGGGCGGCGCTGTTTCACGACAACGCGACGCGGGTCTATCGCATCTAATTGGGTCGGAGTCACATTAATCGGATCATGAACGGACATCGAGGGGATTAATGTGACCCCAATTAATTTCCATAGCCGTCAGCGACACGCACTTCGACAAGATTTGGCTTGCCGCTGGCAAAGCCGGCCCGCAACGCTCCATCGAGATCACCCGGCGCGGCGACACGCACTGACGGCAGCCCCAGCGACTGCGCCAGCCCGGCGAAGTCGATTGCCGGTTCATGCAGATCCATGCCGGTAAAAATCTGTTTGCCCTCCCAGGGCGGCAGGCGCTCTTTCAACACGCGGTAACCGCGGTTGTTGACGATCACAAAGGTAATCGGCAATTGCAGGTTTGCCGCCGTCCATAGGGCGGGCAACGCGTACATGGCGCTGCCATCGCCGATGGCCGCGGCTACCGGACGCCCTGGCAAAGCCAGTGCGGCCCCCACCGCCCAGGGAATGCCGAACCCCAAGGCACCGCTGGTCAAACCAAAGTAGCCGGCACGATCGCGCATACGGATGAACGTGAGCAAAGCTTCCATGGTGGTTGCGGCTTCCTCCACCACCACTGCATCATGCGGCAGCGCTTCGGCAAAACGGTGGGCGAAATATCGTGGATCTATAGGCGTTGCCGTAGCGGCGGCCTGCGCTTCAGTGGCGGCCTCATCGCGCCGGCTTGACCAGTTGCGCCCGCCCATCGCGCTCAGGCGCTGCGCGGCGCGCGCGGCAAACCCCGGGTCGGCAGCGATGCGCGCGCGCAAAACAGGCAGCAGCGCGGCGAGGCTTTCCTTCACGTCCCCCAGCAGCGCCAGATCGGTGCGGTAATTCTTGCCCAACTCCCAGGCGCGCTCACTCAGATGCGCAACGGGAATGCCCGGCGGCAGCGGATCGACGTCGCTGGCAAGGGACATGCGCAGCAGGTCCGCGCCCGCGCAGAATATGAAATCGTAGGGTGCAAGCGCCGCGCGCACGCGCTTCTGATTGCGCCCCAGCGGCCCCAGATGCGCGGGATGTTCCGACTTGAACTGCGCGCTCGAGGGCATGGTCTGCTGATAGACCGCCATTCCGGCAAGTTCCGCCAGGGCCGCCGCTTCGGCAAAGGCATCGCGCGCCGACACTTCCTGGCCGACGATCATCACCGAATTGCTCGCCGCCATCAGCATGGCCGCAAGCTGCTCCAGCGACTGCGTGGAGGGCCGGTTGCGCGAATCGACGCGCACGCGCGTGCCGAAATCGATCTCGGCCTGCGCGGCCAGCACGTCCGAAGGCAGACTGATGAACACCGGGCCGGTCGGCGGGCTCAGCGCAACTTTAGCGGCGCGGCGCAGCACGCGCGGCAGGTCGACGCCGCGCGTCATCTCCACGGCCCACTTGCATACCGGCTGCGCCATCTGCACCAGATTGCCCGCGAGGATCGGCTCGAGCAGACCGTGCCCCTGGTCTTGCTGACCGGCGGTCACGATGATGGGGGCACCCGCGAAATTGGCCCCATAGAGAGCGCCCATCGCATTGCCCAGCCCGGGCGCCACGTGCAGGTTGGCGGCCGTGAGGCGGCCGGAAGCGCGCGCATAGGCGTCCGCCATTGCCACCACCACCGCCTCCTGCAGGCCAAGAACGTACTTCAATTGTGGAAAGCCCGGTAAAGCAGCCATGATCGGCAATTCGGTGGTGCCGGGATTGCCGAACAAATGGGTCACCCCCTCGTCCACCAGCAGATGCAGCAATGCGGCTGCGCCGTTTGTCTTCGCCATGATTTTTGTCAACCTGATCAATGGCAGCACAGATTGGTCTCTGCGACACCGGCAGTGAATGAATAGGCGGATACGGCGATAATAACGGACCCTGCCGCCTGGAGCAGCCAGACCGCCGCGCGACACCGGACTACTGCGCGGCACTCCAGTAACAACTTTGAGGCCACCACCATCATGCAGATGCCCAACAGCGCTACCGGAGCAAAAATTTCTCTGACCTCATGCCTGTGCTGCGATCCCGCCGGTCAGACGCCTGAAGGCCGCTACGCCGCCACGCGCCTTGCCACCCGCCTGCAGGCTTCTTCCGCTTTACGGGCAAAGCGCCAGCGCGGCACCGCCCGCAAAGGCCCGTACCGCATCGATGTCCATCACCACATCATCCCGCCCTCCTACATCTCGCTGGTTGGCGCCGACCGGATCTTCCGCCAGTCCGGCGGGCGCATTCCACCGGCCATCGCGGCCTGGTCGCCACAGGCCGCGGTCGAGATCATGGATGAATGCAGCATCGCCACCGCCATGACTTCGGTCTCGGCACCGGGCACCTGGTTCGGCGAGCTTGCCCAGGGCCGGCGCGTGTCGCGCGAATGCAACGAATACGCCGCCAGAATCGCGCTCGAATTCCCCGGGCGCTTCGGCACTTTCGCCGCCCTGCCGCTGCCGGATATCGAAGGCAGCTTGAATGAAATCGCCTACGCCTATGACGTGCTCAAGGTGGACGGCATCGCGCTGATGACCAGTTATGACAACCGCTGGCCCGGCGAAAAGGAATTCGCGCCGGTGTTCGATGAACTCAACCGCCGCAAGGCGGTGGTGTTTTTCCATCCCACCACGCCGGATTGCTGCCTCAACCTCATCACCAACGTTCCCGATTCGGCGATCGAATTCCTGTTCGACACCGTGCGCGCGGTCACCAGCCTGCTCTACAGCGGCACCTTCTCGCGGTGCGCCGACACGCGTTTCATCTTCTGCCACAACGGCAGTGCCGTGCCGCTGCTCAAAGACCGCATTTCCTCGCGCTGGAACATGGACCGGGCATTGTTCGAGCCGCTCGTTCCCAACGGCCCTTTGCATGAATTGAAAAAGCTCTACTTCGAATGCGCGGGCTCCACCTTCCCGGAATGTTTTTTGCCGTTGCTGCAGATGGTGACGGCGAAGAACATACTGGTCGGCACCGATTACCCCTGGGGTCGATTGAGTATCGCGCAAACCCTGACGGGCCTGCAGCAACAGGGGTTCAGCCCGGCTGAAATGCGCGCCATCGAGCGTGACAACGCTCTGAGCCTGTTTCCACGCTTCGCCGGCAAATAGCCGAAGCAGCAAGCACGCCGCCACCCGGAACCGCAGGACATGCCCTACATCGTCGGCACCGCCGGACACATCGACCACGGCAAGACCAGCCTGGTCAAGGCGCTCACCGGCCAGGATACCGACCGCCTCAAGGAAGAAAAGGAGCGCGGCATCTCCATTGATCTGGGCTTCGCGCACCTCGACCTCCCCGATGGCACGCAGGCCGGCGTGGTCGATGTCCCCGGGCATGAGCGCTTCGTGCGCAACATGCTTGCGGGCGCGCATGGCATCGACCTGGTTCTGTTTAGCGTGGCTGCCGATGACGGCGTGATGCCGCAGACCGAGGAACATTTCGACATCGTGCGCCTGCTGGGCGTGACGCACGGCATCTTCGTGATCACCAAGGCGGACCTCGCCTCCGCCGAGCGCATCCGCGAAGTCGAGGAAGAAATCGAGATGCTGGCCGCGGATACCGCATTTGCGGGCGCGCCGATGCTGCCCTTCTCCGCCGTCACCCGGCAGGGACTGCCAGAATTGCGCGCGGCCATCGTGCAGGGCCTGGCGCAATGCGCGAGTGCCGCGCCCGAGGGCTATTTCCGCATGCCGGTGGATCGCGCCTTCACCCTGCAGGGGCACGGGCTGGTGGTCACCGGCACGGCGCACAGCGGCTCGGTGGGCATCGGCGAGCACTTGCGCTGCCTGCCCGATGGCGAGCGTTTCCGCGTGCGCGGCATTCAGGTGCACGGCAGGACCCTGGAGAATGCGGGCTGGGGACAGCGCGTCGCGCTCAATCTCGCCGGCAGCGAAACCGCCTCGGTAAAACGCGGCCAGGTGCTGTGCCACGAGAAGATCGCCCGGACCTCGACGCGTTTCGATGCCTTCGCCGAGATTCCCCGCGCCGGCACGCGCGGCCTGCGCAGCCATCAGCGGGTGCGCGTGCACCTGGGTACCGCTGAGATCCTCGCCAAGGTGGTGTTCCTGCACGGCAAGGATAAAGTGGAATCGCGCGAATCGGCCTGCTGCCAGATCACGCTGGATGAGCCGGCGCTGGTGATGCGCGGCGATCACTTCATCATCCGCGACGAGGTGGCGCGCCGCACCATCGGCGGCGGGATAGTCATTCATCCCTGGGCTGGCAGGCACAAGCCGCGGGAAACGCGGCGAATGGAAAAACTGGAAACACTGCGACGCGGCGATTTCCCGGAACTGGTGAACCTGCTGCTCGAAGAAAGCGAAACGCCGGTGCTGCCGCTGGATGCAATGTGCCAGTTTTTCAATCTGACGGCCAATGATGTCGCGGTGCGCCTGTCGCGCGTCAAGTCGGCGCTGAAACTCAATCTCGAAGGCGAACAATTGTTCGTCTCCCAGACGCGCTGGCAAACAATCGGCGATGCCGCGCTCAAGCTGGTCGGCGCCTTTCATAAGGCACAACCGCTGGCCGCGGGCATGGACCTGGAAGACCTGCGCGCCAAACTGCGCGCCGGCCTCTCCCCCGGCGTCTACCGCTTCCTGATCGATCAACGGGTGGCGGCCAAGGCGCTCGCGCGTGAAGGCAATCTGGTGAGGCTGCCCGGGCATAGCGTGAATGTCGGCGGCACTGAAAAAGCTTTGATGGAAAAAATCCGCGCCATTCTAGGCAAGGACGAGATGGCGCCGCCGGACCTGCCCGGCATCGAGAAGGAAACCGGCGCCCTCAAACCGAAACTGATCGAGGTGCTGAAGCTGCTCGAGCGCGAAGGCGGCGTGGTTCGCGTCGGCCCGGAACTCTATTTTCTCGCCGGCGCCGTGGAGAAAGTGAAAACCGCCCTGCGCGCCCATCTGGCCGAACACGGCACCATCACCGCCGCGGGCTTTCGCGACCTGATCGGCTCGACCCGCAAGTACGTCATCCCGTTCCTGGAGTACTTCGACCGGACCGGATTCACCATCCGCGTTGGAGATAATCGCAAGCTGAAATCACCAGTCAAGGCAGGATAAAAGTCAGCACTGAGGTGCGCAATTCTTTAACATTGTTCTTCGACACTCTATGACCTGCGCGCTTATTAACAAAACTGCTGGGCGATATCGTCAATCCCTAATAGTGGAAGGATAATTACAAGGAATTGCCTTTCCCCCGTGATCGGCTAATTCTTCCACAACCCCGGCACATCCACTTCCGGCGCCACCACAAGCAGCGCTTTTCTTCCCTCCTGCGCGCGCGAGCGCCA
>MEQV01000013.1:0-4549 GCA_001770355.1 Betaproteobacteria bacterium RIFCSPLOWO2_02_FULL_62_17
TCGTCCGGTTTGGGCGATGAATTTGAGTTTCGGCATGCGTTCGATGGCGGCGCGCGGCACTTTCACCCGTTGCTGGGTGAGAACCAGCGCATCGGCATCGCCCACCAATTCTGCCAACCTGGCGGGATCGGTCTCGGTTCCCTTGTGGACGACGATCTCGTGACCTTTGAGCCTGCCAAAGGCACGAGCCTGGCGAAACATGTCGCCATAGTCATGAAGAACGGCAATTTTCATGATCCAGCAGTTCCTGTGAGGTTATTGGCAATTTGCCGGTGAAATGCCCGGCAACGGGAGCTTTCGAAGGGGGGCAGCACCTGTCGTGGGGTAGAATTCCACGCAACAAATGTGTATAAACCCTCTCCGATCGCGATGATAAGGCTTTTGGCTTTTCTTGGCGTTTTGGCTGCCATGAGCGCGTTTGCGCAGGCCCCCATCGAAGAGCGGCGCGCTCCCGGCGACGACAGAGTCTCGCAAGGACAGCGGCGGGTTGAGTTTTCGCGGCGCGATCTGGACGTCAGCCAGGAAAGGATGAAACGCGCAGAGCGCGAATTCAACGATTCGAAGGATCGCGAGGCGGCCGCACAAAAGCAATTGGACGCCGCGCGAAAGCGCCGCGAAGCAAGCGGATTGTCACTTGACAGGGCGCGCCGGGAACTGGCGCTCGCGCGCAAAGCCTATGAGGATGAGTCGGCAGAGTTTGAGCGCATGTTGAAGGGCGGGGCGGCGAAGGACACGCGCAACGCACCAACGCAAAAATAATCAACGGAGATCAGAAAATGAAAGCTGGATTGTCGGTTTTGGGTTCTCTTCTCGGTATGTCGTGCACGCTGCTGGCCATGCCCCTGTTCGCGCAGGAGAACATTCGCGTGGTGACCAGGACATTGCCAAGTTCCTCGGCGCACAAGGAATGCTTCGCGCTCAATGAGAACCAGGTTGTTCGCTACTGGTACCGCGCGGATGCGCTCATCGATTTTAATATTCAGTATGTCGAGGGCAAAAAGACGATTTTCGAACTGCGCCGCGATCGGCAGGCTCTGGGTTCCGGTGGATTCACGCCCAAGGTGGCCCGCGACTATTGCATGGTTTGGACCAACGCATTCAATAAGCCAGTCCTATTCCGTGTTGAACTAGCCCGCCTGGCACGCTAGCGCTGGGCAACGATGATACGGTTCTTTCGCGCTGCATTAGTCTTGTTGTTTGCCATGGTGGTGCGCGCTGTCTACGGCAGCGTCGACGTCGAGTGATCTTTATGCCGCTCGCAGCGTGAGCGCCGCGCTCACCCGGGGGCAGGTATTTGGCGCCGTTGCCATGACCACGGCGGTGCAAACCCTGACAGCATTCGCTTTTTCAGTGTCGTCGGTGCTTGCGCCGGTTTCCGCGCCCGATCTGGGTCTGCCGGCGTCGCAGGTGGGCATTCTCGTTTCAATTTTCTTTTCCGCCGCCATTATTTCCGGCCTGCTCAGTGGCGCGCTGTCGCGGCGTTACGGGCCGATTGCCACCCTGCGCGTTTGCGTCCTGTTGATCGCGATCGCGCTTGCCATCGGCGCAAGCGGGCATATCGCCCTGGTGATCGTTTATGCGATCCTGGCGGGCACTTCACATGGTGTCGTCAATCCGGTCAGTTCGCTGGTGCTCGCAAAAGCGGTGCCGGCGCGGGTGCGGTCGATGATGTTTTCCATAAAGCAAACCGGCGTACCCATGGGCGCGGCGCTCGCCGGTTTGCTGTTGCCGCCGATGCTGCTGCTGATGTCGTGGCAGCAGGCGCTGCTGTGCATGGCTTCGGGTTCTGTTTTTCTGCTGCTTGTGTTGAGGCCGTTTTATGCCTTGTTTGACCGCGAACTGCAGCCGGCAGCGCCAATCGTATTCTCGGGCGTGCGCGAATCCTTTGTCGAGATCCTTGGCAACCCCAGAGTCTTGCAGCTGGTTTGCGCGGCAACGGTATTTGCTTTTGTACAACTCGCGGTATCGACCTTCCTTGTCACCTATCTGCATCTTGAGCTTGAATTCAGCCTGCTGGCTGCCGGCGCGGTCTTTTCGGCCATGTCGGTGGCAAGCGTATTTGGCAGGGTTTTCTGGGGCTGGGTGGCGGACCGGACAGCAAAGCCGAGACGGGTACTCGCCGGGCTGGGGTTTCTCATGGGCGGGTGCTGCATCGCCGGAGGGTATTTCTCGCTCGCAACGCCCCTTTGGGCGGTGACCTTGATCGCAATTCTCTGGGGAATGAGTGCGGTGGCATGGAATGGCGTGTTTCTCGCGGAAATCGCGCGGCTTGCTCCCGAGGGTAAGGTCGCCGGCATGACCAGCGGCGTGCAGGCCTTTTTCTTCGCTGGCTCAGTATTCGGGGCACCCTTGTTTGGCGCCGGCGCCGGCGCGCTTGGCGGTTTCGGCTCCTGTTACCTGTTGCTGGCGCCGTTGCCTATCGTGTGCGGTGCGGTGCTGCTGCGTTCCTCCTTCACCGCGGCGCGCGCCTTGCGTTCCGGCGGGTGATCCGTGGCGAATAGGCAGATTGTTCTTTTGCTCCATGGATTATGGATGGGGCCTTGGGCGATGAGCTGGCTTGCGCATGAGTTGGGCGAGGCCGGATTCGAAACGCGAGCACTGGCTTTGCACTCGATGAGCGGCTCACCCGAGACGCATGTCGCGCGTCTTGCGCAGGCTGTGGCCGAAGCGGACGCGGACAGGATTCACCTGATGGGACACAGTCTGGGAGGCGTGATCGCCCTTCGCTACCTCCACAATGCAATCGACAAGAGACTCGGCCGCGCATTGCTCCTGGGTACGCCCGCGCTGGGTTGCCAGGCGGCGCGGCAACTTGACAGGCAACCTTGGGGTGGATTGCTGGGCAGCAGTCGTGATCTGTGGCTTTCGCCCTTTGCGCAGACGATCCAGGGGAAAGTCGACGTTGGCGCCATCGCCGGCGACCACGCTTTTGGTCTCGGGCCGTTGTTTACTTCCCTGGAGGGTCCGAGCGACGGGGTGGTCACCGTCGCGGAAACGCGCATTCCAGGACTGCGCGATCATATCGTGTTGCATGTGAGCCATTCCCTGATGCTGATATCCGGCGAGGTGGCCCGGCAGGCGGCGGCTTTCCTGAACTCGGCCACGTTTCTGCGATGACAACGCGCGCCATCAAGGCTTTTGCGGTTCCGATATCCTGCGCCCTGCTTGCCTTGTCGGGCTGCAATACGCTTGGCTATTATTTTCAGGCAATCGACGGGCATCTGGAGGTAATGCGCCGCGCGACCTCCTTCGAAGAGGCCATTGCAAAGCCTGGCGCGAACGACACATTGCGACTCCAACTGGCCAGGATCAGGGCAATACGCGAGTTTGCCAGCCGCGAACTTGCTTTGCCGGACAACGGCAGCTATCGCCGCTATGCCGATCTGGGCCGGCCCTACGTGGTCTGGAACGTATTTGCCGCGCCCGAATATTCGGTGCGCCCCGTCGAATCCTGCTTTCCGTTCGCGGGCTGCGTTCCCTATCGCGGCTTTTATGCCGAAGCCGATGCCCGCTCCTATGCGCGGCAGCTTGCGGAAAAAGGATTCGATACCTATGTGGGCGGCGTCGCTGCCTACTCCACCCTGGGATGGTTTGACGATCCGGTACTGTCGACATTCATCGGCTTTCCGGATGCGGAACTGGCACGCATCATTTTTCATGAGCTTGCGCATCAGATGCTGTACGTCCGCGACGATACGCCGTTCAATGAATCCTTCGCGGTCGCGGTCGAGCAGGAGGGCGTTCGCCGCTGGCTGGCGAACCAGGGCGACGCGCGCGCGCGCCAAGAATTGCAGCGTTGGTCAGTGTCACAGGCGCGCCGCGCGGAATTCTTCGCGCTGCTGATTCGTCATCGTGGCATCCTCGCTGAACTCTATGCATCCGCGGCGAGCGAGACGGAAAGACGAGGCCGCAAGTCGCGCCAGTTCGACATCCTGCAAAGTGACTACCAGGCGCTGAAGAAAAGCTGGGGCGGGTTCACCGGATATGAGCATTTTTTCGCTCAGGGCGCCAACAATGCGTTGCTCGCCTCGATCGCGGTGTATACCGATCACGTTCCGGCCTTTGCCGCTTTGCTCGAAAAGCATCGCGGGGACCTTGGCGCTTTTTACGCCGAAGCCAGGCAATTGGCCGGAATGGAAAGGAGCGCGCGCGCCGCCTTGCTGCGGGCCGTGGCCGGCAAAGCTGGAACCTGACGTGCGCGCTGTCGTGCCTTGATCCAAGTCAAGGTACCGCAACAGGAACACGGACAACATCTCATCTCCCAGGCTGACTGATTCCCAGCGTAATCGATGCAAACTTTCAGGGAGGATCGATGATCATCGATTTTGAACACCATTACACGCCCATCGAGACCTGGACCAAGCGGGGCGGCAAGAAGGGCCAGGTGGTTCGCATGTTTTCGCCCGAGGGCAAGGAAATCCGCCCCTTGTACGATGCCGACCATGACATTGAACTGCATCTCAAGTACATGGATATCGCCGGCATCGACATGGCCGTACTTTCGAAAAATCTCGATGATCTCGAGGAAGCAAAGCTCTTTAACGAATCT
>MEQV01000013.1:4703-9957 GCA_001770355.1 Betaproteobacteria bacterium RIFCSPLOWO2_02_FULL_62_17
CGTTGGATTCCCGGGCGTTCTGGCCCTTTTATGAAAAAGTCTTGCAGCTGAACATACCGATCTTCGTGCATGTCTCCCTGGCCGCGCCGGGGTTCGATGCGTGCAATGCGCCTTACGACCTTAACCGAACCATCGTCAGGGAATTTGACTTGGCTTTGGCCACCTCCAGAATCTGCCTGGGGGGCGTATTGGAAGAATTTCCGGAGCTCAAGTTCATCATCGGGCACTTCGGCGGCGGCATTTCAGCAATAAAGGAGCGATTGGATCGCTACATAAATTTCTGGGGAGCGAAATTCTGGAACGACAAGCCGCTTATCAGCGAACCGTACCTGGAGAGGTTTAACGAGCACTTCGGTAAACTTTACTTCAACATGGCGGGGCGCGAAATCGGACTTCAGAGCGTGCAATGCGCATTGACCAATATCAGTCCCAAACGCCTGCTGTTCGGCACCGATTACCCGCCCAATTTCGTCGACGATCCGCAGGGTATGAAGGGATACATCCAGGCAATCAGAAACCTTGATCTGGACAAGGCCTCCATAGACGGAATCCTCGGCAACAACGGAGTGAAATTGCTGGGTTTGTGAGTCTTCGCCCGCTCTTGCGTGCATGCGGCACGCAGCAGCGGGAGTCCCTTGATCTACGTCAAGGTGCTCAAACAGGAACGCGCACAACATGCGCCAGGTCGGGCAATTCCCGGCGCAATCGACCCAGACAAAACATCCCACCACCCGGCTTGGGGGAGCGCAATGTGAGTGACACGCTGTTCGACAAGGTATGGCGGCGCCATGTAGTGACACGCTACACGGACGAAGCCCTGATCTACATCGATCGCGTGCTGCTTCATGAAGGCGCCAATCACGCCTTCCGCAGTCTCGCCGCCATGAAGCGGCGCGCCCGCCGGCCGCGCGATGCCATCGCCTGTGCCGATCACTACGTGCCGACCGTGGGCCGCGAAAAGGGGCTGGAGGGCATCGAGATCGTCGAGAACCGCAACGAAATTGCGTTGATGGAACGCAACGCCCGCGAGCACGGACTCACCTTGTTCGGCGTTGATGATCCGCTGCAGGGCATCCTGCACGTGGTCGGCCCGGAACTCGGCATCACGTTGCCGGGCATGATCATCGTTGGCGGCGATTCGCACACCTGCACGCATGGTGCTATGGGCGCCCTGGCATTCGGAACCGGTTCCTCCGAACTCGCGCATATCCTGGCAACCCAGACCTTGTGGCAGAAGACGCCCAAGCGCATGCGCATTGTCGTCAATGGCAGGCTCGGACTTGGAGTGAGCGCCAAGGACCTTGCTCTGTGGATTATTCGGGCCATCGGCAACGATGGCGGTATCGGCTATTTCATCGAATACGCTGGCCCCGCGGTGCGCGCGCTTTCGATGGAGCAGCGCATGACCCTGTGCAATCTGACCACCGAGGCCGGCGCGCGCGGCGGCATGATCGCGCCCGACGACACCACCTTCGAATATCTTGCCGGCAGACCTTACGCGCCGGCTGGCGCTTTGTGGGACAAGGCGATCGCCTATTGGCGCAAGCTCGCCACGGATGAAGGCGCGAGCTTCGACCGAGAGGTGGAGCTGGACGCCGCGCGAGTTGCCCCGCAGGTGTCCTGGGGCACCAATCCCTCGCAGGTCGTAGGGGTGAACGATGCCGTTCCCAATCCCCTCGACGAACCCAATGCGATGCGCCGCGAAACGATGCAGGCGGCGCTCGACTATATGGATTTGAAACCGGGCATGCGTCTCGCGGAGCTTTCGATTGACCGGGTCTTCATTGGTTCGTGCACCAATGCCCGGATCGAAGATCTCCGCTTGGCGGCAGGCATCGCGAAACGCGGACGCGCAGTGGTGCCGACGATGGTGGTGCCGGGTTCGCGTTCGGTAAAGCGCCAGGCCGAGCAGGAAGGCCTGGACCGCATTTTCCTTGCGGCCGGATTCGAGTGGCGCGACTCCGGCTGCTCCTCCTGCACCTGCGTCAACGGTGACGTCGTCCTTCCCGGGGAGCGTTGCGCCTCGACCTCGAACCGCAATTACAAAGGCCGGCAGGGTCCCGGCAGCCGCACCCATCTGGTCAGCCCGGCGACGGCGGCAGCCGCGGCCTTGACCGGCCGCATCGTCGACGTCCGCAGCTTCACAGGCGCATGAGCATGGCCGAGCCGTTCACCCAACTGACCGCCGTCGCCATTCCGCTCGATGAGACCAATGTCGATACCGACCAGCTTGTTCCGGCCCGTTTCAGCAAGCTGCCGATCGGGCCGGGCCACGAACGCGTTCTCTTTCATGACCGGCGTTTCCTCGCCGGCGACCGGCCGAACCCGGACTCCATCTTCAACCGGCCCGCCTACCAGGGCGCGAAAATCCTGGTCGCGCGGCGCAACTTCGGCATTGGATCGTCGCGCGAGAGCGCGGTGATGTCAGTGTGGTCGTTCGGCTTGCGGGCTCTGATTGCGCCCTCGTTCGGAGACATTTTCTTCAACAACTGCTTCAAGCGCGGCCTGCTGCCGATCCGGCTTGCCGAGAGCGACGTTGACAAACTGTTCACGCATTTGTTGCCGCGGCCGGGGGCCACCGTCACGGTGGACTTGCCCGCTCAGACGATTACCGCCGCAGCCATGACTTTCGGCTTCGATATCGGCGGTGTCCAGAAGATGTGTCTGCTGAAGGGTCTGGATGAAGTTGCCGTGACGGACACGCATCAGGAAGAGATTGCCGCCTTCGAGGCTGCCTACGATGCCGATTTCCCGTGGCTTGCGACCCAGCTTCGGGCCGGCGCGCGTTGACCGGCATCATGAAGATTGACAATCGCCGGCTGTCGCGATGATTGACTTGCCGCGAGTTTTAAATCCGCTGCCGACACGCCTGTCGCACCGCAGCGCACCAAGGGGAACCGATGAGCAGTGATGAGCTGGAAACCGATGTCGTCGTTGTCGGGGCGGGCAATGCGGCAGCCTGCGCGGCGGTGGCCGCGCATGAACAGGGCGCGCGGGTGTTGATGCTGGAGGCGGCGCCCGAGGACCAGCGCGGCGGCAACTCCACCTATACCGGCGGAATGTTCCGCGTGGTCTACAACGGCGTGGAAGACGTGCGGCAGCTCATCCCGGATCTCAGCGACGCGGAGCTCGCCAATATCGAGCTCGACACCTACACCCAGGAGCAGTACTTCGATGACATGGGGCGGCTCACCCAGTACCGCGCAGACCCGGACCTCACCGAGGTGATGATCCGCCAGAGCTTCGACACCGCCCGCTGGATGCAGAGCAAAGGCGTGCGCTTCCAGCTGGCCTACGGCGTACACGGATTCAAGCATAACAACCGCTTCAAGTTCTGGGGCGGCGGCGCGGTGCAGATCTGGGGCGGCGGAGCCGAGCTGGTGAAGGCCTGGCACGCGCGCCTGCAGCGCGAGAACATCCCGGTACTCTATGAAACCCCGGCTCTGTCCCTGTTGCATGACGATGACGGCGTCAAGGGTGTGCTGGCCAAGCGCGAGGGCAAGACCACCCGCATTCTTGCCAAGGCGGTGGTGCTTGCCTGCGGTGGATTCGAATCCAACGCGGAAATGCGCACGCGCTATCTCGGCCCCGGCTGGGATCTGGCCAAGGTGCGCGGCACCAAGTACAACAACGGTGGTGGCATCAACATGGCGCTGGCGATCGGCGCCATGCCCACCGGCCACTGGTCCGGCTGCCATGCCACCGAGTGGGACATGAATGCACCGCCTTTCGGCGACCTGACCGTTGGCGACAGCTTCCAGAAGCACCAGTATCCGTTCTGCATTTACATCAACGCGAACGGCGAGCGCTTCGTCGACGAGGGAGCCGATTTCCACACCTTTACCTACGCCAAATACGGCGCTGAAGTGCTCAAGCAGCCCGGACAGTTCGCCTGGCAGGTGTTCGATCAAAAGACCACCCACCTGCTGCGCGAGGACTACCGCATCAAGCGCATCACCAAGGCGCAGGCCAACACTTTCGAAGAACTGGCGCAGAAGCTCGAAGGCGTCAATGCCCGCAGGTTTCTCGAAACGGTCAATGCCTACAATGCGGCGCCGCGCCCGGATGTGCCGTTCGACCCCAACATTCTCGATGGCCTTTGCACGCATGGGCTGGCGATCAACAAGTCCAACTGGGCATTGCCTCTGGACAAGCCTCCCTACCATGCCTATGGCGTGACCTGCGGCATCACCTTTACCTTCGGCGGCCTGATGATCAACACCCGGTCCGAAGTCCGGGACACGGCCGAGCGCTCGATCCCGGGCTTGTACGCAGCCGGTGAACTGGTGGGGGGTCTCTACTATCACAACTACGGCAGCGGCAGCGGCCTGATATCCGGCGCCGTGTTTGGCCGCATTGCCGGCCGCGAGGCGGCCGGACGCGCAAAGGCAAAGTGAATTCGCCGCGCCGCGGATAGGGAATCGGTAACTTGAGGACCGGCGGCGGACCCTGCCATGTGCAGCGACCCTGAAGCGAGACGCAGTCTGTCGCCAGGAAAAGTGTCAGCCGGAATTCATTGAATGTGCGCCACCAGGCCTCGTGCAAGCGCGACAATACGGCACCCACGAGGCTGCGGCGGCATGAAATGCCCAAACCGGCGGACGGACCGGGTAATGCCGCCTGTTCGGCGGCAACCGTGCGTCGCGACCCAAGACTGCAACACCATGCGCGTTGCGCCCAGTCGCCTGGGCGCGCGCATAAAGATTGCTAGTCCAAAGCCTTGATGTTGGTCGCCTGGTCGCCCTTGGGTCCAGTGGTCACGTCGAAGGAAACCTTCTGGTTTTCCTTGAGCGTCTTGAAACCGCTGCCCCCGATTGCGGAGAAATGCGCAAAGAGATCCTTGCCGCCGCCGTCGGGCGTGATAAAACCGAAACCCTTGGCGTCGTTAAACCATTTCACAGTGCCTGTGGCCATTACTCTTATCCCAAAAAAAAATAAAGATTGGGCTTGCGCCCGGTCGCGGAGATTTCAGGATGAAGAACTACAACCTGCCGACAACGCCAAAGCGTGCACAACGGATGAAAATCCCATTCCCTCAAATTCCTGCAGGCCTCTTATACGCGGGAATTTCGGTCAGGTCCAGCCCAAACGGTGGGGTATGCAATCAAAAAAGCGCTCTTGAAGCGCCGGCACAGGTGCCGCAACTGCAAAATATTTTTGCCATACTGGTGAAAAAACAAGGAATTGTGCGCCGCAACGAAAAATTGTGGAGGTTGCCAATCACGCAGAAGACAACGCATTTAAGGGGAAAATT
>MEQV01000014.1:0-4596 GCA_001770355.1 Betaproteobacteria bacterium RIFCSPLOWO2_02_FULL_62_17
GCGCGCTTTTCCGCGGCCAACAACTGGCGGTCTCGGACGGCATAGCCAGGCAAGCATCACTCAATCACGACGCCAGGGAGCAAGACCATGATGATCGATATTTACTGCCATCTGATTCCGCCCAAACTCAAAGACATCATGTTCGCGAAGCAGAAAACCATTCGCGAACTGCAAACCAATGTCTGTCTATATGACCTGGATGAGCGATTCCGCTTCATGGACAGGTATCCGGAACTGATCCAGGTGCTGACCGTTCCGGGGGCCACACCGGACGACCTCGCAGGCCCAAAAGGCGCGGTGGATCTCGCCAGGAGAATCAATGACGAGCTGGCCGAACTGGTCGACCGGCATCCCTGGCGTTTCGCCGGCGCGGCGGCGGTTCTGCCCACCAGCAACATCGACGCGTCGCTCAAGGAAATCGACCGGGCGGTCAATGAACTGAAGCTGCGGGGGATACTGCTGCGCACCCCGATCAACGGGAAACCCGTCGACCGGCCTGAATTCTTTCCCCTTTATCAGAAGATGTGCGAGCTGAACCTGCCGATCTGGTTCCACCCGCACCGGGATCCCAAGGTGCCGGACTATCCCGACGAGACCGAATCCAAATACCTGATATGGCACACCTGGGGCCTGATGGTCGAATCGACCTACGCGATGACGCGCCTGGTGTTCAGCGGCGTGATGGAGAAATTTCCCAAATTGAAAATCATCATTCACCATTGCGGCGCGATGGTCCCCTATTTCGGCGAACGCATCACCAATCATTACAATCAATCCGAGATGCGCAACAAAACCAACTTCACCGTGGGCCTCACCGAAATGCCGGTTGATTACTTCCGCCGGTTCTATACGGACACGGCGCTCATCGGCAACCCCTTGGCGCTGATGTGCGCCCACAATTTCTACGGCGCCGAAAAGATGCTGTTCGGTTCCGATTCGCCTTTTGACGCGCAACTGGGCGACTACGGCACCAAGCGCACCATCCAGGCGATTCAACAGATGGATATCCCGGAAGCGGAGAAGCGGATGATCTTCGAGGGCAACGCCAGGAAGCTGATGCGGTTGCCTGTTTAGGGGGAAAGGAACAGGACGTTTCCGCGGTCGGGGCTCATCGGCAATTGCGCTCGAATCAAATATTCCAATTCGAGAAATAGCGGCGTTTGGGATCCTGCGGGCCGGTGCCTATTTCGCGCACTAATCCAAGGGCAACGAGGGCGGCGAGTCGCGTGCGGGTGGCGCGCGGAGTGAGTCCGATGCTGTTGGCGATCTCCCGGGTCGCGAGTCCTTCAGGCACACGGACCAGAGCCACGGTGGCACGGTCGGTCGCGTCAAGCGACGCCGACTTAAGCTGCTTGGTGCGCAGGGTCACGCGGAAGCGGATCCCGATCTCCTCGAACACCGGTGCGGCGAGCCCTGCATCACGGCAGGCCGCGATCATTCGCTGCACGCCGCTGCCCCACTGCTCCACCAAGCCTAGTTCGTGGAACACCCGTCCGATCACGCGATTGCGCAGCTTGGAGACGCCGAGGGGAAGGTCGGCAACGGTGAGGCCGAAGGGGAGGAGTCCCGGGTTCTCGACCTCCAGTCGGTCATCGAACAGGGCGACGCGGATCGGCGCCCCGCGCTGGGAATAGTCGGTGTGGGCCACCGCGTTGATCACGGCCTCGCGCACAGCCGCTGGCGGCAACGACCAGCGTTCGACGCCACGCAGTCGCCCGATATCCACGCCGCGCGTGGAGTGCTTCTCCACGAACGCGATGGCCGCGTCGATTCCCTGCAGCAACGGGCCTCTGAGTTCGGCGTGATCCGCGATCACCGCGCGATCGGTGCCGCTGAAACGGCCCACCTGAATCCAGGCATCTGGAAAGTAACGCAGCCGATCGGTCCCGAAAAGGATGATTCCGCCCGCCGTGGGTACCTTGCGTCCCTGATGGCCGGTCATCAGCCGGAGCGTCTCCAGGTCGCGCCGCCCCAGCCGCCGGACCGGGGCAAACGACTCGGCGGCCACCCGGAAGTCGATCGCTTCCGAGTCGAGTTCGGGCATCGCGCGCTCGTCAAACGCTTCGCCCTGCGCGAACCGCTGCATCTCGGCGATGAGCGCATCATCGGCCCGGCGGTTGGTCGAGCCCACCCGCACGTACGTCCCCGCAGGGCGGCCCGCTTTGCTTAGGTGGTGCGGACGCGTGGGACTGGGGAATACCTGTACCGCCACGACGTGGGTCTTGCGGTAGGTGAGGACCTCGAGATCCGGCAGCAGGCGCGGCGTGATGGCGTCGCTGATCAGGTTAGCGAGTCGCTCCTCCAGGGCCAGCGGATCGGTGATCCCCCGGACATGCCGAGTCCCGTCCTCGACCCCGATGAGAATCGTGCCGCCAGCCGTGTTGGCGAAGGCCACGACCGTACGCAGGAGTCCCTCGGGCGACGACAGGTCGCGCTTGAACTCGAGGGTCTTGCCTTCGGGGCGGCGGAGTGCGTCGAGGAGATCCATTGCTCGGAAGTGTACTAGGAAGCGACGGCGGACACCAGCCTTCCGAGTTCAGCGTCTGCTTGCGGCGCCGGGCCGTGCCGAGTCAATTGACCGTCCACCGGATTGTGAACACGCCAACCTCGTTTCAGCTTGCCCACTTGGGCACATACAGTCCATTACAATGATTCGCTAAGGAGGCACTTCCATGGGCGACACCTTTGCAAAAATAAAAGCGGCCGCGGTACAGGCCGCGCCGGTGCTGCTGGACCGCGACGCGACGCTCGCCAAGGCCTGCCGTCTCATCGAGGAAGCCGGGGAAGCGGGCGCCCGGGTCATCGGCTTTCCCGAGGGCTATATCCCGGCTCATCCCTACTGGTATGACTTCTACGGGATCAACGATCCCATCTGCAGCCGTTTCAACGTTGAGCTTTTCAAGAACGCGCTGGTCATTCCCGGCCCGGCCACCGACGCCCTGGGAAAAGCCGCGCGAAAAGCACACGCCTACGTCGTCATGGGCTGCGCCGAAAAGGACGCCGGAAGCTACGGCACGCTCTACAACACCCAGATCATTATCGGTCCGGACGGTGATGTTCTCGGAAAACACCGCAAGCTTTCTCCCACCGCCGGCGAACGGCTCATCCACAGCGGCGGCGACGGCAGCACGCTCTCGACCTATGCGACTCCTTTCGGCGGCCTGTCCGGCCTGATCTGCGGCGAGAACATCAACAGCCTGGCGCGCACCGCGCTGCTCCAGGACGGCGAGGTCGTGCACGTGGCCAGCTGGCCCGCATTTGCCATGCGCGGCATGGAGCGCCTGTCGCAGGGCATAGACATTCGCATGCGCTACTACGCTTTCGAGGGGCGCATCTTCGTTATTTCCTCGGCGGCGGTCTGGAGCGAAGCGATGAAGGACGTGCTGGAACTGGACGCGGCAGCGCGCTCCCGCTTTATCGGGCAGGGAGGACATTCGGGCATTCTCGATCCGATGGGAGACTACATCGCCGGCCCTCAGGACGAAGGCGAGACGATTCTCTACGCTGAGATGGACTTCGAACAGGTGGCGCGCGGCAAGATCCTTCAAGATGTGACCGGGCATTACCAGCGCTTTGATGTTTTTTCGCTGAAGGTTAATCGTGAAGCTTTGGGCCAAGGCATCCGACAGGCGGGGCGGACGGTTCCCGCTGTTGCAGATCTGGATAGTCCCGCGGCCGATTCGGAGACGTAACCGCACACTCGGTTCCCGTGGAATCAAAGGGATCAGGCTAAAATTAGAATTAAATATCCCAATATAGGAATCATAATCGTATGCTGATGCCCGCTAATACTTTAAATAGCATAAGCATTTCATCCAATTTACAGTATTCACGGTTCAATCGGCAACGCCCAGGCTTGGTACTGGATGTTGTGTCTTAGCCGCCTCATCCGGGGGCGGGTATCAAGGTCGAGCAGGTGATTCGTCGCCGATCATTACCCTGGATGATGCCTTCCTGAAAGCTTCGGCTGGAGGCAGGGTGGCGTCCCAGTTCTTCGCCACGACGCGCATGCCGGTGACACCATCGGAATCGTCGGACGCAAGCCAGATGGCGGGGGCGACCATCACGGACGCGGGAAGCAGCTTCGACCGGTCAGGCCAGTCCTCAACAGGCATCATCGCCGTATCCGTCCCGCCTCCCGGACACAGTGAATTCACTGCAATTCCTGCGGCGGCGAGTTCCTTCGCCCAAATCACGGTCATGGCTTCCGCGGCAGCTTTGCAGGGGCCGTAAGGACAGAATGCCTCCCTCAGCATGGTGTCGTAACTGGTCGTTACATTGATGATGCGGCCTCGGCCCCGGCTGGTGAACAAGGGCAGCGCGGCCCGGGTCATCAGGAACATGCCGTTCATGTTGGTATCGACAATGCGACGCCAGGTATCGACGGGGACGTTGTAAAACTGCCGGTTATTGGTGGTGCGGGGACCCACCTGGTCCATTCCCAGCCCGGCGTTATTGAATAGAACATCGAGCCTGCCGAAGCGCTCGCGGGCCGCCTGAATAGCCATGTCGCAGTCCGCGGCGTCGGTAATGTCGCCGAGCACTTGCACGATTTCACCCATGACGCCGCGTGCGGTGATGCATTGCGTGACCTCG
>MEQV01000014.1:4606-9898 GCA_001770355.1 Betaproteobacteria bacterium RIFCSPLOWO2_02_FULL_62_17
CTGCCGACCCCCGCTTGGCGGTGAGCACCAGATGAGCCCCCGCCGCGGCCAATCCCTCGGCCATCGCCCGGCCCAGTCCGCGCGACGCGCCGGTGATGAGAATGACTTTGTCCCGCAGCTCGCCCAACCGCGAATCTCCTTGTCTGCCGGCCCTAGTGAGGCTTCCAGGGTATGAGGACACGCTCCAGAACGTTGAAAAGGATCGCGGAGGCGATGCCCAGAACCGCGCTCACCAGCAGGCCGACGTACATCCTCTCCACCTGGAAAGTTTGCCAGGAGTTCCAGATCAGGTACCCGATGCCGCTCTTGGCTCCCACGAACTCCGCCGCGACGATCACCAGCAGCGCAATACCCATGCCGAGTTTCAGTCCGGTGAGAATCATCGGCAACGCGCCCGGCAGGGCGACGTCGGTGAACATCATCAGCTTGCTGGCGTGGTAGTTCTTGCACACGTCCAGGTAGATCTTCTCGATGTTGCGCACCCCGGCCACCGTGTTGATGAGCACCAGATAGACGACGGCGACCGCGATGATGGCGTACTTCGATTCCTCCCCGATGCCGAAGATCATCATGAACAGCGGCAGTATCGCGATCTTGGGAATCGGGAAGGTGCAGTCGACCAGCGGCTGGATGAGCGCTCTCACCGGGCTGAACAATCCCATGGCAAGTCCGATCAGGATGCCGGGCAAAGCGCCAATGACGAAACCCACGCCGATCCGGACCAGACTGATCCAGAGATTCGACCACAGTTCGCCCGTCTGCAGCATGGACCAGGCAGCGACAAACACCTCGCTGGGCGCCGGAAAAAAACGGGTGTCGATCCAGCCGAACAGCGCGGCCAGCTCCCATATCGCCAGCAGGATAATCGGCGAAAACACGGACAACAGCCTTTCCAGATTGGCTCGATGGAGCCAGCGCGCCCGTTTGATTCCTTGCGGGCCTGCCTCGGCCTCGGTGTCGGCGGTGCTCATCTTGTCTCCTCCTGTGTCAGGGCGTGCTGCTGGCTCGCAACGACCTCGTCGCGCAACTGGCCCCAAATGCGCCCGAACAGTTCGCCATATTGTTCGCTGCTCTTCACCGCTTCCACGCGGCGCGGCCGGCCGAATACCGCCCCCACATCCACGATGTCCTTGACACGGCCCGGCTGGGCGCTCATCACCATGATCCTGTCGGCCAACACGATCGCCTCGTCGATGCTGTGGGTCACGTAAAGCACGGTCTTGCGCGTTTCCTCCCAAATGCGGAGCAGCTCGGCCTGCAGGATGAGCTTGGTCTGCTCGTCCACCGACGCAAACGGCTCGTCCATGAGAAGCATCTCCGGGTCGTTGGCGAAGGCGCGCGCGATGGAGACGCGCTGCTTCATGCCGCCGGAGAGCTGATGCGGCAGAGCCTCTTCGAAGCCGGCGAGGCCGACCTTGCGTATATAGGGCTCGGCGGTTGCGTAGCGATTTTGTCTGGATATGCCGCGCGCCTTCAGGCCGAATGCGACGTTGTCCCGCACGTTCATCCAGGGGAAAATGCTTTGTTCCTGAAAGACCATCGCGTTCATCGGTCTGTTCGTCGCGCGGTTGCCGGATTTCTCCCTCATGTCCTGAGAGAGCTCTATGCGGCCGGCGCTCTGCGTTTCCAGGCCGGCGACGATCCGCAGCAGCGTCGTCTTGCCGCAGCCGCTCGGCCCGACAATGCAGAAAAATTCGCCGGGTTCGACGTCCAAGTCGATGCCGCTGAGCGCCTCGAAAGACCTGCCCTTGACTTCAAACCGTTTTCGCAGGCCCCGCAGGCATATCTTGATAGTCATGCCGGGACTCTATGCGACGGTCCGCGTCTGCTGCCGGCTGGCGCAGTGGGTGGCTGCGGCTAGCACGCGGCGAGGAACGACTCGATCGCGTCGCACACTGCATCCGGCGCATCGAAGTGCGGTTGGTGGCGCGCGCCTTCCACCAGTAGCGTCTCTGCCTGCGCGATATGGGAGGCCAGTTGCCTCTCCCATCCCCGCTCGAGCAGCACATCGTCGCTGCCGGCGATCAGGAGCACCGGTACCCTGATCTTGGCGAGGCCGTCGAAAAAGGACTTGTTGTCCGATTCCTCGCGCGGCCCGGGCCCCGGCGGTCTCAGCCGTGGCGCCGAAAGGTTTTCCCAGTGGCCGCGAATCAGCGATTTCCGGTAGCGCTCCTCCACCAGTTCCTCCATCATGGCGTCGCGCCGGCTGAGCATCAATTCCACGATCCGCCGCATGCCCTGCTTGTCCGGCACGTAGTCTCTCAGCGGGCCGTAGGTGTCCCCGCGCATAAACGGTCCGCCGGTGCCGCCGACGCTGATCGCCTTGCGTATCGGCCACTCTTGCCGCATCGCGGCGAACAGGACGATGCTTCCCCCCGCCGAATTCCCCATGAAGTGTGCGTCACGGACGCCGACGGCCTTCATCCAGCCGGCAATGTGCTGAATCTTCTGGCTGCGCGCGCCCTGCCCGAAATCGTAGATCTTCTGGGTTTTCCCAAATCCCAGGAGATCCGGCGCGAAAACGCGATAACGCGCCGCGAGTCGCGGCAGGATCGGGCTCCACGTTGCCCAGCCGTCGGCGCCAAACCCGCCATCGTGGATGAGTACGAAATTCTCGGCCGATGGCGGGCCCGCCTCCAGGTGATGGGTGACGACCCCGTCGACCCGGAGGGTGTGCGATTGGAATTCCATGCTTGCGGCGCTAGCGCATGCGTATCACGAGGCGGCTGTCTATCACGCGCTCCACGGGGAGCTGCGCGGGAATGCGGCCGCCATCGGCCAGGAATTTCTGCTGCTCCATGAGATTGTCGACGTCCAGCGCGAGATCGCGTGCAAAGACGTAGGGTTTCGTCTTCGCCACGGTTTCGGCGGGCAGCTTCGTATACTTCGACCAGATCGGGATGTTTTCCCGCGACATGATCGCCTCGGGCGACTGCAGTTCGTTGGCCGCGCGGCGCAGCGCGCGCAGCACGGCGTTCGCCACCGGTGCTTCGGCTTCGGCCAGCAGGTTCTTGCCGAACATTACGGTTGTCACCACGATCCCCGGCGCCGGGTTGGGATCGATCACGACGCCTATGCCACGCTCGCGTGCCGATGTGGCGATCGGCTCGGGCATTATGGCGCCGTCAACGGCGCCCTTGGTCAGCGCAATGGGCATGTCCGGAAACGGCATCGTCTCGATATCAACGTCTTTTATCGACAGGCCAATGCGGCGCAGGCTTTGCGACACCTGATATTCGACAATACCGCCGCGCGCGTTCAGGGCGATCTTCCTGCCCTTGAAATCGGCCATGGACTTGACGGTACCGGAATCGAACAACGCCTTTCTGGTGAAAATCGGGGTGGGGGACAAAATGCCGGCCTCCTTCGGGGTATACGACATGCCCCCGCCAATCTTCACGTTCACCTTGCGATTGATGGCGTTGAACAGCGTGTCGCTGATGTTGCCGAAAGCGATGTCCATCTGCCCGATGCCGAGAAACGCGACGACATCCGCCGCGCTCTGGACCACCTGTATCTCCATATCGAGGTTCTCTGCCTGAAAATAACCCTTGTCGACCGCCAGAAACAGCGGGCTGAAGCTCAGGCTCACCACGTATGCGCCGCGCAGCTTGCGCGCCGGCCGCTTGCCGGGCTGACCCGCCTGCGCCACCATCACCGCCCCGCCGGAACCCGCGTTCGCAGACTTGGAGGGATTGTCCGTCGCAGCCGCAGCTGCCGAATGCGCGCCGGCAAACCCCCCGCTCAGCAGGCAAGCCGCGGCAATCAATAGGTATCGCAGCATAAGCACCTCCTTATTTGGAACGGCAGGCGCCTGGAGAACGCCGGGCGAACTGCCCGAACGATCCGGTGCCCGCCTCCTGCCTCAATCGATAAGCCGCCGCAAAACGCCGCTGGTGTCGATCTCTTCGCGAATGATGCGTATTTCTTCCCTGGTGGGCTCTGTCGTCGTCGGAACTGTTCCATCGACAGCAAGCGTGAACCCGGTTTGTGCCTGAACCTCCTCGACGCTATGGCCCGGGTGCACGGAGCGCAGCCGCATGCGCCGGTCCGGCGTGTTGAAATCCATGATCGCGAGCGGTGTCACCACCACCACGGGTCCCTCGGACCAGCGCGGCCGGTAGCGATCGATGGGTGCGTCCCTCGGTACACCCGGTCCGCTGACGAAATCGACCTTCGGCACAAAAAGCTTTGGGTTGTGGTGCTGTACGTACAGCACCACCCTGCGAAACGAGCTGGTGAAAACAGTACCCACAGTCCCCGGCCCGCGCACCACGGGCTTGGCGTAATCGCCGATGCAGACCATGTTCACGCTGCCGTACTGGTCTATCTGCATGCCGCCAAGAAAACCCACGGTGAACTTGCCGGTGAATTCGAAGTCGATGATGTCTTGCAGCGGCGCCCGGTATTCCGCGCCGATAAGATTGCGGTAATCAGCGGTGGACTCGACCACCGCCAGCGCCTTGGAATTAACGGCGCCGCTGCCGCCGTAGAGGTACCACAGGTTGGGAGCATGAGTTTTCTGCGCGAGCCGCATCGCGCAAACGGGTATCTGCGATGCCGCCCCCACGGCGCCGAAGTCGTCGTCGCGCAACTCGTGCGACATCACGACGGCCATTAATTCAGCAGCGGTAAAATCCACAGGTGACCTCCGTGTTACCGTCTCTCAACCGAGCCGCAGGCCGGCCAGGTGTTCCTTGGAGACAGAATTGATCAGCGCCGCGTCCCCGTCCGAGCCGAAAACGTAGCGGTCCAGGTACGCCTGCGTCTGGCCCTTTCTCGCGAACTCGTAGTAATGCTCAAGATGCGCGCGGTCATAGCCATAAACCCCCGGACAGGTGCCAGGGTAGCAGCCCCAGGGCGCATGAACGACGGCATCGACCATGACGCCGGGAAGCGTGGTGTGCGTGGGCGCCGCCGTGATTTCCGCGGTCGAAACGATCTCCTCGGCGCTCACGATCACCCGCTTGGAGGCCTTGGCGATAATGTCCTCCATATGCCTTCCGCCGATGCTCACCCCGTTGCCGTACTGGTCGCACTTGGCGAAGTGGATGAGGGCAACGTCCGGCGCGAGCGGCGGGATGGCAATTGCCAGCTCGCCCGTGAAAGGGTCGATGATCTCCTTGTAGGTCGCGGGATTCACCTTCGGCAGGTCGGTCATCTTCTGCAGGGGCGGCAGCGCCACAAACGGCAGGCCGCTACCAGCCGCCCGCAATCCGTGGAATATCGTAGGCTCATCCTTCTCTTCCACGACAATTGATTTCGACTCGGCCGCGCGCCGGAAATTCGGCG
>MEQV01000014.1:9956-10557 GCA_001770355.1 Betaproteobacteria bacterium RIFCSPLOWO2_02_FULL_62_17
TCTTCACACGCCGCCGGATGAGCTCGCGCACCAACGCCATCGGAATGTTGTTGTAGTGCGCCCCGGCGGCGATGACCTTGGCGCCCTCCGCGACGCCCGCCAGCGCCTCCGCCAGTGAACACACCTTGCTCTTGCGATTGCTCATCTCTTCTGTTCCAAGGATGCTGTGAACGTCGTTGTCGTCTGGATGTTAGGCGGTCGCGATCAAGCTTGTCAATGGCAAAGGCCCGTGTCACGTCTAGGGACCGCGCGGCCAAAAGCTCGCCGCGCTGCTTCCAACAGCCGGCGCGAGATTTATGCGACGGCGGTATCACTAGGGACAGCCAAGCTGTTTGGTCGACAAAATGGACCCTTGAATCCTGAAATGCAGCCCTGACCTGCGCTACCGTGAATTCAATCTCGTGCTAGCATGAATCGTTGTTGCCGGTCTTCGGATAGAGCTGCGGCCTGCCGTCCGGACAGAGTCAAGGACTGCGACCCATCCGGGAAGACCGGGTCTGATCTCATGAAGGCAACTGCCGGGAGGCCAAATGCTTCGTCCAGTCGCATCGGTGCTCGTAGTGGGGATGATCGCGCTCGGAGCCGCGTCCGCGGATACGGC
>MEQV01000014.1:10615-19666 GCA_001770355.1 Betaproteobacteria bacterium RIFCSPLOWO2_02_FULL_62_17
TTGGCCAGCCCATCGTCGTGGAAAACGTGGCCGGCGCCTCCGGGGCGATCGGTCTGGCGCGCGCGGCGAAATCCGCGCCTGACGGCTATACACTTACGATGGCCGCGACTTCAACCTTTGCCGTCAGCCCGCATATCAATACGAAACTCCCTTACGATCCAATCAAGGATTTCACGCCGATCGCGTTGTTTGGACAAATCATCGCCGCGCTGACGGTGAACTCGGCCGTGCCGGCGAACTCGGTCGGCGAACTGGTAGCGCTGGCCAAGGCGAATCCCGGCAAGCTCAACTATGCCTCGCTCGGCGTCGGTTCGGCCCACCACATGCTCGGCGAGTTGCTGCGGCGAAGGGCCGGCATCGATATCGTTCATGTGCCTTACAAAGGCAGCCCCCAGGCGCAGGCTGCTTTGCTGGCCGGCGAAGTGCAGATGTTTTTTTTCCCCGTTTTCGTGGATGCGGTCAGCCACCTGCACAGCGGACGCCTCCGGGCCTTGGGCGTGGTCGACACGCGCCGCTCACCGGCTGCTCCCGATGTCCCCACCCTCCCCGAACTCGGTTACGACATCGTGGCGCCGACCTGGCATATTCTGGTGGCGCCCACCGGCACTCCGGGCGCGATCGTGCGGCGGCTCTCCGCCGAGGTTCAGCGTGTCAATTCCCTCGACGACATGAAGCAGATGCTTGCCAAGATAGGCGCGGACGCCACCTACGCGACGCCGGACGCCCTCAAGGAGTACGTTGCCGCTGAGTACGCCCGCTACGCACGCATCATCCGCGAAGTCGGCATCAAAACGAATTGAGCGCGCCTGAACGCGCAAAGCAAACTCCCGGGAGGCAAAATGCTTGGTCCAGTCGCAGCCCTACTGGTAGTGGGAACGATCGCGTCGGGCGCAGTCGCACCGGATGCGGCGGCACAGGACTATCCGGACAAGCCGATCCGGATCGTCGTCCCTTTTACCCCGGGGGGCAGCTCCGATATCCTGGCCAGGACTTTTGCACAGCGGGCGGCGCTTGGTCAGCCCATCCTGGTGGAAAACGTGCCCGGCGCCACCGGCGCGATTGGACTGACACGCGTGGCCAAGTCCGCGCCTGACGGCTATACGCTGGCGATGGGTGCGAGCGCAACCTTTGTCATCAGCCCGCATTTCAATTTCAAGCTCTCTTACGATCCGATCAGGGATTTTGTGCCGATCGCGATATTGGCGGTGACTCCCAACGCGCTGGTAGTGAACGCGAATCTGCCGGCGAACAGCGTCGGCGAACTGGTTGCGCTGGCAAAGGCAAATCCCGGCAAGCTCAACTTTGCCTCCATCGGCACGGGGACGGGCCACCAGTTGATGGGCGAGATGCTGCGGCGAAGCGCCGGTATCGATATCGTTCATGTGCCCTACAAAGGAAGTCCCCAGGCGCTGACCGCTTTGCTGGCTGGTGAAGTGCAGCTATTCTTTTTTCCGGCGTTCGTGGATGCGCTGTCCCATTTGCAGAGCGGCCGCCTCCGGGCGCTGGGCGTGGCGGATTCGCGCCGCTCGCAGGCCGCTCCTGAAATCCCGACTCTTCCCGAACTCGGCCACCAGATTGTGTCGCCGGCTTGGCATGCTTTGGTCGCGCCTGCGGGCACGCGCAATGCGATCGTGCAGCGGCTCGCCGCGGAGGTTCAGCGTGTCAACTCCCTGGAGGAAGTGAAGCAGATTCTCGCCAAGCAAGGCTCTGAGACGCGCAGCATGGCGCCCGAAGCGTTACTGGAGTACATAGTTTCGGAGCACGCCCGATACGGCCGGCTCATCCGGGACATCGGCGTAAAGGCGGAGTGAGCCGCTACGGCGCTTGGAGCACGATCGCGCTGGAGCGCCTTGCAAGCCGGAAAAACAACCGATCAACCCTGGAACTGCGGGGATACCTGCATCTGTGTGAATTCAGATGCCACGTGATCGAACACCGGCAGGTAACAGAAGGCGATCCACCGGCACGGTTTGCCAACTTCCAAGTTGAAATGCTGGTGTTCGACACCGCCTGGCTTGATCGGCAGAAGCAGCAGGTCGCGCGGCCCCCAATCGACGCGCTCGCCATCCACCAAGGAGTAGCCCTTGCCCTCGATCACGTAGATCACGAATCCGCCCTGGTGGCGATGCATGCCTGAGTGTGTCTTGATGTCGTGCACGAATACCCGCCAATCCTGCAGCGGCGTGTCCTTGTAGGCTTGCGCATTCAAGAAATAGAAAAGCCGCCCCTGGCGCGTTTGCTGATATTCGCGGTCCGAGGGTTTGATGACTATCGGCCCGTTCAATTGTCGCGCATCGAACTCCTTGCGGCTGCGTATGAAGGCATCGTAGCGCGTCTCTATGCCAGGTTCGCGTTCGCGTTCGCGTGTTCGTTCGAAGTCAGCCATACGAATGTTCTCCTCTTGCGTTTGTCATCCATTTCGCTTGCAATACCCACATGGCATCGGCCATGCGGTGGCGCCACGTGGCGCACGCAACCCGTTGTGCCGCACCGGCCTTAGCGCTTGTGATCCGGCGAAGACTGCAGCAGCTCGAAGCCACAACCCCGATCGATACTTGTGCACTGCCAGAGATTCGGTTCCACGGCCACGAATTTGGCGGGCTTGTCCGGATCGTCGTTCAGGTGCTGGACGATGATCCCGTCCTTCCTGAGGGGCAGATTGAGCAGATCCCCGCCCTCCCACGAATGCTTCACGCCGTCGATCAGGGTGTGGCCCCGGCCTTCGAGTATGTAGATCACCTGGCCGCCCTGGAATTTGAGCCGGCCGGTGCGGCTGCCCGGCGGAATCTCCTGCTCGAAAAACACCAGGCTTGAGATCACGGTATCCGTGATGGCTGGATGCAGGTACCACCGCATCAAACCCATTTGATTGCTCTCCTGGGGAAGCTCCTCGGAGCGGACGACCTGGACCGCATCCTTGCGCAGCTCTCTTTGCGTGTCGCGCAATGAGAGCAGCTCATTCCAGAAGTTGACTTTGGCAAGCTTCGCGGTTCGATCGCTCACGGCCTCGCTCCCATGACATGCTTCGAAAAACCCGCCGCTCCCGGGCGCCTTGGGTGCGCCAAAGGCTCCGGGGGCGGTTCTAAGACGAAGGCGCAGCTTCGTGCTGCTGCGCGTATCGTATCCTCAACTCCCGCTTGAGTATCTTGTCCATGCTGTTCTTGGGCATGGCGTCGATGAACTCCACGCCCTTTGGAACCTTGTAATTCGCAAGTTGCCGGCGGCAGTGCGCGAGCAACTCCTCTTCTGAAACGGGCTTGCTGCATACGACGAAAGCGATCACTGCCTCGCCCCATCGGGGGTCGGCAACGCCTATGACCGCCGCTTCGGCCACCGCCGGATGGCCAAGCAGGATATTCTCCACATCCACCGACGACACGTTCATGCCGCCGCTGCGCACGATGTCCTTGAGCCTGTCCGATACGTAGATGTAGCCGTCCTCATCGATCGAACCGCCGTCGCCGGTGTGATACCAACCGTCCCGGAGCGTCTTCTCGATCTCGCCCGGACGGTTCCAGAACTGCGTAATCATGCCCTCGGTGCGCACGATCATTTCCCCGATTTCCCCGCGTGGCAGCTCGCGTCCACTCTCATCCACGATCCTGATATCCGCCTGGATCGCCTCTCTTCCGCACGACCCGAGCCGGCCAAGCCGCTTTTCGCGTTCGGCGCCCGTATGACCCTCGAGCCGGTGGTCCTCCGGTAGAAGGTAGGTGGAGAATCCGCCCGCCTCGAGCGTGCCGTAGACACCGAAAAAGTCGCAACGGAATCGTTCCAGCGTGCGCAGCAGCAACGGCAGCGGGAAAACAGCGCCGCCGTATCCCACGATCCTCAAGCTGCCCAAATCGACTGTGTCGATGATGGGGTCCTCGAGGAGTTTCGCGAACAGCGTCGGCACCGGCATCATGAAGGTCGTGATGCGATGCGCGTCGATCGCGCGCAGCACATCGGAGGAATTGAAACGCCGCATCACCACCATGTGGGCGCCAACCAGGCTGTAGGACATCAGCATGGAGGAGCCGACGCCGAGCGACATGGGGGCGAACAGCAGCGCGCGGTCGTGGTGCGAATGCGACACGTGCGCCATGAAGTTCATCGACCGCCTGAGCCAGTCCCGGTGGGTGCTTGGGCAACCCTTCGGCATCCCGGTTGTTCCGCTCGTAAATCGGATGGCAAAAAGGTCGGCGTCATCGACCGCGACATCCGGCTCGGTGGCCGCCGCATGCTCAAACAGGTTTTCGTAGGGGATGAACGTGCCGTGCCTGCCGATGACGATCCGGGTTTCGACTGACTCAACCGAATTGATTGTGCCCTGGAACATTCTTGCGGCCTCTTCCTCGAACAGAACCGCCTTGGCGCTCACGTCGTTCAGTATGAAACCGACCTCGCGATCCACCAGGCCGGTGTGAACGGGGACAATCACCAGTCCGAGCTTTGCCGCCGCAAAGTACGTCTCCGCCACTTCTGGCGAAGGGGTGGCCAGAACGGCAATACGGTCGGACTTGCGCAATCCGAGAGCGTGGAAGCTATGCGCCAGCCGGTTGACCCGGTCGTTCAATTCGGACCACGTCAGGCAGCGCGATTCGGTCTCGATAGCCGTCTGATCCGCGTAACGAAACGCATTGCGACGGGGGAGATCACCGATGAACACGAATATTCTCCCGTTGTCTATCTAAGGTGCCAAGCGCTGCCATGTCGGAGGAAGCGGGGGGCCGCTGCTTCTCCTTGGCGGCCGAAGGTTACCTTGCCAAGGCTCAGGGCGCAAGGACAACGCGCCTTCATGCCGCTGTCGACTGCGCATAAATTCGGGGTCGTTACATGCGCCGCGCGCGATCGGCAGTGCCACCGACGCTCTGGGAAAAGCGGCGCGACGCGCGCACGCTTACGTTGTCATGGGCTGCGCCGAAAAGGATCCCGGAAGTTACGGCACCCTCTACAACACCCAGATCATTTTCGGTGCGGATGGACAAATCCTTGGAAAACACTGCAAGCTTTCTCCCACCGCGGGCGAACGGCTCATTCACAGCGGCGGCGACGGCAGCTGTGCTTGCTTACGTACCCTCCGCCCCGAACAGCCGAAGAACCTCTCCATTGTCTCCTGTTCGAGCGACGCGCCGCTCTCGTCGAATCCGGAGAAGAGCAGATACTCCTCGCTCTCGTAGGACTCAACCGCGAGGCGCGTGAGCGTGAGGTAGCCGCTCTTGCCGCGGAGTGCTTCGACCGCATGGATGCGGGTCGGATGATGCGACACATCGAAGACGATCTGCGCCGGGGCAGTCGGGAGTGCCTTTGCGCTGTCCACGACATGCTCGCCCAGCGGGTGCGAGAGGCGATAGAGAAACTGGCTACGCTCCTCGCCACCGTCCGCGTCGGCCGACTGTGCCGACGAGGGGCGCGACTATGAGATCAGGTGGTAGTGGCCGGTGGCAATCTCTGCGCGGGGCGGTCGTTCGAGATCGAAGGCCAGCGCGGCGTCGTCAAAGCGGGCGCGATCATCAAGTATGAAGCGGGTCAACGACCAGAAGCGCTGGCCGAAGCGATCGAGCTCAGCCTTCGATGCGGTCCAGTTGTTTTTTGACGCCATCGATGCGGGTGTGAACGATCGCGAGGTCGCCGTGCAGGGGGCAATCTGCACTTCAACGGACATCAATCATTGCTATGCAGGAGCAGCGGCAGAATTATGCGTTTGTTGGTATGTTTAATTGATATAGCCTATATATATGCGTTTAATAACATAACTTGCGTTGTAATAATATGCGTTACATGTTATAATTAGACGTTATTATCTATATATATGCTTTATAACGCATAAATAATATGAAAACAATAGTAGACCTTGGCCTTGAGCTTAAGCAATTGCGCCAGCAGGCGAAGTTGACTCAGGAGCAGGTGGCCGCAGCCACGGGTATGCGCCAGGAAGCGTTGTCGCGATTCGAGCGCAGCCGCAGCAACGATTTTTCCGTCGCCAAGCTGCTGCGCCTGGCCCAGACCATGGGCTACGAGGTGCAGTTTGTGCCCTTACGCAGCCGCCCGACACTGAGCGACGTGCTTGCCGAGACCCGAGCCTCGGCCAACACCGGGCCGACATCGCGATGACAGCGCGCTTGAACGTGTTCGTCAACGGCAAGCGTGTGGCGGTACTGAGCAGCGAGGACGGCTTCGAACACCACCTCACCTACGACCGTGATGCCGCTGCCGCGGACTTCGCGTCGCTGCTGATGCCGGTGCGAGCGCAGAGTTGGGTCTGGCCGACCCTGCATCCGTTTTTCCAGGTCAACCTGCCGGAAGGTTTCTTGCTGTCCGTACTCAAGGAGCAACTGGGTCCTCACCTCGGTTCGCGTCCGCTGGACCTCTTGTCCGTGGTGGGACAGAACATGATCGGGCGCGTGCAGGTGAGCGCCGGCGAGTCGGTGACGGCCGCTGCCGCCCGGCTTGAGCTCGAGCCATTGCTGCACGGGGCCGCATCAGCAGAGGTTTTCATGGCGTTACTGCGCGAATATGCCACCTCCGGGGTCTCCGGCGTAATGCCTAAGTTCCTTACGCCTGAAACCCAGGCGCTTTTTCGCAAAAGTACCCTGACCACCGAGCACCACATCGTCAAGAGCAGCGCTCGGAATCTGCCTTTCATGGCGCTTAACGAGCACCTGTGCATGGAAGTCGCCCGCCGCACCGGATTCGCGGCAGCCGCTACCGAGGTGTCCGATGATGGCCAAGTTCTGGTGGTGGAGCGCTTCGACATCGACGCTGACACCGGCTTGCGTCTGGGTTTCGAGGACTGCTGCAGCTTGCTGGGGCTATCCACGGACGACAAGTACAACCCTACCTGGGAACGCGTGGCCCGACTGGCCCGCGACTGGGTGCCGCCGCTACAACATCGCAAGGCAATGGAACAGTTAGCTGTGACGCTGCTGCTCACTTATGCGCTGGGTAACGCCGACTGCCATAGCAAGAATCTGGGGCTGTTGTATTCGAACCTGGATGACGCGCATGTGGCCCCGATCTACGACATGCTGACCATCCGGGCCTATGAAAAATATGCGGACAACCCGCCTGGCATGTACATCGACGGCCGTAAAAGCTGGAGTCCCGGCGAATCGCTGTGGCGAGTGCTGCAGCAACACTTTCAGATGGAGCCGGCTCGCCAGCGCGAGCTGGTGCAGGCCGTGTGTGATGCGACCTCGAGCGTGTTCCCGGACCTGCTGCATCGAGTGCGCCATACAGAGGGATTTGAGCTTATTGGCTCACGCATGATCTGGGAGTGGGACGAAGGGCTCAAGCGCCTGCAGAACCGTATCCAGGTCGCCATGCCTTCATTCATCGGACAGGCGCTATCAGAGGGCGTTACCCAGCCGCCGATGCCGCAGAAGTTTGCGCCCCAACGCATTGGCGAGTCACCCCTGCTTGGCCATCGAGGCCGCCCGGTTCGGCGGCCTTCCTGAGCTTTTGCGCCAGTAATCCCGGTTAATCGGCCACGGCGCGTCTCACCAGCCCGCCTTGGCCGAGGCGCCTTGGTACGCCTGGCCCGGCGGAAGCGATGGATTCCAGTCCTTGGCGAGAATACGCATCCCGGTCACGCCGTCCGACGCATCAGAGGCCAGCCACACAGCCGGCGGCACCATCGCCGACGGCGGCACCAGGCGCGAGCGATCCGGATGGTCCTCGGGCAGGACCATGCCGGTATCCGCTGCCCAACCCGGCAGCAGTGCATTGACGGTGACGCCGCTGCCGGCGAGGTCCTGCGCCCAGATCGCAGTCATGGCCTCGACGGCGGCCTTGGAAGGTCCGTAAGGAGAGAGGCCGGCGCGCAGCATGGTGCGCATCCCCGTCGAAAGATTGATGATGCGCCCCCACTTTTGCGCGAGGAACAACGGCACGGCGGCCAATGACATGTGAAACGTTCCGTTCACATTGGTGTCAACGATGCGCTGCCAGGTAGCGACAGGAACGTTGTAGAACGGAATGACTTTCGAGATGTGCGGGCCGACCTCGCCCATGCCCAGTGCGGCGTTGTTGAACAGAACGTGGAGCGCGCCGAAACGCTGCACGGTTTTTTTGACAATGGACACGCAGGCTGCGGCGTCGCTGACATCCCCGATGAAGGCTGCCACTTCGCCCTTTGCGCCGGCGGCTGCATCGACCACCCCGGCGAGCGCGGCCTCGCTGCCCGGCCGCGCCGTAATCGCGACGTTCGCGCCGCCCGCGGCAAGGCCCAGGGCCATTACGCGCCCAAGGCCCCGCGAGGCGCCGGTGATCAGCACCACCTTGCCGCTTAAATTCATTTTTTCTGCGCTGGCTTGCCGCGGTGCATTACACCGCGCGCATCACTCCGGCTTGATGCCGGTTCGCTGCACGATTCCCTTCCAGCGTGCCGACTCGGAGCGGATGAACTGGCTGAATTCGGCGGGTGTGGAGCCGACCGTCACCATGCCGACTTCGGCAAAGCGCTTCTTGACGGTGGCGTCCGTGAGCGCGTTTCGGATTTCCATCGCCATGCGATCGATGATGCGCGCGTCGGTGCCCTTGGGCGCTGCCAGCCCCCACCAGTTTCCGGCTTCGCCAAGTTCCGCGAACCCGGATTCGACCGCGGTCGGCGCATCGGGAAACTCCGGCATGCGCGCCCGCGTGAGCGTGCCGATGACGCGAACGCTGTTGCCCTTCAACTGCGCCTGGATGGCGGCGACGGTCGGAAACAGCACCTGTACCTCGTTGGTCTGCAGCGCGAGCCCGACCGGCTGCGCGCCCTTATACGCCACGTGCGCCATCCCGCCGTTCAGCTTGCCGAAGAACTCGCCGAGAATATGCGCAGGCGATCCGGCACCGGGCGAACCGACGTTGAGCTTGCCCGGATTGGCGCGGATATGGGCGGCCAGTTCCTTGAGTGTTTTCACCGGTACGGCGTTGTTCACGACCGCGATGAGCGGCGCATCGACGATCATGCTGACCGGCGCGAAACCCTCGATCGGGTCATAGGAAACGTTCTTGAGAATATGCGGAATGACGACGTAGACGTTGGTGGGCGCGATCAGAAAATTGTAGCCGTCGGGTGCGGCG
>MEQV01000014.1:19675-22059 GCA_001770355.1 Betaproteobacteria bacterium RIFCSPLOWO2_02_FULL_62_17
ATGGCGCCGCCGGCACCCGGCTTGCTCTCCACGATCAGCCGCTGGCCCAGCCGCGGCTCCACCACCGGCGCGATGAAGCGCGTGACCAATTCACCCAGGCCGCCGGCGGCATTCGGATTGAGGAACCGGATCGGCTTGGCCGGCCACTCCTGCGCGAGCGCGCAGCCGGCAAACAGTATCAGGCTTACTGCAATGAGCTTCTGGATCGCATTCATTTTGCCTTCTCCTTTGAACGACGCATGTCTATTTCCTGCCCCACAGCTGCCGCGTGGCAATGCGCGCGCCTTCGGCCATCGCTTCGAGCTTGGCCCAGGCGATATCCGCGTGCCCGACGCGCGGGCCCAGCCCGCAGTCGGTGCCTGCCACCACGTTTTCGCGGCCCACCAGCTTGGCGTAGCGCACCAGGCGCTGGGCCACCAGTTCCGGATGCTCGATGAAATCGCTGCAGTGTCCGACCACGCCGGGGATAAGCACCGAGCCCTCGGGAATTTTTGCGGTCTCGAACACCTGCCATTCATGCTCATGGCGGGGGTTCGAGGCCTCGATCGAATAGCTGCCGGCGCGCACGCTGAAAACGATGTCGACAATGTCCTTGAGCGGGATGTCGAACTGGTGCGGACCGTGGAAGCTGCCCCAGCATACGTGCAAGCGGATTTTTTCCCTTGGAATATCGCTCAATGCATGGTTCAAGGCATCCACCCTGAGCGCCGCGTAGCGGCGATAGTCGGATAGATTCATTTCGGGGTACATCTGCCAGGCATCGGGCAGGTCCGGATCGTCGATCTGGAGCGTGAAGCCGGCATCCACGATAGCCCGGTATTCGACGCGCATCACCTCGGCTATCGCTTTGAGAAAGGCCTCGTCGTTCGGGTAGTAGGCGTTGTGCAGCCAGTGCTCGATGGTTCCGGGAGTGTTGGCGGGAAGGAACGCGCCCTGCACGTTCACGCCTTCGAGCGCCGCGCGAAAATTGGCGAGGTCCTCCTGCAGCGCCTCCTGCCCGACATATTGCAGCGGCGCGACGCAGATCATGCGCGGCTTGCCCGTCCCGGTGCCCGCAAAGGCGCTGAACCCGCGTCCGCCGGTAAAGTATTCAGGAAATTTTTTCAGTTCCCTGCTGGCAATGAACAACGGCGGCGGATCACCCGGCTTGAACTGCCGTACTTCGAACCCGCTGAGACGCTCGTGCACGTAGGTGGTAAAAGTGGTCTTGCCGAGTTCCCCGTCGTTGACGATATCCACGCCACAGTCTGCCTGTTTGCGCACCACCGCGGCGACCTCGCTTTTCAGTTGCCGCGCGAGTTCGGCCTTGTCGTGCGGCTCCCCCGCGGCGCGGGCAAAAATGCGCTTGTGCAGGTCCTCGCTGCGCGGCAGCGCGCCGGCGTGCGTGGTCAGAATCCGCTCGCTGCTTCGCGTCATATTCATCGCATCAGTGCCGGATCAGCCGGCGCAGCACGCCGTTGAGATCGATCTCGCTGCGAAGTATGCGCAGCTCTTCCGCGCTCGGCGCCTGCGTCACCGTGACAGGGTCCGCGAGCAGCGGCTTGAACCCGGTCTTGGCGAGCACCTCATCGACGCTCACCCCCGGATGCACCGACACCAGCCTCGCCTGCTTGTCCGGCGTGTCGAAGTCGAATACCGCGAGCGGCGTCACGATCAGATACGGCCCCCGGGACGAGGGAACGGCCCATTTTGCGCGCTGTGGTGAATGGCCGGGCCCGCTGACGAAGTCGACTTTTTCGACCAGCACACGCGGATCATGGTGCTGGATATAAATGATGGTCCTGCGAAAACTCGCCGCGAAGGGCAGCCCGACCGAGCCGGGTCCGCGCATCCTGGGCTTGTCGTAGTCGCCCGCGCAAACCATGTTGAGGTTGCCGAACTTGTCCACCTGGATGCCGCCCAGGAAGGCGGTGCTGATGCGCCCGCGCATCTGCAGATCGACAGCGTCCTCCATGCTGTAGCGGTATTCCGCGCCGAACAGGTTGCGCGGGTCCGCCGCCGATTCCAGCAGCAGGGGCAGTTGCGAGTTAATCGCTCCCGAGCCGCCGCACAGCCAGGACAGGTTGGGCGCGTGCATGCTGCGGGCCAGCTTCACCGCCGCCATGGCGAGCTGCGATGCGGCGCCCAGCGCCGCGATTTCCTGGTCTTCCAGTTGCCTGGCCAGCACACAGGCGATCACCTCCGCCGGGGCCGCCTCATTGGTTGCCGAACTCATCTGTTGTTCTCCTCAGTATTCCGAGCGCAGCGCCATCAGGCGGGCCGCGCCGATCATGTCCAGGTAGGCGCCGTGGTCAGCCGGTCCGAAGACGAATTCCTTGAGGTACTCGTCGCTGCGGCCCTGCTTGGCCAGCTCGGCATACTTCTCCAAATGCGGCCGGTCGTAG
>MEQV01000015.1 GCA_001770355.1 Betaproteobacteria bacterium RIFCSPLOWO2_02_FULL_62_17
CTCTTATTGGCTGCCCGCCAAAGATGCGCAGGGGCTGATCCGCTTCCTCAACGACCAGATCGCGCAAATGGTTGAGCGCCATCGCGCGCGCTTCACCGGCCTGGGCTGCGTGCCGCTGCAGGACGTGGACATGGCGATCCGCGAACTCGAATACGTGGTCCGCGATCTTAAATTTCCCGGCATCGAGATCGCCACCCACGCCAACGACGTGCCGATCGGCGATGCGCGCTTCGAGTCGTTCTTTGCCGCCGCGGAGAAACTGGGCGCCGCGATATTTGTGCATGCGCTGCGGCCCGTGGGCATGGACCGCATTGTCGGCCCGGTCTCGGAACAGGCGATGTGTTTTCCCGGCGAAATCGGCCTCGCGGCTGCGGGCATGATCACCGGCGGCATCGCCGTGCGCCACCCGAAGCTGCGCATCGCGTTCAGCCACGGCGGCGGCGTGCTGTCGTTTCTGATCGCGCGCCTGGATCGCGCCTGGACCATCCTGCCGAAAATGCGGGAGGTGATGCCCGAGAAGCCGAACACTTATGCCAAGCGCTTCTACTACGACAGCATCGTGTTCGATCCCAATGCGCTGAAACACCTTATCCAGACTTTCGGCGCGACCCAGGTGGTGGCGGGCAGCGACTTTCCATTTGCCATGGGTGATCCCGATCCGGTGAGCTTCATTCGCGGCGCGGGTCTGGATGCCGCCACCGAACGCGCCCTGCTATACGAGAACGCGCGGCGCTTTCTCGGGCAGGATTAAATGGGGTCAGATTAACCAATCAGCAGCCAATTAGCGTCAGCATTAGCATAGTTAATCTGACTCTGACCCCATTTAATCGGCAATGACCACCAGCCGGTCGGTTCCGGACTCCGCGCCCCAGGCCTGCCCCGCACGCCCGAGCATCTGTCGGACATCGGCGCCGCGCTTGTTGCTGGGAAAGCTCTCGAATTTTTCAGTGCGCGGATCGAAACGCACGATGGCATTCGCCGACCAATCGGTGAGCCACACCTGGTCTTTGGCGTCCACGTACACTGAGTAGGTGCGCGGTTCCTTGCCGGGCAGCTTCCATTGCCGCCAATTTTTCTTTTCGGGATCGTAGACGCTCACGTTGCCCGAATTCCATTCGCTCACCCATATTCGGCCCTGGGAATCCGACCACACGCGGCGCGCGCCCTGCCGGCGCGTGGGCGGCTCGATCACCGTGGCTTCGCCGCTGCGCGGATCGATGCGCGCAATGTGATTGCCGGCAAGCGATGCGTAATAAATATCGCCCCTGGGTGTCGCCGTGATGCCGTAGGGCCCGCGGCCGCGCGGCGAATCCCATACCCGCACCGCGCCGGTTTTTGGATCGACGCTGCCGTAGTAACCGCTTTGTCCGGTGAACCAGAGGATGCCGTTGCCATCGAAGGCCGCGGTATTGAGATTGGTGTAGGGCGTGCCCTCGGGCATGGGGAATTTTTTCACCTGGCGCGTCTTCGGGTCGACGCGAACGATGGCATTCTGTCCGCCATCGGTCACCCAAGCGCCGCCGTCGGGCCCGAAGATTACCCCGTGCGGCGATGAACCGAAGCCCAGGCGCACCTCTTCGATCTTTCCGCTGGCCGGGTCCAAACGCCCCAGTACGCCCTTGGGCTGCGAGGTGTACCAGATGCCGCCATCCGGGCCGGGAGCAAGGTCGTGAGGCCGCGAGCCATCGGGCACCGCGTAATAGCGCACTTCGACGGCGGCAACATGAAAGCTGCAAAGCAATGCCAACAGCGCGATGAATGTCTGCATTTGAATCCTCCGCCTTGGACACTCGAAGCCGGGTTCTGCCTTCACCTGAATCTGGTCTTATAGTACGACTTGTCCGGAACGGGCGCGACGCCCGGATAACGCCAGAAGTACCAACGAGGAGAGAAGCATGGCCGAGACCGAATCGTATTCCACCATCAAGTTTTTCCTGCGGCACGGCGAGTTGTTTGCGTGGGTGTTGGGGCTGCTGATCGCGGCCTCGGGCATCTGGGGCACCTATCTGAGCCATGAATGGATGTGCGCCATCGGCGGATTTATCGGCGGCTGGTTTGTGTTCATGCTGATGCGCTGCTTTCGCGAATTGCTTGCCCTGGTGGCCGATACCTTGATGCCGCAGTGACCCTGCGATGAGCCTCAGCTTCGATGTGGTGGTGGTCGGCGGCGGCCTGGCGGGCCTGGGCTGCGCCAACCGCTGCGCGGAGCAGGGCCTGAAGGTAGCGCTGCTCGAGCGTGGCGCGGAGGAGCGCTACCACTGCAATTCGCGCTTTTCGATGGGTTTCGTCAATTGCGCTTTCGAATACATCCTGGGCGATCCGGCGGCATTGCGGCGCGCCATCGACAGCCAGACCCGTAACTACGCCGACCCGGAACTGGCTCATGCCTTTGCCAGCAACGGCGGCGCGGCGGTCAGGTGGCTGGAAGCGCAGGGCGTGCGCCTGATCAAGGGCGGCTGGCAGGGCGGGCAGCGCGTCATGCTGGCCCCGCCCGTGCCCAACCGCATGGGCCTCAACTGGCCGGGGCGCGGCGCCGACACCATGGTGTTCCGCCTCGGCGCGAAGCTCCTCGAGCGCGGCGGCAACCTCATGCGCGGCGTGGCGGCGCGCGAAATTATCGTGGAGAACCGGCGTTGCACCGGCGTGGTGGCGACGCGCGGTGACGAAACGCTGCGCATAGGCGCGCGTGCGGTGCTGCTTGCTGATGGCGGCTTCCAGGCCAATCTCGATCTGTTGAAGAAATTCATTTCGCCGGCCCCTGAGCGGCTGCTGCAGCGAAACGCGAAGACCGGGAAGGGCGATGGGCTGCTGATGGCCGAAGCGGCCGGCGCCCGGCTGCGTGGCACCGACCGCTTCTATGGGCACGTGCAGTCGATCGACGCGCTGACCAATCCGGCGCTGTGGCCCTATCCGGTGGTCGACCATCCGATGTGCGCGGGCATTACCGTGAACGCCAGCGGCAGGCGCTTTGCCGATGAGGGACTGGGCGGCGTATTCATGGCCAACGCCATCGCCGCTTTGGAGGATCCGCAGGGCGCGGTGGCGGTGTTCGATCAGCGCATCTGGGAGACCGCCGGCAAAAACGGCGCGCGCCCGGCCAACGCGCTGCTGGAAAAAGGCGGCGCCAGCATACATCGCAGCGACAGCTTGCAGGGTCTGGCAGAACGCGCCGGCCTGCAGCCTGAGGCGCTCGCGGCCACGGTGAGCGCGCACAACATCGCGGTGGAAACCGGCAGGTTCGAGGCGCTCGATCCGCCGCGCGGCGACAACCCGGCCAATCGCGCGCAGGTGATCATGGAGGCGCCGTTCTACGCCGTGCCGGTGTGCGCTGGGATCACCTACACCATGGGCGGGGTGGGGATCGACGGGCAATGCCGCGTGCAGCATAAGGACGGCGGCGTGATCGAAGGCCTGTACGCGGCGGGATCGACTACCGGCGGCCATGAGGGAGGGCCGGCGGCCGGCTACACCGGAGGGCTGGGCAAGGCCACCACCTTCGGCTGGCATTCGGGGAATTGCATCGGGGCTGCGCTGCGACAGTAATTTGCGGATTGTGCTGTCGAGAATTGCTTGCAATTGCAGGCAAAATGCCCGTTTGGCGGGCATTACAAGACCTTTTTTATTAAATAATGATATAAACACGCTATCAAGTCGCGCTGCTCCCCCACCGCAGTTGCGAGCCCCTCGCCGAGCCGGGGCTAATGGTTGCGTAGTACAGAACCTCGTTGATCAACTCGACCCGAACTGCATCATGAAACCGGTCGGGGGCTAGACACCCCTGGCTACCCGATTAGAAGGCATTTGGGTTCAGCCAAGCGAAGATCTGGTTTTTCGAAGTATGAGGAGGCCCGCCACGATAATCACCGAGTGAATCACAATCCAGGTGACTGGCGCCGTCAGGTCGTATCCTCGTACGACTTTGTAGATATCGATCACAATGCCGCCCAGTTCCCACCCGATGGCGGTCCATACAAGAACTCTAGCCTGCTCCGGTATGCGGGAAGCAATCAGCAACGCTGCGCCGAGGACACCGAACCAGATGCCCAGCGCCACCCAAGTGTCTACAACGAATCTAGCGGTAGGGTCTCCTGCGGATGCCTGAGCCAGCACACCCTCGGGCCCTTCTGCACTGATGGGCAATTTGAGGAATGCCGCCGCAATGAACAGAAACAGGTAAATCGCTCCAACAATTCGCATCCACCACTTCAGACTATTCATGGACGTACTCCTTTTCACGCTCAATCGCTGATCGGGCTTACGCTCGGCAAATGCCTTCTAACGTCAATAATCAACGGCCGCCGAAGGTGGTCCGTTGCATTTAAAGTGTGCGCCCGACATGGGCATGAACTTGTGGGGTGTAAGTCCCCTGTGGGAGTAACCCGCTTGTCGCATATGACAAGGATAACCACTAGCCGAAGGCAAGGGCAAGCCCGCGAGGTCTTGTCCGAAGGAAGTCGGAGTGCAAAAGTGCGAGCCGACGGACAGAAATCGCATAGAAGGTCCAGTGCGCTGGTGATTCAGCACTTGATGACAAAACCCACAGGTACGGTGCATACCATGATCTACACGCATGTGATGAACAAGGGCGGGCGGGGAGTGCATAGCCCGCTCGACCGGCTGGAACAGCCGCGTGCACTCTTTGGTGCGGCAGAAATTAAAAACATTCATAGTTGATAGTGCAGCATTGGCAGGGCATCACCAGATAATTGACATTCCATAGTGAAATAATTAGTGCCGCAAGCTTGGCGGTAAATACGCCGTGCGCCGCCGCGTGTTTTGGCGATGGGATGGTGGCTCAAAGCCCCTCGAACACCTCCGCCCACTCGCGCAGCTTCTCCGGATGGCGATAGCCCATCTCGACGCACAGGTACTCGTAGCCGATTGCTTTCAGCTCGCGCAGGCGTTCGCGCAGTTCAGCCTTGGTGGCGGTCCAGGTGGCGGCCTTGATGAAGTCGCCGCTGCACAGGGCTTCCTCTTCGGGGCGCAGGTACATGAGGTGGCCGCGGTGGTTGGAAAAATAGCGCGCATCGGCGGGCTGGTAGCTTTTGTAGATTTCGCGATACTTGTCGAGGATGGGCGCGAGAAACGGCGGCGGCGCGCGGCCGATGTCGCCGAATTCTTCGGATTCGATAAGGCTGTGCAGGGCGATGGTGGCGTGCGGCCCGGTTTGCGATTTCACCCGCGGGCTGTCGTAGCTTTCGCCTTCTTTGAGCACGCAGCCGGGAATGGCGCCGGTGGCCTTGAGGTCTGCGAGATCCCGGCCGGCTTCGCGCCAGACTTTTTTCATGTGCTCCATGTTGGCGCGAGCGTGTTCGATGTTGTGCGGCGAATCGATGAAACCGGCGCCGAGCTTGGCAACCATCTGGCGCGCTTTCGGGCCGAAGGCCGACAGGTGCAGAGAAATTGGATCCTTGATGTTGATCGCGCCGATGCCGGGATCGAGGAAGCGGATCTTGCGGCGCTTGGCCTCGAACTCCCATTCCAGGGTATCGCCGGCCAAGAGGCCGCGCACCACGCGCACGTACTCTTCCAGGTCCGCGAGTTTCACCGGACGCTGGCCGAGCGTGCGCCGCGCGGTGAAGCCGGTGCCCATGCCCCAGTCGAGGCGCCCGGGGGCCAGGGCATTGAGCGTCGCCAGGCCGCTTGCGGCCACCGGCGCGATTCGGTTGCCGGGGATCATCACGCCGGGGGCGATACGGATTTTCGAGCTGCGCATCGCGGCGGCGGTGAGCGACACGAACAATTCGGAATTGAGCATCGGCGTGTCGTACATCCATGCCCGGTAGTAGCCCAAATCCTCGGCAGCCTTGATGAGTTGCCAGCTGTCAGCGACGGGAGGTACGAACAGTCCGAATTGCATATGGGGAACTTCGGCGATGGCTTTTGTGACTGATTTAGCCTCAGGCCAGCTCATCCGGATCGAGCTGGCGTTCGATCGAGGAGATCTGGTCTTTCAGAAGCAGTTTTCGTTTCTTCAGCCGTTTGAGCGCCAGTTGATCGTGCAGCGGCGTCTCCTGCAGGCGGTGTATGGCCTGATCGAGGTCGCGATGCTCAATGTTCAATTCCTTGAGCCGCGCTTCGTAGGCCGCGCGCAGATCCGGGTCGATTTCGTTGCTCATAATGCGCTCCTCTTCCGGCAGGCCCACGCGAGCAGCACTGCGCCAATCAGGACCATCGGCAGCGACAACCATTGCCCCATGGACAGGCTGAGCGCCAGCAGGCCGAGAAAATCATCGGGTTCGCGATAGTTTTCCGCAACGAAGCGGAATACGCCATAGCCGATGAGAAACATCGCCGCGACCGCGCCGCGAGGCCGGGCTTTCGCCGAGTAGATCCACAACAGCACAAACAGCAGCAATCCTTCCAGCGCGAACTGATACAACTGCGAGGGATGCCTGGCTAACGGGCCGCCGCCGCGAAACAGCATCGCCCAGGGGACATTGGCGCCCGATTCAACCACCCGGCCCCACAGTTCGCCATTGATGAAATTGCCCATGCGGCCGGCCGCGAGGCCGCAGGGAATCAGCGGTGCGACGAAATCCGCGACCGCGAGAAACCCCAGCTTGTACCTGCGGCCGATCCACCACATGGCAAGGATCACGCCCAGCAGGCCGCCGTGAAACGACATGCCCCCGTGCCAGACGGCCAGGGCCTCCAGCGGGTTCGAAAGGTAGTACGCCGGCTTGTAGAACAGCACATACCCCAGCCGTCCGCCCAGCACCACCCCGAGCACGCCCCAAAACAGCAGGTCGTCGATCAGCGCATCCGATACGCCGCGCCAGGTATCGCGCCGCGCGCGGTAGCGACCCAGAAAGAAAAACAGCCCGAAAGCGATCAGGTACATTAACCCGTACCAGCGGATGGCCAGGGGCCCGAGCGAAACGGCGATGGGATCGATCTGCGGGTGAATCAACATTTGGAAACAATACCACCATGGCGCCCGGGATCGGCGAGTCGGCTAAAATCCCCGCTCTCGCGCCACTCTTACCGAAAGCACGCACCCATGTCCGACAACAACCGCTCCCGCAGTATCACCCAGGGCGTCGCCCGTTCTCCCAACCGCGCGATGCTGCGCGCCGTGGGCTTTGGCGACAACGATTTCGAGAAACCCATCATCGGCGTGGCGAATGGCCATTCCAACATGAACCCCTGCAATGCCGGCATCCAGCCGCTGGTGGACAGGGCGATGGCCTCGCTCCGGGCCGCCGGCGCCATGCCGCAGGTGTTCGGCACGCCGACGGTGACCGACGGCATTGGCATGGGCACCGAAGCGATGAAATATTCGCTGGTGTCGCGCGAAGTCATTGCGGACGCCATCGAGACCTCGGTCAACGGGCAGGCCATGGACGGCGTGCTGGTGGTGGGCGGCTGCGACAAGAACATGCCCGCCGCAATAATGGCCATGGCACGCATGAACGTGCCCGGCATCTTCGTGTACGCGGGCACCATCAAGCCGGGGAAGTGGAAAGGCCAGGACCTCACCATCGTGAGCGTGTTCGAGGCAGTGGGTGCCTACGCCGCCGGCAAGATGAGCGACGAGGACTTCATCGGCATCGAGAAGAACGCCTGCCCGTCGGTGGGCGCCTGCGGCGGCATGTACACCGCCAACACCATGTCCTCCTCGTTCGAGGCGTTGGGCATGAGCCTGCTGGGCTCCTCGCAAATGGCCTCTCCTGATGCTGAAAAGGCCGATTCCTCGGGGGAATCCGCCAAGGTGCTGGTCAATGCCATCCGCAAGAATATCCGCGCGCGCGATGTCATCACGCGCAAATCCATCGAGAATGCCGTGGCGCTGGTGATGGCCACCGGCGGCTCGACCAACGCGGTGCTGCATTACCTCGCAATCGCCGCGGCCGCCGAAGTGAGATGGACCCTCGATGATTTCGAGCGCGTGCGCCAGAAGACCCCGGTGCTGTGCAATCTCAAGCCCTCGGGCCAGTATGTGGCGGTGGATTTCCACCGAGCCGGCGGCGTGCCGCAGGTGCTCAAGATGCTGCTCGACAACGGCGTCCTCCACGGCGATTGCCTGACCATCACCGGCCGCAGCATGGCCGAGGAACTGGCCGCCATTCCCGATGCGCCGCGCGCCGACCAGGACGTGATCCGGCCGTGGAACAAACCGATGTATGCGCAGGGCCACCTGGCCATCCTCAAGGGCAATCTTTCCCCCGAAGGTTGCGTTGCCAAGATCACCGGCCTGAAGCAGACCTTCATCACCGGCCCGGCGCGCGTGTTCAATTCCGAGCCCGAGTGCATGGATTCCATCATGGCGAAAAAGATCAAACCCGGCGATGTGCTGGTGATCCGCTACGAAGGTCCGCGCGGCGGGCCGGGCATGCAGGAAATGTTAGCCCCCACTTCCGCGCTTATTGGTCAAGGGCTTGGGGAATCGGTGGGGCTTATCACCGATGGACGATTCTCCGGCGGAACCTGGGGCATGGTGGTCGGGCATGTGTCGCCCGAAGCCTATGAAGGCGGCACCATCGCGCTGGTGCAGGAAGGTGACTCGATCACCATCTCCGCGGAAAAGCGCCTGATTCAGCTTAACCTCCCTGACAAGGAAATTGCCGCGCGCCGTGCGAAATGGAAGCAGCCGGCGCCACGCTATACCAAGGGGCTGATGGCCAAATACATGCGCCTGGTATCCACGGCGAGCCTGGGCGCGATTACCGACGGCCCGCCGCGGGCCAATGCGATTGCTGCGAAGCCCGCTGTCGCACGCACGGCAGCCAGGCCTGCCGCGGCAAAAAAGAAGCCCGCGGCCAGGGCGAAGAAAGCGCGCAGGCCGGCGGCGAAAAAATAATTATGGGTACCGATGCTCAGGGCTTAAGCCACAAAGCAGTGCTGGACGCGATGTTGCTGAAGATCCCCGGCGTTGAGGGCGGCGATATGGGCGGGCTGCCCGCCTATTTCGTCAAACAGAAGATGTTTGCCTGCATCTATCGTGGCGCGGTGGGATTAAGGTTGCCGGCGCCGGCCGCGGCAAACCTGCAGTTCTCAATGGAAGGCGTCAGCCCCTTTGCACCCAATGGCCAGACCAGCACGCGCGAATGGGTGCAGATTACTCACGCAGTCTCCGCCGATTACGAGAAGGATCTGGAGATTTTCAAATCCTCGATCGAGTTCGTGAAGACCGCCAAGCCGCGCTGAGCTTGTCCGCCGCGGCGCACAGGGCTCTTCATGTCTAATCGACTTGCGCAGGAGACCAGTCCCTATCTGCGGCAGCACGCGGACAATCCCGTGGACTGGTACCCATGGGGCGAGGAAGCGCTCGCGCGTGCGCAACGCGAGGACAAGCCGATCCTGCTTTCGATCGGCTACTCGGCCTGCCACTGGTGTCATGTGATGGCGCACGAGTCCTTCGAGGACGCCGAAGTTGCTGCGCTCATGAACCGCCTGTTCGTCAATGTGAAAGTGGACCGCGAGGAGCGTCCGGATCTTGACCAGATCTACCAGCTGGCGCACCAGATGATGACGCGGCGCCCGGGCGGCTGGCCTCTTACCGTGATGCTCACGCCGCGCCAGGAGCCATTTTTCGCCGGCACTTATTTCCCCAAACAGGCGCGCTACAACCTGATGGGATTCATGGAGCTATGCCAGCGTATCGGTCAGGTGTGGCGCGAACAGCGCAGCGAAATTGATCGCCACGCGTTGCAGTTGCGCGACGCCTTGGCCCAAACTGTGCCTCAGGGCGGCGCGGCGCGGGCGCGCCTGACCGCAGCGCCGCTGGCGAGCGCACTGGCCGCCATGAAGAGCAGCTTCGACCGAGACAACGGCGGATTCGGCGCGGCGCCCAAGTTCCCGCATCCCGGCGAGCTCGAGTTCTGTCTGCGCCGGCATGCCGCGAGCGCAGATGCCGAGGCATTGCACATTGTCACCCACACGCTCGATCGCATGGCGCTGGGCGGATTGTTCGACCAGATCGGCGGCGGCTTCGCGCGTTATTGCGTGGACGCGCAATGGACCATTCCGCATTTCGAGAAGATGCTTTGCGACAATGCCCACCTGTTGCGCCTGTACGCGGATGCCTGGTGCCTTACCGGCAATGATTTGTATGCCCGCGTGGTCGAGCGCACCGCCGCCTGGATCATGCGCGAGATGCAATCGCCGCTGGATCGGGAGGGCGGCTATTACTCCAGCCTGGACGCGGATTCCGAGCACGAGGAGGGCAAGTACTACGTTTGGGAGCGCGACGCGATCCGGGGCCTGCTGAACGATGAGGAATACGCGGTCGCAGCCGCGCATTACGGTCTGGAGGGCACGCCAAATTTCGAGGGTAAACACTGGCACCTGAATGTCGATCTCCGGCTCGCGGCCGTGGCTGGGCGCCTCGGTGTCCCGCTTGCGGACTGCGTGGCGCGCCTGCATTCGGTCCAGGCGAAGCTTTTCGCGGCGCGCGCGCAACGCGTGCGCCCCGGACGCGACGGCAAGGTGCTCACCAGTTGGAACGCGCTGGCGATCGCCGGCATGGCGCGCGCGGGCAACGCCTTTGCGCGCACCGACTGGATCGACTCGGCCCGGTCGGCGATGAATTTTGTGCGCCGCGTCCTGTGGCGCGAGGGCCGTCTGCTGGCAACCTGCAAGGACGGACGTGCCCATCTGAATGCCTATCTGGATGACCATGCTTACCTTCTGGCGGCATCGATAGAGCTTTTGCAGGCGCGCTTCGAACGCGGTCTGCTGGATTTCGCGCTGCAACTGGGCGAGGCGTTGCTGGCGCGATTCGAGGACCAGGAAGGCGGCGCATTCTTCTTCACCAGCAACGATCACGAAAGCCTGCTGGCACGCATGAAGCCGCTCCATGACGGTGCACAGCCCTCGGGCAATGGCGTGGCCATGCTTGCGCTGACGCGACTTACACATATTTCCGGCGATGCGCGTTTCGCGGCATCGGCCGAGCGCGCCCTGCGGGCGCACTGGAGCACCCTCGAGCAGGCCCCCAACGCCTGTTCGTCAATGCTGATGGCGCTGGAGGAGCAACTCTCGCCTACCCGCACCGTGATCCTGCGCGGGCCGGCGATCGAGGTTGAGGATTGGAAGCGGCGGCTGGCGCGCCTTTATCTGCCGCATGGCATTGTGCTGGCGCTTGACGACGGGCTGGACGGCGTCCCCGAAATCCTCGCAAAACCATCCAGAGGAATTGTCAACGCCTGGGTGTGCGAGGGCGTTATATGCCTTGAGCCGGTGAGCAGGTTCGAAGATTTATTGGGGCTGGTTTCCAAGAGCCCTTAAAAAAGGTAGCATTCGCCACTTCAGAATTTCTACCACTCCAGAATTTCTAATATCAAGGGGATTTCATGAGAAAACTGTTGATCAGTACCGCCGCAGTCATAGCGCTAGGCTTGGTTGCGGGCGCCCAGGCACAGGATGCCGCCAAACTTGCCCAGGACAAGGCCTGCCTTGCCTGCCATCAGATCGACAAGAAGCTGGTCGGCCCCTCCTACAAGGAGATTGCCAAGAAATACGCCGCCGATAAAGGCGCTGAAGCCAAGCTTATGAAGAAAGTTCGCGAAGGCGGTACCGGCACTTGGGGTCAGATTCCGATGCCCCCGAACGCCGCCGTTAGCGAAAAGGAAGCGCAGATTCTGGTGAAGTGGATTCTGTCGCGCAAGTAAGCCACTTCCGCGCGAACCATGAGCCGGCCCTGTGCCGGCTTTTTTGCTTCCGGGCTCTGCAGGGGCCAATGACAAGTCAGCGCGTGGATTGCCCTGACGGGGCTTGTCGCATTGACAAGCTTTCCGGCGCATCCTCATAATTGCCGATCACGCCGGAGGTTGAAATGAAATGGTCTGCAATGTCAAATTCAAACGCCTGCCTTCTCACTGTAGCCGGTGCCTTGGCCCTGGTTGGCTGTAGCGAGGAACCCAAGCCGGCGCCGGCGCCGCCCTCGATCGAGATCAAGATCGGCCACGTGGCCCCCTTGACCGGCGGCATCGCGCATCTGGGCAAGGACAATGAAAACGGCGCGCGCCTGGCGCTCGAACAGGCCAATGCCGCCAAGATCAAGATCGACGGCAAGGATGCGCGTTTCGTCATGCTCGCCGAAGACGACCAGGCCGACCCCAAAGTGGGCACCACGGTCGCGCAGAAACTTATCGACGCGAAGGTGGCCGGCGTGATCGGGCACCTCAATTCGGGCACCTCGATCCCCGCATCCTCGGTTTACAACGGCGCCAATATTCCGATGATTTCGGGTTCCGCGACCAATCCCCAGTTGACCGAGCAGGGCTTCAAGGGCGTGTTCCGCGTCATGGGGCGCGATGACCAGCAGGGGCCGGCGATCGCCAGCTATCTGGCCGCGAACCACAAACCCAAGCTGGTCGCCATCATCGACGACGCTACCGCCTACGGCGAAGGCCTGGCCAATGAAGTGGAGAAGTACTTCAAAGGCGCCAACATCAGGGTATTGCCGCGCGAGAAGGGCGATGACAAGCGCTCCGACTGGAAAGCGGTGCTGACCAAGCTGAAGGGCCGCAACCCCGACGCGGTGTTCTACGGCGGCATGGATGCAACCGGCGGGCCGCTGCTGAAGCAGGCGCGCGAACTCAACATCAAGGCGCTGTTCTCCTTTGGCGACGGCGGATGTTCGGACAAGATGATTGAATTGGCCGGTGCGGCCGCCGAAGGCATGCTGTGCTCGCAAGCGGGCCTGCCGCCGGCGGCGGCGTCGAAGAAATTCCTCGACGCCTACAAG
>MEQV01000016.1 GCA_001770355.1 Betaproteobacteria bacterium RIFCSPLOWO2_02_FULL_62_17
AACGCCTCGGACGCGGCCAGTGTTTATCTCGCGATCAGCTCCAACGTCACCATCAATGATCCCGCGCAGAACACGACCTACGGCCTGACGCCCGAATCAACCACCCAGACCGAAGGCAATACGGCGCTCACGTTCACGGTGACGCGTTCTGGCAGCTTGCCTGCCGAGACGCTGTATGCGAGCACGCTTTACGACACCGCGTCCTCGGCGGATGGCGACTATACCGGGATCGTGAACCAGGCGATAACCTACGCCTCAGGCCAGACAGACGCGACGTTTGCGGTGTTGCTGAAGGAAGACAGCGTGGTCGAGAACACCGAGCACTTCCGGGTGATGATCGCAAGAAATGCGGCGGACGGCTCGGCACAGGCGCTCGATGTCTCAGACATAAGCGTTCAGGATAACGACTCGGTACAGCCTGGCTATTCACTGACTCCAGCCTCGACGACGGTGACCGAAAGCAATACCGCGATCACGTTCACGGTGACGCGCTCGGGTAACTTGCCGACCGAGACGCTGTATGCCAGCACAGTGTTGGACACTGCCTCAGCGACCAACGGCGACTATGCGGGAATGGTGAACCAGGCGGTCACGTTCGTCTCTGGTCAGACGAGCGCGACGTTCACGGTGTCCCTGAAGGACGACAGCGTGATCGAGAACACCGAGCACTTTCGAGCGATGATCGCGACAACTGTAACGGACGGCCCGGCACAGGCGCTCGATATCTCAAACGTCTACATCCAGGACGACGACACCACGGCATCGAGCGTGTGGGCGTTCGATGCGAGCAGCAAGTCCGTGCTGGAAGATCGTGGAAGCGTAAGTTTCACGCTCACGCGCTCCAATTCCGTGGGACAGGAAACGATCTATGTGAGCACGGTGCAGAACTGGGACGGCGGTGGTGTCTACAACCAGACCGATTACACCGGCAAGAACGGACAGAACTACACCTTTAGCGACGGGGAGAGTGAACGAGCAATCACGGTCAGCATTACTGATGATGAGACGCCCGAGAGCAGCGAGACGTTCGGCTTGAACGTTCAATCCAATCCCAATGCGGCGTCAAGCAGCTATCTCACGGCCGCTTCGTTCACGATCACCGACAACGATGCCACGACGCCACCCGCCGGCACGTTACGAAGCGATGCGCAGTTGTTTGCGGACGATGGCGGGAAGATTGAAACACTCGCGAAGTTTGCGTGGGCCGCGTACGACGACAGCGGCGGGCACGTAGCGCTTCAAGAGCTGACTTCGTATGAAAGTGACGCCACCCGCGGGTGGGAGATCCTCAATGGACAGGATTTCCCGACACTAAGTGGAGATTTCGGAAACAACGGCATTTATTTCGACAGATTGGGCGCGCAAGCGCTGGTGGCTCGGTCGCAAAGTTCGTTGGTGCTGTCATTCCGGGGGACGGAGCTTAGCAGCGGTTTCTGGGAGGCATTTTGGGATCTTTATGACGATGCGTACCTACTCTTCCAAACCCATTACCTAAAGTTTGTTCCATTGTTTGAGGCTATCGAGAGCTACATTGCATCACACGCGGACATCGCCAAGATCTATGTAACGGGCCATAGCCTAGGTGGCGCAATGGCTCACGCGTATATGGGTGACCACCAGAACGACCCGCATTATGAGGCGTTAACTGTAGCAAGCCCAGGTTATTGGTCACCATATCATCCGATCTATTTCACGATTGGTAGTGATTCGCGTATCACCAATATCTGGAACGAAGACGACGTCATTAGAGCGTTTGCCGCAGTGTTGAAAGATCCCGGCGACGACAATGTTGTATTTTTCGGTGATGGAATCAGTTCATCGGTCCCGACCACCGATCAACACAAGGTGGGCTTATATAACGAGGTTATCGACTTTGTATCTTATGAAGCTGGCCAATCAGCGATTCAGAGGCTTCTTGCGACACACGACGACGTTATCGTGCCGAGAACGTCATCTGTAAGCGAGTTTCCGCTTGGGAGTTTTCAAGGATATTTTGACCGAGGCGCCACAGCCGATGAGCTGACAGGCGGTTCCGGTGATGATCTGATGTTCGGCGGTCCGCTCACGGACACTTACAAGTTCAATTGGGGATACAACGGCCGGGACACCATTGTTGATCGTAGTAGCACGAGTGATGTCATCACACTCGGCCCTGGCACCGCTCTTGAGTCCATATCGCGTCATGGCAGCGATGTCTGGCTTTTTTATCAATCCGGCCCATTCAACCTGTCGAAGATCACGATCTTCGACTACAGCGGACGGTTGAACCGGGGTGGAGAGTTCCAATTACAGATTGCGGACGGCACGTCTCGCCCGGTTTCCGAGTGGCTTTACCGTCAGGACCATCTGGTGGACTTCAACGCTACGAGCGCCATCGCGCAGATTGCCGGGGCAACCTTGAACGCGTTTGCGGTCACCGGTTACGCAGTGGCGGTAAACCTGGTGACGGGATCTTTGGGGTTCGTCAGCTTGCTGAGCCCGTTTACGTCTTCTTCAGCCCTGGCGCTTGCTGCAGATGCTTCTACCGATGGCGTTGGCGGTACTTCCCAATCAATTCAGGGTTTTCGCGATCTAGTCGGCACCAATATGAGTGACGTGCTGATAGGCGATCATCAAGACAACGTCATCATGGGAGGGGATGGGGACGACGAAATCCAGGGCGGGGATGGCAACGACACGCTGGTCGACGACGTCGGGATGGATACCGTGGACGGCGGCGGAGGCGCGGATGCTATTTATGGTGGTACTGACGATGACTCCTTGGGAGGTGGATTCGGTAACGACACTATCGATGGCGGCGGCGAAACCGACACGGTCAATTTCGCCGGATCATCAGGGGAATATGCGTTTGTGAGCTATCAGGAAGAACTGACCGTTGCGGATCGGGTCGCCGGGCGCGACGGGGTGGACCGGCTGCGCAACACCGAATTGCTGAAATTCGGGAGCGCGACGGCAGGTGTTGCTGGACTCGATACCTTCACGCCCTTGGAATACATTGCCTCGTACCCTGACCTCATCAACGCCTTCGGCACCAACGCCGACGCTGGCTACAACCATTTCATATATAGCGGCGTTGCCGAAGGGCGGGTCGCGAGCTTTAATGGAGCCGAGTACATCGCCTCCTACGCCGACCTGATGAGCGCCTTCGGCATCGACACCGAGGCGGGAGCGATCCACTACATCATCTACGGTTACTCCGAGGGCCGTCAAACCACGTTCAATGGTCTGGAATACATCGCCTCGTATGGCGACCTCGCCAGTGCCTTTGGCGCCAATGCCGAAGCGGGCGCGGGCCACTACATCGACTACGGTAGAGACGAGGGACGAACCACGACCTTCGATGGTCTGGCCTACATCGCGTCCTACGGGGACTTGATCTATGTATTCGGAGCGAATGCCGACGCCGGAGCGAGCCACTACATCAACTACGGCCGGAACGAGGGCCGGCAAACCACGTTCGATGGCCTTAGCTACATCGCCTCCTATGGCGACCTGATAAACGCCTTTGGCGCGAACGCGCACGCGGGGGCGCAGCACTTCTTGCAGTATGGCTTGGCTGAAGGCCGCCAAGCAACCTTTAGTGGCCTGGAATACACCGCGAGCTATGCCGACCTGATCAACGCCTTTGGCGCCAACGCTGAGGCGGGGGCGGCGCACTATATCCAATGGGGCAGGAGCGAAGGCAGGCAGACGACCTTCGATGGGCTGGCGTACATCGCGACCTACAACGACTTGATCAATGCGTTCGGGGCGAATGGGGACTCGGGCGCCGCCCACTTCATTCAATACGGCAGGAACGAGGGCAGGACCACCACCTTCGACGGCCTGGAGTACATCGCCTCCTACACGGATCTCGTCAACGCCTTCGGCGCGAACGCGCACTCTGGGGCGGACCACTACGTGCGCTACGGGTATGCCGAAGGGCGACAGGTGAGCTTCAGTGGCCTTGAATACATCGCTTCCTACGCCGATCTCATCAACGCGTTCGGCGCCAGCGCACACGCGGGAGCGGATCACTACATCCGCTTCGGCAACGCGGAGGGACGGCAGACGAGCTTCGACGGTCTCGAATACATCGCGAGCTACGGGGATCTCATCAATGCTTTCGGGGCGAACGCCGATGCTGGTGCCAGTCATTACATCAACTACGGCCGCAACGAGGGTCGCACGGAGCACTTCAATCCCGAGCAGTACCTCGCCAACTACGCCGATCTTTCGGCCGCCTTCGGTTCGAACACGGAACTGGCCACCATCCACTTCATCCAGTATGGCTACGCCGAGGGCAGGACCGATGCGGCGTAGAGGAACGTAATGCCGGCGTTCGTCTTCATCGACGCTCGGCTGGAGGACATCGAGACGCTCGTCTCGGGCCTTGCGCCGGAGGTCGGGTACGTCATTCTCGAGCCGGAGCAGGACGGCATCCTGCAGATCGCGAAGGCGCTAGAGGGCATCGCCGACCTCGATTCGATCCACATCCTCTCCCACGGATCGAGCGGGACGCTCTATCTCGGCTCCACCGTCCTGACTGAAACCAACCTCGACGCCTACGCCCCGTCGCTTGCTGCCATCGGGCAGTCGCTCACCGAGACCGGGGACCTGCTGCTCTACGGCTGTGAAGTGGCGGCGGGGGAGGAAGGGCAAAGTTTCATTCAGTCGCTGGCGCAGATCACACAAGTCGATGTCAGTGCATCGATCGACAGGACCGGGTTGGATGGAGATTGGCTGCTCGAGGCAACCATCGGAGCAATCGAGGCAGCCGTGCCACTAGCCGCGACGACTCAGCAGGCCTACGGCCATGCGCTGGCAACTGGCCTGCTTCTCGAAGGAACCAGCGGAAACGATTCAATCGTAGGTGGTGTCGATGACGACACCATTTCCGGTTTAGCGGGCAATGATTCGTTGAGCGGGTCATTTGGTGATGATTCGATTGATGGTGGGGCGGACTTCGACACGCTGGTGGGTGGTTATGGCAATGACACGCTGATTGGTGGCTCGTCGGTCGTGTCTGCGACGGGTGATTTCCTGATTGGGGGCGCGGGGTCTGATTTGCTGGTGGGTGGTGATGGAGGTGACTCGATCTATGGGTGGGAGCAGGTTGGGGGGAGTTCGCCTGCTTCGAGCGATGGGAACGACACGCTGCTGGGTGGGAAGGGCAATGATTTCCTGAGTGAGGACGGCGGGGCAGGGGCGGATTTGTTTGATGGCGGCGAGGGCAACGATTTGTTGTCGCATTTGGACTGGAGTCCGGTGGCGGGGGCTTCCTGGTCGGATTCGTTGTACGGGGGGTTGGGAAACGATGAGCTGTACTGGGAGTTTTCGCTTGGCGCTGGCGCGGTTGCTGGAAACGACGTGCTCGATGGAGGCGATGGGGACGATCGATTGCGGATATTGGGTGGCTGGCGAGTGTCGGCGGATGACGCGAGCGTGGTCTCGGTGTCCGGGGGCGCGGGGGCTGACCGCATTGAAGTAGGTGTTGCCTCGAATACGCCCACGCCTGGTACGGCGTGGCTTCAGGTGCAGGCCGATGGTCAGGCGGGTGCTGACGTATTTGTGTTTGTTCAGTCGGTTCCTGGTGGTGTTGGGGGGCTACGGGCGGATTCGCTGCAGCGGTTCTCGATCGTGAACTTCGAGGCCGGAGCCGGCGGCGATGTGCTGGACGTGTATCTGTTTCTGGAGGCGAGCGCGGCGGCGGGGTATTACACGGGCGGCAATCCGTTCAATGCATCGCTGCAGTTCCTGCGTCTTGCGCAATCCAACGCCGACACGCTCCTGCAGTGGGACGTGGATGGTACCGGAAGCGCCTACACCTGGGCCAACCTCGCGACGCTGAAGAACCTCGACAAGAGCGCCATCACCTCGGAGAACTTCACCGGCCGGTTGATCATCGGCACGCCCGAGAACGACACGCTGATCGGCGGGTTGGGGAATGACACGATCCAGGGGTTGGCTGGGGATGACGTACTGGATGGTTCGATTGGCGCGGACTCGATGGAGGGCGGTCCGGGGAACGACACCTACTACGTCGATGACGACAGCGATGCGGTGCTCGAAACCGACGGCGGTGGGATTGGCCTGGGTCTGGCGCTGCTGGCCGATGGAGGGTCGCTTTCGGGGATTACGGACACGGTGGTGGCGGCAATCGACTACAGTCTGGCGAATGTGGCCAATGTCGAGAACCTGACGCTGACGGGAGACGTGTCGGCGACGGCGGAAGGCGTGTTGCCGACGCTTGCCACCGGGAACGAGCTGAACAACGTCATCACCGGCAACGCGCTGGACAACACGCTGACGGGCACGGGCGGCAACGATACGCTGGAGGGAGGATCTGGGTTCGACACGGCGCAGTACTCGGGTGCTGCGGGCCAGTACGCGCTGCTGGAGTACTCCGGAGCGCTGTACGTAGCCGATCGAGCGGTGCAGCGCGATGGCGTAGACCGGCTGCAAGGCATCGATCGGCTGCAGTTCCTGGGTGACAGCAGCACGCTGGCATTGCCTTCGACCTCGGCGTTCACGCCGCTCGAGTACGTGGCGAGTCACGCGGACCTGATCGGTGCGTTCGGGGCCAACGCCGAAGCGGGGTTCGCGCACTTTGCGGACTACGGCCGGTTCGAAGGCCGCACGGCGACGTTCAGCGGCCTCGCCTATGTCGCGAGCTACGCGGACTTGATGAGTGCCTTCGGCGCGAATGCGGAGGCGGGCGCGAGCCACTACATCCAGTGGGGCCGCAACGAAGGCAGGAGCGCCAGCTTCGACGGGCTTGCCTACATCGCCTCCCATTCCGATCTGATGAACGCCTTCGGTGCGAACGCAGAGGCGGGAGCGACTCATTACATCGAATACGGCAGGAATGAGGGGCGCACGGTCAGCTTCGACGCTCTGGCCTACATCGCCAGCTACGGAGATCTCGTCAACGCCTTCGGCGCCAACGCCACAGCCGGAGCGAGCCACTACATCAGCTACGGAAGGAACGAAGGCCGCACCACCACCTTCGATGGCCTTGCGTACATCGCATCCTGCGCGGACCTGATCAACGCCTTTGGTGCCAACGCCACAACTGGGGCACAGCACTACATCGAGTACGGCAGGAGCGAAGGCAGAACCACCACCTTCGACGGCCTCGCCTACATCGCCTCGTACTCCGATCTGATCAACGCCTTCGGCGCCAACGCCACGGCCGGAGCGAGCCACTTCATCAGTTACGGCAAGAACGAAGGCCGCACCGCGCACTTCAATGCAGCGCAGTACCTCGCCAACTACGAAGATCTCCAGGCCGCGTTCGGCACGGACACCCGCCTCGCCACGCTGCACTTCATCCAGTACGGCTACGCGGAGGGGCGCACCGACGCGTTTCTCGATGAACCATCGCCCGGCGTTATCGCCGTGAGCGGGAGCGCTTCGGCCGAAATCCAGCGCGTCGGCGACAAGGATCTTTTCGCCATCTCGCTCAGCGCGGGCACTGTGTACCAGTTCGATCTGAAGGGGAGCAGCACGGGCACCGGCACGCTTTCCGATCCCTACCTCAGGCTCCTCGACGAACACCAAACCGTGATGGCCGCAGATGACAACGGCGGGCGCGGCAATGGCGGCAGTTCGACCAACGCGCAGATCGTCTTCGCGCCGCAGGAGGGCGGAACTTATTATCTGTCGGCCCAAGGCGCGGGTGGCGCGCTAGGCACGTACAGCCTCAGTGCCTCGACGCTGCCGGGCGACTATCATATCCGGAGCCTGCTCTTCGACCCGATCCAGCGCTGGAACTCGGAGCTGCCGCTCGGCAGCGCGACGACCGTCACGTACAGCTTCCCGACCACGGTGCCGTCGGAGACGAGCGCCAACGATGTCTATTTCAGCAATTTCCAGGCGTTCAACACCGCGCAGAAGACCGCGACGCTCGCTGTTCTGGCGGAGGTGTCCCAGCAGACGGGCGTGACGTTCGTCCAGTCGAGCGAGAGCGCTGCGCAGGTGCGCTTCTGGAGCGCGAACTTCGGCGCCACCTTTCTCGGCGTGACTTTCCCGTACGAGCCGCTCGGCACGTGGCTGCATGCGGACATCGCGTTGAACAGCTATTACGCGGACAACGCCGCGCCGGCAGCCGGCGACAACGCCTTCGAGACGCTTGTGCACGAGATCGGTCATGGGCTCGGACTCAAGCACCCGGGAAGTTACAACGCGGGCGGCGATCCCACCGAAGGGCCGTTCCTGCCCACGTCGCAGGACAGTTCGCGCTACACGGTGATGAGTTACGTCGAGTCGGAACCTGGCCAAGTGCACGACGCCGGGCTGATGGTTTTTGACATTGCCGCCGTGCAGTACCTGTATGGGGGGAACCCGGGCGTAAATGCAGGGGGCGACTCCTACATGTTCCCGACCGGTGGCGGCAGACGAACGCTCTGGGATGCAGGAGGCGAAGATCGGCTGGACGCCTCCGCACAGACTTCATCGGTCACGCTCGACCTGCGACCGGGCGGAATCAGCTATTCCGGCAATCTCGGAGCCGGCGACGCCGTGATCGGGCGCGTCGCTATCGCATTCGGAACTGCGATTGAAAATGCGCGCGGGGGAAGCGGGGCGGACCTGATTATCGGAAGCGCGGCCGGCAACGAGATCGACGGCGGAGCGGGCGCAGACCGGATGGTCGGCGGGCCTGGCGACGACGCGTTCGACGCGGATCCGACGCAACGGGGTGGCGCGGACACGATGATCGGCGGACCCGGCAACGACGCATACTGGATCGGCGATGCCGGCGATGTCGTGATCGAGGATGCGGGAGAGGGCACGGACACCGTCTGGGTGCCCTACGCAAGCGCGTCGCTTGGCGTCTGGGCCAACGTGGAGAACCTTGGTGTGGACGGTCCGAATGCTGCCGCACTCACCGGCACGGCGGGCGCGAACGCGCTCTTCGGCGGTTCCGGAAACGACACGCTCGACGGCGGAGCGGGCGATGACACGCTCGATGGCGGTTCGGGGGCGGACACCGTACTGCTTTCGGGAATTGCGAGCGGTCACGCGTTCGCCAGGAGCGGCAGCGCGGCAATCGCGAGCGACAGCTTCGCGGGCAGGGACGGCGTCGATCGCCTGCAGGACGTCGAATTCGTGGGCTTCGCCGGCGACGGCAGCACGGGCGCGGTGATGTTCCTGAGCCAGGCGGCGACACCGCTGGAATACATCGCATCGTTTGCCGACCTGATCGCCGCGTTCGGCAAGGACGCCACGGCGGGCTTGAACCATTATTTGCAGTACGGAGCGTTCGAGGGCCGGCAGGCGGACTTCAGCGGCCTCGAATACATCGCAAGCTACGCCGACCTGATCAACGCGTTCGACGCCAACCGCGACGCGGGCGCGGCGCATTACATCGACTACGGCATCACCGAAGGCCGCACCGAGCACTTCGACGCGGTGCAGTATCTCGCCAACTACGCCGATCTCTCGGCCGCCTTCGGTTCCGACACCCAGCTCGCCACCGTCCACTTCATCCAGTACGGCTATGCCGAGGGCAGGACAGACCAGCAGTTGGGTTAGCCCGTCTTTCTCAACTGAGTTCCCACGCGGTTGCTAAGTAGTTGATTGTGCGTGGCACGATGCTCAAGGTCTCCACTACGCGGTGGCGGGTTCCGGGGTTCTTTCTCGAACTTGTTTGGCTGTGATTTTCGGTGGTGGTTGCTGAGGCAGCGTCAGTCGCAGTTGCTCGAGCAGCATGCGGTGCTCGGCCTCGGGCTGGGTGTAGCGCGAGAGCACCAGTTCGCGCCCGTCGGTGGTGGGGATACGCACGTCCACCATTTGCATCGTCTTGAACTTGACAAGCACCTCGTGTGGTGTGATGCCGCCTGCCAGAGGGCGCAG
>MEQV01000017.1:0-9841 GCA_001770355.1 Betaproteobacteria bacterium RIFCSPLOWO2_02_FULL_62_17
TGCACACGTATTACGGTGCCAGTCACATTCTGCACGGGGTGAGCATCGAGGTTCGCCGCGGCGAGACCATCGGCCTGTTTGGCCGCAACGGCATGGGAAAGTCCACGCTGATCCGCACGCTGGTGGGCTTGATACGCCCGAAGCGGGGCAGGGTGATCGTGAACGGCCGCGACATGACCGGCGCCCCGACTTATCTGGTTGCGCGCCAGGGCATCGCCTACGTGCCCGAAGGGCGCGGCATCTTTGCGAATCTCAATGTTCGCGAGAACCTCATCATGGCGGCTCGCGCCGGGAGGCGATGCGAGTGGACCTACGAGCGCATATTGGAGCTGTTTCCGCGCCTCGCGGAGCGTCTCGCGCATGGCGGCGCGCAGTTGTCCGGGGGTGAGCAGCAGATGCTCACCATAGGCCGCGCGCTGATGACGAATCCGGATCTCCTGATACTCGATGAGGCGACCGAAGGCCTCGCGCCGCTGATCTCCAGGGAAATCTGGTCGGTCATCGGAAAGATACGCAGTAGCGGCATCGCCACCATCATCGTCGACAAGAATCACGCCGCGGTCAGCGCGGTCAGCGACCGCAATATCATTCTGGTGAAAGGCAGCGTCGTCTTCGAAGGCGGGAGCGGCGAACTGCGCCGTCAGCCGGAAATCCTGCGCAAACACGTGGGCATTTAAATGCCGTTTGTCCACGTCCAGGGTCATCGCATTGAATATGAATTCGTGGGCGCCGTCCGCGGGGCGCCGGTCATCGTCTTCCTCCACGAAGGCCTGGGCTCGCTTTCGATGTGGCGGAATTTTCCGAGCCGCGTCGCGCACGCGACCGGTTGCAAGGCGCTGGTGTATTCGCGTTACGGTTACGGGAACTCCGATGCGCTGAGCGCGCCGCGCACCACCGGCTTCATGCACGAGGAGGCATTGCAGGCCCTTCCCAAACTGCTGGATGAATTGCAGGTGCGGCGGCCGATACTGTTTGGCCACAGCGACGGCGCCTCGATCGCGTTGATTTACGCGGGCGGATCGGGCCGGAAGCTCGCAGGGCTGGTGGCCATGGCCCCTCACGTGATGGTCGAGGAGGTCTGCCTGCGCAGCATCCGGCAAGCCAAGATAACTTACCAAACCACCGATCTTCGGGCAAAGCTTGCGCGCTACCACGCCGATCCGGACTCCGCGTTCCGCGGCTGGAACGACATCTGGCTGCAGCCGGAATTTCTCCATTGGAACATCGAGGAGTACCTGCCGCGCATCGCCTGCCCGATACTGGCCATCCAGGGCGAGGACGACGAATACGGCACCATGGAGCAGCTCGAGCGAATTGCGAAGCACGCCGCGGACGTCGACCTCGTCAGGCTGAGAGATTGCCGCCACTCGCCGCAACGCGACCAGCCCGAGGCGGTCGTCGAGGCGGTGGTGCGCTTTGTCGATCGCATTGTTGGAAATACCGGCCTGCCGGCAAGCCATCGAGCGCGATAACGCACCCGCCTTGATGCAGAACCTTGCCCGCTGAACAACGGGAATAAAAAGTCCAGAGTGGTTCGAACTCAAGCCGCCGCTCCTGCCGCCGGATGCCTACTCCTCGCGAATTTCCAGTTTCCTGATCAAAGGACCCCAGATTTCCTGGTCCCTACGGATGATTTGGGCCAACTCCTCCGGAGAGGTGACCGCGGGCACGATGCTAGCCTGCACGAAAGTATTCGCTACCTGGGGCACGGCCACTGCCCTGCCAATTTCACGATTCAAACGGTCAACGATGGAGCGGGGTATTCCGGATGGCGCAAATGCACCCATCCACCCAGCCACGTCAAATTCTGGCACGCCAGACTCCTCGAAGGTCGGAACATCCGGTATCGAAGGCATCCGCACCGCGGCTGCGAGTGCGATAGCCCGCAGCTTGTTCGCTTTTACGAGCGACAGGATCTGGCTATTCGGAGAATAGAAAGCGACCTGCACCCGGCCCGCGATCAAGTCCTGCACCATCGGACCAGGTCCCTTGTAGGGTACGTGCACGATATTGGTTACGGTGCGCTGTTTCAAGAGTTCCGCCGTCAAGTGAAAAATCGTTCCCACACCGGAGGAACCGTAGTTCAGCTTTCCGGGATTCGATTTCGCGTAGGCGATAAGATCCTTCAAGTTCTCCGCGGGGACTGATTCGTGCACGATTAGCGCCATGGGTACCTTGGCAAACAGGCTGATTGGCGCGAAGTCACGATCGAGGTCATAAGGCAGCTTGGATCGGGCAAACTTCTGAAGGACGAACTGCCCCAAGCCGCTCGAAATCAATGTGTAACCGTCGGCCTGCGCGCGCGCGGCCTGGTCCATGCCGACAACACCGCCGGCTGCCGGTCGGTTTTCCACAATTATTGGTTGACCGAAGACAAGAGACATCTGAGCAGCCATCGCGCGCGTCAGATTGTCAAAAGAACCCGTTCCTGACGGGACGATCCAGTGGATCGGCTTGGTGGGATATCTATCCTGCGCTGCCGCGATGGCGGGCGCGGCAAGAGCAACGATCAGCAGCTTGAAAGCCGTTAGGACGAGATTTTGACCCAATTCAGCCCCCTGTTATTCGTGACTCGAACAGCTTACGTCGTTGCATCGGCGATCGAGCATACTCTGCGGTAATATCAATCGGAGAAGCTTGATGCCATCAGATACAAAGCTAACACGATCTGGCACTTGAGCAAAAATGGTACGCCGCGAGGTGTGGTATTCTTGTAATACCGCAATACCAAAGGAGCTGCCATGGCCGTCTCTGTCCGCCTTGATCCGATTATTGAAGCCAAGCTGACGCAGCAGGCCAATTTACTTGGCATCACCAAATCGGATTTCATCAAGGACGCGATCGAGCGCGTTCTGGGATTGAAAAATCCGGCCGAACTGCTGCGCGAAGTGCGCAGCGGCGGCAAACTGGGACGGCGGGATGCTTCGGCCAAAGTATCGCGCTTGGTGAAATCGAAACTGCGGAAAGCGAACTTGCGTGCGCAACGTCCTGATTGACGCGGGTCCGCTGATCGCGCTGTTCGCGGTCGACGACGCGCATCATGCGCGCTACGACCGTATCGTCACCGAATCGGCGGCAAGCGGCTTGCGGCTGGTTACCACCTGGCCGTGCGTCATCGAGGCGTCCTACATTCTCAGTGCATCGCTGCGTTTCGAGTTGCTGGAGTGGGTCGAGCGTGGTGGTGTCCAGGTGTTTCCGATCGATGCATCCGACCTCGCGGTGATGCTGCCGTGGATGCGCCGTTATACCGAGAAATACAAACGCGACATGGATCTCGCCGATGCCTCGCTGTTGTGGCTCGCAAATGAATGCGGATTGCGCGAGATCATGACGGTGGATGTGAAGGACTTCGCGCGCTACCGGCTGCCCGACGGCGAAGCGCTGGCATTGCTCTGAACGAGGAAAGCGAACCATAGGAGGGATTCCATCCCCATTGGCGCTGCCTTCGAGACCGCCGGGAAACGCGAAATCCAACGCGGGAGCGCAGCGGCGCTCCGCTGCCGCCGGCAACGCGTTTCACACCCCGCGAAACACCGGCTTGCGCTTTTCCGCGAAGGCGCGCCGACCCTCCTTGATGTCCTCGCTTGCCACGCACTTGTCCATGGCGGTCTGCAGCGCGGCGAGGTCGCGCTCCGATGGATCGCGCTCGGCGGCGTTGAAGGCGAGCTTGGCGGCGGCAATGGTGAGCGGGGCATTGCGGGCGATGTCATCGGCATAGGAGCGCACCGTCGCCTCCAGCTCCGCTGCGGGAACCACGCGGTTCACCAGGCCCATGCGCAGCGCCTCCTGCGCGTCGAACTGGCGTCCCGTGAACAGCATTTCCTTGCCCAAGGCCGCGCCAATACGGTCGCTGATCAACTTCGCGCCGGTGTATCCGTAGGGGTTGCCGAGCTTGGCTGCCGGCACGCCAAAACGCGCATCTGCCGAGGCGATGCGCAGGTCGCAGCCCAGCGCTACCGCCATGCCGCCGCCCAGGCAGTAGCCGTGGATCATGGCGATGGTGGGCTTGACCACCTTGCCGATCGAATCACGCCCGCGGTTGCCGATCGCAGTATTGCGAGCGGAATCCTTGGGCGTCGCGCGGTTGCGCTCGAACTGCGTGATGTCGGCACCGGCGATAAAGGCGCGCTCTCCCGCGCCGCGGATGACGATGACGCGCACTTCCGGGTCGGCATCGAAACCGGCAAGGATGTCCGGCACTGCCTGCCACATCTCGGTGGATACCGCGTTATGCCGCTCGGGCCGGTTGAAAATCATCCAGCCCACCGCGCCTTCCTTGCGCGAGAGCATGTCACTCGTCGTCATGTGCTTTCCTTCAATCTGTAAATTTAGATGATCTTGCGCTCGCGAAGCTTGCCGATTGCCGCCTCATCGTAGCCTAGCTCGCGCAGTATCTGCTCGCTGTGCTCGCCATGTTCGGGCGTGGCGGTACGCAGGCGGCTCGGCGTGCGCGACAGGGTCATTGCCTGGCCGACCAGCGTTTGCGTGCCGAGCTTGGGGTGCTCGATCTTCTGCGCGATGCCCAGTTGCCGCACCTGCGGGTCGGCGAACATCTGGTCGATGCGGTAGATCGGTCCGCAGGGCACGCCGGCGCGATTGAGGATCTCGATCCACTCGGCGCTCGCGCGTGTTTTCATGATTTCGGCGATTTCGGCGTTCAGCGCGTCGCGGTTCTTGCGGCGATCGATCTCCTTCTTATAGCGGGGGTCCTCGAGAAAGCGCTCGGCGCCGATCGCCTGGCAGAAGCGCTTCCACATCATGCCGCCGGCGCCGCCGATGTTGATGTGGCCGTCGGCGGTGGCATGGGTGCCGGTGGCGATGCCGGTCGGGTGGTCGTTGCCGGTCTGCCCTGGGACCACGCCGTCGATCAGCCAGCGCGTCGCCTGGAAATCGAGCATGGCGATCTGCGCCTGCAGAAGCGAGGTCTGCACCCACTGGCCAACGCCCGAGCGCTCGCGCTCGGCCAGCGCGATCAGCAATCCGATGGCGCAGAACATGCCCGCGGTGAGATCGGCGATCGCGACGCCGACGCGCAGCGGGCCCTGCCCCGGAAAGCCGGTCACCGACATCAGCCCGCCCATGCCCTGCGCGATCTGGTCCACGCCCGGGCGGTCGCGATACGGCCCTTCCTGTCCGAAGCCGGAAATGCTCCCGTAGACGAGCCGCGGGTTGATCGCGCGAATCGTCTCGTAGCCGATGCCCAGGCGCTCTTTCACCGCGGGGCGGTAGTTTTCGAGGAGGATGTCTGAATCCTTGACCATCCTAAGCAGGATGTCGCGGCCCTCGGCCTCCTTGAGATTGAGCGAGAGGCTGCGCTTGTTGCGATGCAGGTTCTGAAAATCCGATCCGTCGCGTGCGCCGGTAATTCCGTCTTCCGGACCCTCGATCTTGGTCACCTGCGCGCCCCAGTCGGCGAAGACGCGCGCGCAATTGGGTCCGGCGCGGGCGCGGGTGAGGTCTATCACCTTGAGATGGCTGAGCGGCATGGGCTCCCGTATCCAAATGTGCGGACAATGCCGGCTATGCTACTCGATTGAATTTTGCTCTGTCCCCCAAGCCTCGCGGCCTCGCCGAATCCACCTTGCCGCCGGGATTGGGCGAGCTCGCGCGCAAGCGCAGGATTGATGTAGTCTGGATGGGTCGGCTGACCGAAACAGCCTGGAGCGACGGCCATGATCATCCGCGATGAACCCGACGGGATGCTCCTCATCCCGCAGACCGAGCACTCGCAGTTCGTGGGCCAGCTCGCCGCACACTGGGGGAACGGGCGCTTTGCCGTTCCTGAACCCTTCGAGTCGGTGGCCCGCGCTGCCGCCTACCACGACTACGGCTACCTCGACTGGGAGCCCGACGTGCCTTTCGATGCGGCCACCGGGCGCCCGTACGAGTTCCGCAAGCTGCCCGGTGGAGACCGGCGGCTCGACGCGTACCGGCACTGCATCGACTGGATGTCACGCATCGACGCCTACTCGGGCCTGCTGATCAGCATGCACCGCACCGGCCTTTGGAGGAATCGCTACGGCGCGATCGATCACCCGGCGATGTCCGGCACCCGCCGTCTCGGCGAGGGAGTGGAGGTATTTATCGCCCGCGCCGAGGCCGAGCAGAAGGAGCGCGGCAAGGCCTTCGATGCGCATGCGTTGCGGATCAATTTCCATCTTCTCCAGGTCTGGGACCTGCTGGGTCTTTTCTTCGGCTGCCAGGAACCCGGCGAGGAGCGCATCGAGCCGGTGCCGGCCGGCTACGCAAACGAGGCGCCCGTGAGCTTATCCATGAAGAATCTCGGCGGGGGCAGGGTGGCCTTCGACCCGTTTCCCTTCGACCGGCGCGGTCTCGAGGTGCAGATGCGCGCAAAGCGCCTCGAGCGGCCGCGCTATGACGACGTGGAAAGCTTCCGCGCCGCCTGGTACCGCGCCCCGAACGTGATCCTGGAGTACGAGCTGGTGTAAATCTTGGAGTGATTTTAATTCCATTTATGGAATTCTCTAAGACACAGAGGCAATCCGATCCAGGCATCGATACGCTGTCGGTTTTCGCAGTTCGCCACCAATCGAGTGACCGAGGATAAGATAGTCACCTGCGTCATAGGAGGGGAGCAGTCCGTGCCAAAAACCCGCATCGTCAGCCCTGCCGTCGCCGAAGCCCCGCCCGGACGCTGGTCCAACGCCATTCGCGCCGGAGAGTTCCTGTTCATCTCCGGCCAGGTGTCGCGCGCCAATGACGGCAAGACCATCGAGGGCAAGGGGGAGTATGAGCAATCGAAGATCATCTTCACCAAGATCAAGAACCTGGTCGAGGCCGCCGGGGGCACGACGGATGATGTGGTGAGAGTGACCATTTACGTGGTCGATATCAAGCAGAACACCGAGGTCTGGCGCGCGCGCCAGGAGTTTTTTAAAGGCGATTTCCCGGCTTCGACGCTGGTGCAGGTCGCGGCATTGGGCACACCCGAGGTTCTTGTGGAAATCGAGGCAATCGCGCATATTGGCGGCAAGTAACAGGTCGGATGGCGATACCGCCGCCGCAGGTGCCGGGCCTGGGAAGCAGGCTCAACGAACCGGGCTCTTGATGGAAAAACTCGTCCCGTTCATTCCGTGGCTTGGCGGCGCGCTGGCGTTTGTCTGCCTGTTCGCTGCGCTGCGCAACAATCGCAGGAAGCGGTTGATCGAGAGCCTGCCGACCTCCAAAACCGCCGGGGTGTTCATCGGCCTGGTCGAACTCAAGGGTACGGCGGAGTCCGAGGCTCCACTGACGAGCTATTTCGCCGAGGTTTCCTGCGTCCACTATGAATGGGTGGTGGAAGAGCATTGGCAGCGGACGACGACCGAGACATCCACGGACGCCGACGGTAAAAGGAAGACGGAGACGCGCACCGAGAGCGGCTGGAAGTCCGTGGCATGGGGCGGCGAGACGCAATCGTTTTACCTCAAGGACAGCGAAGGCGTAGTGCTGGTGCATTCCAAAGGGGCGCGGCTGGATCCGGAATCGGTGTTCAGCAGATCCAGTACGCCGGGCGATCCGCTTTATTACGGCAAATGTCCGGCAGGGGAGATTTCCGACTCCACGCACCAGCGGCGCTTCACCGAGAGAGCGTTTCGCCTGCACGCGCCGGTCTTTGTCGTGGGCAAGGCGCGCGAGCGGCGCGACGTGGTTGCAGCCGAGATCGCGCAAGACGACTCCGCGGAACTGTTCCTGATCTCGTCGCAATCCGAGGAGAAGGTCACCCAGGGATTCCGCAATGCGGCGTGGCTGTGGACGGCGGTGGGGCTCCTCGTCCTGATCGGCTCTCTGCTGTGGTGGGACGCCGCCAATGCCCGCGCACTGGACGTGCGCACCTGGATCTACGCCAGCGCCGCGTTGGCTTACCTGGGCGTATTCATGGCCGGCTGGGTCTGGACGGTATTCAACAGTCTGATCGCGCTGCGCAACCGCGTCCTGCAGGGCTGGGCGCTGGTCGACGTCCAATTGAAGCGGCGCCATGACCTGATTCCGAAGCTGGTCCAGATCGTCAGCGGGCTGAAAGACCATGAGCGCCGGGTGCAAACGCAAGTTGCCACGCTGCGCGAACAACTTGCGGCGACGCCGCCGGGAAAGCCGGGCGTGGACCCCCAGGCGCTGCGGCCGACGCTGGTCGGGCTTCAGGAAGCGTATCCGGTGCTGAAAAGCTACGACGCGTTCCTGAGCCTGCAGCGCAACCTGGCGGATACCGAAAACCGGATCGCGCTCGCTCGCGACTACTTCAACAGCATTGCCACGCACCACAACACCCGCCTGGAGCAGATTCCAGACCGTTTTGTGGCAGCCATAGGCGCGATCAAGCCGCATCCGCTGCTCGCAGCTCAGGACTTCGAGCGGGCGGCTGTCAACGTCGAGTTCGCGCGATGATTACGGTATCCAGGTGTTGCACGTACCCTTGTGCAGTGCTTCCTTGGCAGCAAGCGTATCCGGGGCACCTCGCAACTGCAGCGCCACGTCGATGTCGACGGTCAACGCCAGCCGGGCATTCGCGTTACATACTGATACAACATTTCCGGTTTGCAGGCGTAGCATATATGCATTACGGAAAGTTCCCGTGGGGCTGACAGCGGCTCATTGCTGGTTCGCCTCCACAAGCTTGATCCGGGAGAGATGCAATGCGTGTTCTGATTTCGCTCTTGACCCTATTCGTTGCGGTACTCGCCGCTGCCCCCACTCATGCCGGAGTGTACAAATGGGTCGATCAGAACGGCGTGACCAATTACTCCGGCAAGCCGCCCGCCGATGTGAAGGCGGTGAAAAAGGTCGATAGCGTGGCGCAAAGGCTCTCCGTCTATACCCCGGACACCGCGCTCACGTTAGCAATGGCAGCGGGTCCCAAAGTGAGCGAGCGGATTCTCTCCGATAGAATCGACAGCTTGGAGCGCCAGCTCGAAGCCGAGCGCCGCGCGCGGCAGGTCGCCGCCGCGGCCGAACGCCAGGCGGCGCAGACGGCCTATGAGCGGTGCGTGGCCGAGCGGCGAGTCGATTGCAACGGCGGCTATACCCCGTATCCGCCCGCCGTGGTGGTTGCGATCCCGCGCCCGCAAACACGTTTTGTTCCGCGCGTCGCCGTGACCGGCGTGGCTGCCGGAAAAGTCACCCGCGTGATCGCGGCCGGCGGCGCAAGCGTCAAGCGCCCACCCGGCGCGTTCTCTTGGGATACTTTCCCTGCGCGCTCTGCTTCCGCGGCGCGGACGGGCCGTGGATTCGCCTCACGCTAGGATTGCGGCGGCGTGCCGGCAATCAACGCCATAACGAGAATGACTCTCACGTTCGTCATTTCCGGCAGTGGCCGAGCGGCCTTGCATGATTGCCGGCGTGCGCGAAACGGGCGGCTTTTTGTCAGGGCATGCCTTTCTTGTGCACCGCGATCGCTGCTATTGTGGATTCGCTAACACGCCAAGCCAAGTCCTTGGATCACCCCGCGACCAGGCGCGCAGCAACGCACTGCACGCGGCGAGGGACCGCAGGGGGATACGCCCATGTGCTGCTTTACCTTAGAGGTCGAGAAGGTTTCCGACACCAGCATCTTCGCGCGCGCTCTCGGCCCGCGCCAAATCGTCGTCTACAGCATGGCCTATGCCGCGAAAAGCGACCTCGCCATGGTGCTGCCGATTCCGGTGGTGCCCGATTCCCCTGAAGACGCGCTGCGATTCATCAGCCTGGAGAAGTGCCCGGATTTTTTCGACGAACTGCGCACGGGTTTTCCCACCCGCTACGAATCCGGCGATATCGGCGACCTGTTGAGCTTGAGCCTCGATATCGAGGAGGAGGTGCGCACATTGGAGGTCCATGAAGTCGGTGCGTTCGAGGCTTCCTTCGT
>MEQV01000017.1:9865-16877 GCA_001770355.1 Betaproteobacteria bacterium RIFCSPLOWO2_02_FULL_62_17
GCGCTTCCGCCTGCCGCAGGAGATCTGGCTCGAACTCAATCACTACCGCGACTGGGGCTTCGCCGTGTTCAAGCTGAAGCCGACCGGACTTGCGCGCGTGCATCCCATGGCCTTCGAATTCCCGCGCCGCGACGCCAAGCGCCTGTTTTTCCCGACACTGCATGTGCACCACCGGCGCTTCGAGAAGATCGCTGAATTCGACCACACCCTGTATTGCCAGCCCGAGCCCGCCATGAACTGGCATCTGCAGGAATGGGAGGATTCGGTGCACCCGGCGGCGCAATTCGTGCATTGCGCGGAAGCCGCGAAATTACTCGATCTCGAATACCCCTGCTGGCGCGTGTTCGTCGACGGCCTGCGCGAGAATCGCGATACCTGGATCGGGCCGGGCGAGACCATCCCCGCCCCAGCGAGCGCATAAAAAACGGAATCGGCGAACCCGCGCGACAAGCGACAGGGGATGACATGAGCGACGGCGACAACCCGCAGCAGACTGTCGATCCGCGCCGCGAGATCGCTGCGCTCAGGGTACTGGCCGAGGCGGGCATGAGCGAGGATGCACCCGACGCGAATGCGCGCGCGCGAGAGAAGCTGCTGCAACTGCACCGCGCGCGTTTCGCCGCAAACCGGCATCTCGACCTCGAGAACACCGCGCCGATGGCGTGGGACCGGCGGCGTGATCTTGCTGCGCCTTACGCCTTGACCGCGGCGGATTTGGAAGCGCTGGACTGGATCTGCCGCGTCGCCGGCACCCGGCACGTCGGGGCCGGCCGCTTGCTGGACCGCGTATTGAGCGAAGATCTGTTGCCAGAGGAAAGCACCGAAAAACGCCTGTTCGAACTGGCCAGAATACGTCCTCCGGTGGCACGTTTCATCGCGCGCTGGTTGTGCCGCGATAAGCGACCGGACTTGCAGGTGCTGAGCTACTGGCTGGATTTCGGCGGCCCGGAGGCGGCGATTATCGCCGCCGGCATTCGCGAAATCCAAAGTGGTTCCGGCGGCGATGAACTGCGTATCGTGCGCCATTTTGTCGAACACGCGGGACGCATCCCACAAATTTGGAGCGAAACAGACTTGCAGGCACGTCGTGCCGAGCTGCTGGTCGAGATCGCCGAGGAGCGTTGGCGGCGCGAATCGAAGGACGATAAGGCGGACGCGCGGCGCTTGTTGGAGCGCGCCGTTGAACTGGGCTCTCGGTGTGCCGCAGGACTGCTTTGGCGGGAACGCTACAATGCCGCGGCGGATCGGGCCGCGTTCCTGCGCGAATGGCTGGCGGGCTCGCCGAATCGCGACGCGCAAGGCGAAAATGTCTGCATGTTTATTGCCACGGAACTCGAGCGCGGCAACATTGGAGGAGCGCCGGATCTTGAGGCGGCCTTCGCTTGGTATGCGAGCGCGCTCGGACTGGCAACAATACACAGCGACGAGACCGGCGGGCTGGAACACACTGCCTGTCTTGCCATTGCACGCGCATTGGATAATCGGCACACCGGCACGCACAGCACGCGCCGGGCAGAGCTTGCGCGATACGTTACGAACCGTTCCGGGCTGGCGCTGGGATGGTATGAGCGCGGGCTGGAACTGGGCAGCGCGGCTTGCCTGGGAGGCTGGCTTATGGCAAGTGAAATCCTCTGTCCGGACCTCGACGGAGCGCTCGATCAGGTGAGCCGGTGGCTTGCTGCGGGCGGTGATCTGCGGACACGAGATCCGCAGTTGCTGTTCGCGCGCGATCGGATTCGCGAGCGCGGCGAATCGGACGTGCAGATCCCAAAGGCGTCGAAGTCCGCCGATCCGGCAAGAGGCGCCAAATGGCTGCATGTCGGCTCGCTTCTGGGCGACGCCGAGTCGCAATACTTGCTGGCGGGACTCTACGCGCGCGGCCACGGCGTCGAGCGCGACCCGCAGCGTGCGCGCGAATGTTTGCACAAAGCCGGAGCCGGCGGCAGCGGACGCGCTGTCGCCGCGCTTGCCAAGATCGAACGCAGCGTGCGTGCGCCGGCCAAGCTTGAAAGCGATCCGGAAACGACGCCGTTGGAGAGCGCCGCCGCCAACGCACTTACCGGCGCCGAGGAAACAGACGAGCTGCTCGATCTGGTCGAGGTCTATCTGAAAATGGGCGATATCAAGTTCGCGCGCGACATGCTGGAAAACCTGCTGCTGCGCGGCAACGAAGCGCAGCAGGAGCGCGCGAACAAGTTGTTTGCCGCGATCGCGAAAAAATGAACGGATAGGATAACGCAGGGAAGCCGACATGCCGATCACGCCGTTCCATTTCGGGCCGGGCTTGTTGTTCGCCGCGGTTGCGCCGGGGTACGTGAGCTGGACGATTTTCGCGTTCGCCAACGTGTTGATCGATCTCGAACCGATCGCGCTCTACTTCCTGACCGGCGATCCGGCGCATCCCTGGCTGCATACACCGCCCGGGGCCGTCGCGGTCGCCGTCGCGACGGCATTGCTCGGGCGTCGTCCCTGCGAAGCGTTCCTGCGCTGGTGGAATCGGCAGTTCTCCCCCGCTCAGGCGCGCTGGCTCGCCGTTGATCCGGCAATCACCGCCACCCAGGCCTGGTGCGGCGCGTTCGTCGGCACCCTGAGTCACATTCTCCTTGACGGAATCATGCACGTCGACGTGCGCCCGCTCTGGCCGCTGCTGGCCGCGAATCCAATGCAGGGCGCGATCGATATCGACGCGCTGTATCTGGTTTGTGTTGCCGCGGGCTGTGCCGGCGCTGTCGTGCTCGTGGTGCTTGCTGTGCGTCGGATATGAAGCCCCTCGTCGACAGCTTCGAGGCTTGAACGAATATCGCGGACAATCCATTAGTATGCTGGACGATGCACGGCACGGGAGCCCCTCATGGATCGAGCTGAAAACGACTTATTGACGCAAGTCGGACCCGGAACACCGGGCGGTGAAATGCTGCGCCGTTACTGGTGGCCGGTGGCGGTATCCGATCATCTTGTGTCCGAGCCGCTGAAACTGCGCCTGCTGGGCGAGGACTTCATCCTGTTCCGCCTGCCCGACGGGACGCCGGGCATGCTGGATGAGCATTGCACGCATCGCGGCGCCTCGCTCGAATACGGGCGGGTGGAGAAAAACGGCATCCGTTGCGCTTATCACGGCTGGCTCTACGACGTCGAAGGGCGCTGCCTGGACCAGCCGTGCGAGCCGCCCGGGAGCGCCGCAAAGTCCCGTGTCCGCCAGAGGGCCTGGCCGGTGCGCGATGTTTCCGGGTTCGTCTTCGCCTATGTCGGCCCCGATCCGGTGCCGGAGTTCCCGAAATACGACATGCTGTTCATGGAGGGCCAGGACAAAGTGGTGCAGGGGCGCGATGTGCACAGCAACTGGCTGCAGCGCGCCGAGAACATGCTCGATGCCCTGCACGTCATGGTGCTGCATGCCTCGATTTATCCCGAACTCGCCCTGCAACGCCCGGACCGCTGCGACTGGATCGAGACCTGGTACGGTTTTCAGATGGAACTCGACTACCCCAACGGCGTGCGCGACAAGCACCACCATTTCTTTCCCGCCGGCAACCGCATCCAGCTGGCGCGCTCGGGTCAGGCGCCGCATCATTTCATTCAGTGGTGCGTGCCGGTGGACGATCACCGCTCGGTGGTCTACCAGATGCTGGCCTCGCCCGCCGCGGACCGCAGGGGTTCCGTCAAAGCGGCGCAATACCAGAAGACCGAGCGTGGCAAGTACAAACGGGTCGCCGACGGCTGGTGGAATATCTGGGAGCGCGATCAGGACGACGCCATCATGGACAGCCAGGGTCTGGTCGCTGACCGCGGCAAGGAGCACCTGGCGACCTGCGATATCGGTATCGTGAAATTGCGCCGCATGCTGCGCGACTCCATCGAGCGGGTGCGCGAAGGCAAGGACCCGCTGGGCGTGATCCGGCGCGGCGACGGCCACGACGGCGTCATCGAGCTTGAGTCCTACAAGACTCAGTTGGGCGCGAAGCCCGGCGAGGTGCGCAACGCGGATCTGGGCAAACAGCTCGAAATCATCGCGCCTTACGACTTGTAACGCGCTTCTAAGAGGCGCCCGAAACGTCCAGGGCCGCGCCGGACACGAAACTGGCTTCCTCGGAGGCAAGAAACAGGATGGCGCTGGCGATCTCGCCCGCTTCGCCGACGCGCCCTCGCGAAGTGCGCGACACCAGCGCGGCCTGCGCCTCTAGCGGGAGCGTGTCGAACCATTCGCGCACCTTCGCGCCGGGTTCGGTGAGCACGAAGCCGGGCACCACGGCGTTGACGGTGATGTTCGAGGCGGCGACCATTTTTGCAAGGGTATAGGTCAGGCCCAGCACGCCCGCCTTCGCCGAGGCATAAGGCAGCACCGCGCCGGCCGTTCCCGTGGGCTTGCCGACCCCTTTGGCGATACCCGAGGAAACGTTCACGATGCGTCCGTAGCCGCGCGCGCGCATGTGAGGGATCACCTCGCGGCAGCAGCGAAACACTGAATTAAGGTTGGCGTCGACCACCGCTTCCCAGATCTCATCGGTGACCGTGTCGATCTCGTTGGCCGTCACGCCGCCGCTGCCGCCGGCATTGTTCACCAGGATATCCACGCAAGCATGGGCATCGAGGCTTGCTTTCACCATGGCTTTGACTTCGGCAGTGGAGGTGAGATCCGCGGGAATCGCCGTGACCAGGGCACCGCCGGAGCGAATCTTGTCCGCGGCGGCGCGCAGTTTGTCGGCATTGCGGTCCACCATGACGAGCCTCGCGCCTTCCTCGGCAAAGCGCGTTGCGATCGCAAGCCCGATGCCCTGCGCGGCGCCGGTAACGATTGCCGCGCGGCCGTCGAGCCTCATGCCGCGGCCGCCCGGCGCGACTGATGCGAGAGCATGATCTCGCGCCGCTCGCGCGAGGATTGCAGGATCGCCAGGCATACTTCGGTGGTCGCCATGCCCCAGCGCGCATCGAGCAGGGTGGGGCGGTTGGCGGTGACCGCTTCGTAGAGTTCCATCAGCTCGGGCGCGCGGCCGCGGTGCGCCGGCGCTTCGACCTCGCGGCGGCCGTCCCTGGTGTAAATGTAAATGCCATCGGGGTGCTGGCGCAGAACACCGCGTTCGCAACTCACCACCGTCAGTCCGAAAAAAGGATTTCTACGCTGGGAAGACTCGTCCCAGCCGGCGCCGGCGCCGAATCCGTAGGGATTGCCCTCGCGCACCATCTGGTATTTCTGCGCGGCGCTGATGGGGCCTGAAGGCCGCGCGCGCGGCACGATCGATTCGGGATTGTTCATGCGTTGCCCCGATTCACCGATGCCCCAGGTGAGTTCCGCCACGTCGAAATAGCCGTAGCCGTCGAACATCATGGTGGCGGCCGTGCCGTTCTCGAATTCCAGGAAGGCGGTGTAGTTGCCTTCGCCTTTGGGGTAGGCCGGCTCCCAGCGCCCGGTGACAGCGCGCACGCTGCGCACCGCGTCGCCGGCGAGAAAGCGGACCACGTCGATCTGGTGCGGCCCCTGCCGAAACACCACGCCCGAGCCTTGCGCGGTGTCGACTTCGGAATCCACCAGTGCGCGCAGCAGCCAGTCGTTCCAGTTCCAGGTCTGGATATGGATGACGCGGCCCAGTTCGCCGCCGGCGAGTATCTCCGCCATCTTGCGTATCGGGGTGTCGAAAGCCTTGGAGTGCCCCTGCACGAACTTGACGCGGTATCGGTCCACGGCCTCGACCATGGATTCGCACTGCGCGATGCTCACTGCCATCGGTTTTTCACAAATCACGTGTTTGCCGTGCTTCGCGGCGCAAATGGTGTGCTCGGCGTGCAGCGCATTGGGCGAGGCGACCCAAACCGCGTCGACATCGGGATCGGCGCACAGCTTCTCGACGCTGTCGTACATCGGCACTTTCCGCCCGTAACGCTCGCAAAAGAACCTCATGTTGTCCTCGCGCACGTCGGCGAGCGCGGCCAGTTCCATTTTTCCGGCGAGCGCGGAAAGGTGCGGCAGCACCTGCAAAGCGGCGATGCCGGCACCGGCGATTCCAAGGCGCACCACGGCCATCAGGCGGCTTTTTCTTTGGCGCGAATCAGCTCGATGGCGTCGGCCGGGCTGGTGATATTGGGAAAATCGATCATGCGATTTTTCGCGGGATCGCGCACCACGGCAACGGTCGGATCCTTGCCCTGTTCCACCCGTTCGATCTGCTCCTGCAGCATGCGCCGGTACATGACGATGCCGCGGTCGGAAGTGCCCAGATTCTCGTTGCTGCGGTCGTAGATCACGCCCTGTGTTTCCTGCGCCATCTGGTCCTGGCTGAAAAAGCTCTGCAGGTCGTATTCGCCATCCGGCGTTTTCATCACCGGCACATACTCGAAGGGAATGACCGCGTCCTCGGGGGTGCGCACGCTGCCGTTGTTCACCGGCGTGAAGGCGACGAACAGGATGCGCGTGTTCTCGTCGTCGATCGGCACGCGCCAGTGCATCACTTCCACCGGACCGTTGGGGATGCGCAGGATGTTGGGAAAGATCATCGGCGGTCGGATTTCGGTTTCCGGAACGTCGCCGCCGTAGACGATGGTCTTGTCCAGGCCCCATTCGCAGAAGCCGAATTCCATGCTCTCTATCGGACGGCGGTAATAGGCGGCGAAAGGGTGGTTGAGGCCCAGTTCGCGGTCCATGATGCCGTGCAGATAAAACGTGTGCGTCGAATCGGCGGTGTTTTCCTGGATCTGCAGCCAGTTGCAGTGGTGATCCGGAAATACCTTCACCTCGCGTTTGCCGTCCTCGCGCACCAGCACGTCCCAGCGCGGCAGCAGCGGCGCTTTTTGCGGATCCGGTCCCATGTAGGCGAACAGCAGCCCGCCCAGCGCCTGCAGGGGATACGACTTGAGGCGGAGATCCTGCTGCTGGCGGCTGACCTTGGGTTCCAGGGGGAATTCGATGCATTGGCCGGTGGTGTCGTAGAGCCAGCCGTGATAGCAGCAGCGCACGCCGCGGGGCTCGAGATAGCCGTAGTACAGCGACGTGCCACGATGCTTGCAGTGCTCCTCGATACAG
>MEQV01000017.1:16965-21137 GCA_001770355.1 Betaproteobacteria bacterium RIFCSPLOWO2_02_FULL_62_17
CAATTCTCCGCAGGGCGTGCCGGGGCCGATAGAAGTGAGCCGTTTGTTGAGTTCCCGACTGATCATCTTGAGCCTCCTCCTGTTCAGAGTTAAAGCCGCTTATTTCAACCCCATGACATTGGGCAGCCATAGTGTAATCCCGGGCAGCAGCACCAGCAGCGCCAGGCGCGCGATGTCCGAGTATAAAAAGGGCATGATGCCCGAGTAAATGGTTTTCAACGGCACATCGCGCGCCAGGCCATGCACCACGAACACGTTCAGGCCTATCGGCGGGCAGATCATGCCGATCTCGATCACGATCACGTTGATGATGCCCCACCACACCGGGCTGTAGCCGAATCCGGTGATCATCGGCAGCACGAAGGGCAGGGTGATCAGCATCACCGATACCTCCTCGAAGATCGCGCCGAGGATGATGTACAGAATCAGCAGCACCGTGATCACCAGGAGCGGCGGCAGGCCAAGATGTTGTATGCCCTCCACCATTGCCGCGGGCATCCCAGAGGCGGTAACGAAATAAGTCAGCACGTTGGCGCCGATCAGCACCATGTAGATCATGCCGGTGGTCGAGGCGGTTTCGGTGAGCGTGCGTATCAGGATTGCGCGCGTCAGGCGCAGGCGCGCCCAGGCCACCAGGAAACTCAGCGCCGCGCCGACGGCGGCGGCTTCGTTCACGGTGAAAATCCCCCCGTAGATGCCGCCAAAAATGATCAGTGTCAGGGCGAGCGCCGCCCAGCTGCCGCGAATGGCGGCAAGGCGCTGCGTCCAAGCCACTCTGGGACCGGCGGGCCCGGCGAGCGGATCGGCGCGGACCACCCACGCGACGGCGAGCAGTTGCAGTGTCACCGCGATCAGGCTCGGGATGATTGCCGCGACATAAAGCGTGATCACGAACTGCTCGGTCAGCAGCGCGTAGATCACCATGATGATCGAGGGCGGTATGAGGATTCCCAGCGTGCCGCCCGCGGCGATGCAACCGGTGGCCAGCGAGGGCAGGTAGCCGCGCGAGTGCATTTCCGGCAAAGCGACCGTGGTCATGGCCGAGGCGGTGGCCACCGAAGACCCGCACACCGCGCCGAAGCCCGCGCAGCCGAATATGGTCGAGGCCGCCAGACCGCCGCGCTTGTGGCCGATCATGGCGTGGGCGAGCCGGTAGATGTCCGAGGAGAGCCCGGCGGCGGAAGCAAATCCGCCCATCAGCAGGAAGAGCGGAATCGCCACCAGGTCCAGATTGCCCATTGCCGAGGCCGCTTCGGTGCCAAACAGGGAAAATGCCGGGCCGACTCCGCTGTTTGCGGCGAATGCGAGGAAGCCCGCGATGCCCATGGCCACGCCTATGGGGACATGCAGCGCAATCAGCAGGAACATGCCCGCCATGCCGAGCATGCCGACGATCAGTGGATCATTCATGCCACGGGATCTTCTTCGTCCGGGCCCCGGGGGGACGCGCCACTGACAGCTCGCGCGAGGTCGGTGGCGAAGGCCGCGAGCTGGATCGGAACGCAAAGCAGCACGATGGCAGTGGCCGCCGCCCAAGTCGGTGTCACCGGCACCAGCAGTTGCCAGGTGGTGCGATTGGAACGAAAAAGTTCCAGGGTGTAGAGCACCAGTTGCCACCCCACCAGTATCACGAACAGCAGCAATAAGGCGGCGCCGAAAACGTCCAGCCAGCGCGTGGTCGCGGGCCCGATGGCCTGGCCCAACAGGCGAATCGAAATATTGTGGCGCATTGCCACCACCAGGGGAAAACAGGCGGCGATGACCACGGGAACGGCCAGAGCATTGATGTCGTTCAGTCCCGTGATGGGAGAATTGGCGACCCAGCGCAGCAGCACGTCGAGCAGCGTCGATCCGGAAACCACCAGCAGCGCCAACACGCCCAGCAGGGCAATGCTGCGCGACCAGGCCGCGATGCGTGTTTCTATTCCTTCGAGCCGCTCGAGAGTATTTTTCAAGGCCACTCAACGGCCCTTGCGGATATCTCCGACGATCGTGGCAAGCGCTTCCAGGCGCTTGCGCCCCTCGGGATTTTCCTTTGCCCAGCGTTCGATGACCGGCTGCAGGCGGCGTTTGACCTCGTCGCGTTCGGCCGAATTGGGGAACACGAAAGTGTGCTCGCTTTGGGTGCGGGTCTTGTCCAGGTTCTCCTTGTATTGCCGGTCAAACTCGATGCCGTGCTGCCGCGACAGCGGTTCGCCCGCATACTTGTCGATCACCGCGCGCGCCTTGGGCGGCAGCGCGTTGTAGGAATCGGTGTTCATGAATACCCCGGCCGCGGCTGCGCCCAGCGGCAGCTCGTAATGATTCTTGGCGGCGTCGCCGATGCGAAACGCCACCATGCCGTTCCAGTCGGAAAGCACGCCTTGAACCACGCCGCGGCTGAGGGCTTCGGCGGCGCCTGCAACGGTGATGCCGGTAACCGGCGTGCCGCCCAGCGTTTCCACGGTGGCGGCCTGGTATACCCCGGCCGCGCGCACTTTCTGGCCCTTCAGTGCCTGGAGATTCGGCAATTTGCCTGTGGTATGCAGCGATTGCGGCGGGATCATGAACCCGGCGAGGAATTTGCCCTTGTCGTAGCCGCGCAGCAGGCCGCGCTCGACCATGCGCCAGTGCGCCACCGAGCCTTCCAGCGAATTCTCCGTCAGGAAAGGCAGCTCGAAAATATTCGAATCGGGGAAATCCCCCGGCGTGTAATCCATGACGACATAGGCGATGTCCACGACGCGGTCGCGCACCAGCTTGAATTGCTGCACCGGATCGCGTCCGAGCGTGCCGCCCGGATACAGCCTGATGGTGGCCATGCCGCCCAGGGCGGTATTCACTTGCTTGATCCAGGGCGTCAGCAGGTCGCGGTTCAAGGCGCCGGCGGGCGGCGGAAAGGTGGAGAATTTAAGTTCAGGCGCTTGTGAAAAACCTGCCGCGGGGTACAGCAATGCGGCGCACAGCGACAACGCGGGAAAATATTTTTTCATCGTCCCCTCCTCTGAATGATGCAAACCCGTCATGGAATCGCGCACCCCGGGCGCGGTATTCGCAGGCGGTCGCAAGCTAAACGCATGGCGCTTCGAAGTCAAGTGTCGCCCGATTTGCGGCCCCGCGCGGCGCGGCGCGGTGGAATTGCGCGCAATGGGTGCTGCGATTTTACGAAATAGGGGATACTTTCGCCTTTGGCAGATCAAGGGAAGGGGACCCTGGATGATTCCGATCAGTTCTGCACCTATCCCATTGCGGTCAAAAATTGACTGATGGTTAACCCTAAACCGCCGTAGCCGGATTGCCACAACCCGATCCGGCATTGCCGGATTGCCAATGAAGGAGAAAGTCGTCATGCCAGTCAAACACGCCCGCCCCCCGGTTCTTTCTTTCGCCGAGCGCGACCGCCGCTGGTCTTCGGTGCGCGCGCTGATGCGCGAGCACCGGCTCGATTGCCTGGTGGTTGCGGGCTTCCGCGCCAGGGAAATGTACGAGAGCTACATCAGCGACGATTACAACGAGGAATGCACGGTGCTGCCGCTGGAGGGCGACGCGGTGGTGCTGACCTGGGCGAATCTGCGGGTGCTGCGCGCCAAGTGGTCCGAGGCACGCGGCCATGCACTGTGGGTGCCGGACTACCGGGTCGCCACCAGCGGCGGCCAGGCGGCGGAAGTGGTGCGCGCGAAGCTTGGCGGCGGCAGCAGGCTCGGTCTGGTCGGCCTGCGCTCCGAAGCGCCGACCGAGCCCTTCGGCGCCATTCCCGCCAACTGGTGGATGCCGTTCGCGGATGCGCTCAAAGGCGTCGAATTCCATGATATCTCCGACGAGTTCAGCCATCTGATGCTGGTGAAAAGCGCCGAGGAACTGGCGCAGGTCCGCTATGCCGCCAAAGCCGCCGAGGCGGGCTGCGCGGCGATCGGCGCTGTCGCCGGCGAGGGCGTGGGCGAGGAGGTGATGTACGCCGAAGCGGTGCGCGCGATGTTCAACTTCGGCATCGGCCTGCGTTATCCCAATATCGTGATGAATTCCGGGGCGGCGACGCTGTCCTGGGGGCCGCCGCGCTGGACCACGCGGGGCGAAGCGCCGCGGGTGCTGCGGAAGGGCGATCTGATGCAGGCGGAACTGATGCCGATGTGCGCCAATCAGGAGGTACAGGTGCAGATGACCGTGGCCATCGATCCGCTCAACGCCATCAATCA
>MEQV01000018.1:0-147 GCA_001770355.1 Betaproteobacteria bacterium RIFCSPLOWO2_02_FULL_62_17
CGCGAGGGGTGCGCGGTCGAGCAAGACCAACCCAAATTTCTACGGCAGTGATTGCGGAGACATGCAGCGACCCGCGCGGGGCAGCAACGATGCGATCTTCGAGGTGGCGATGACCTTGTTCTTGATTGAGGATCGCAGCGATGATGC
>MEQV01000018.1:153-8330 GCA_001770355.1 Betaproteobacteria bacterium RIFCSPLOWO2_02_FULL_62_17
CAAGCAGATACTTCACTTCTTGAATATGCGGTCGGAAATCCGCGGACCGAATTCCCAGGGCCCTAGGTTTTGCATCTGCTTCAACACGCGCAGTACATCCCGACCGTAGGCGGTCGATTTCGGCGTCGGCGCGGCAATCGCGTCGCTAGTCGTTCGGCGCGCTTTCGGGCGCTTTGCAGTGGTAGCGGTCATCGGTGCTCTCCTGGCGAAAATTCTATGCCGAATTCTACTCCGGGGAGCTACCCATGCGGCTTTCCGGCAATCCGCCACTCTGATTGCCGAACCCGACTCCGCTTGCGTGACATGCCATCAGGTAATACGATTTGCAGACGGTATTACTTCCGGGGTCCACCGATGAATAGCAGCACGCTTACGATAAAAGGCCAGGTCACCCCCGAAAGCCGTGCAGAATGAAATCTCTTCTTTGCATTCTTGCGGCCTCCTTGATCGCGGCGCTGCCCGCGGCCGCCCAGCCCTGGCCCGCGAAAACCGTGAGAATCATGGTACCGAACGCGCCCGGTTCGGGGCCGGATCTCTTGGCCCGGCTGGCCTCGGACCGTCTGGCGCGCCTGCTCGCCATGTCTTTCGTGGTCGAGAACAACACCGCGGGCGCGGGTATCGTGGCCGCGCGCAACGCGGCAAAATCCGCGCCCGACGGCTACACGCTGCTCATAGGCACCGTCACCTCGCTTGCCATCAATCCGTTCGTGTTCGCCGAGCTCCCTTATCGCCCGGAACGCGACTTCGCCGGCGCGGCGATGGTCTACGACACCAGCTCGCAAGTGGTCGCCGTGCATCCCGAGGTGCCGGCAGCAAATCTCGCAGAGCTGATTGCGCTTGCGAAGTCGCAGCCGGGAAAACTCGCGTACGCCGCGGACCGCGGTCTTGCCTCCATCGTCGGCGAGTGGATGTTCAGAACCGCCGGCGCCCCGATCACCTTGATTCCGTACAAGTCACCTGCGCAATCGCTCACCGATACCTCCGCGGGCCGCACCCAGGCGATCATCATCTCGCTCGCCGCGATCGACAACCTGCGCAGGGCCGGAAAGCTGCGCGTGCTCGCGGTGATCTCGGTAAAGCGCTTCCCGGGGCTGCCCGACCTGCCCGCGGTAGCCGAGACGCTGCCCGGATTCAACGGCAACGGCTGGTCCACGCTGGTCGCGCCCGCCGGCACACCGGTCGAGATCCTGCGGCGCATCAACCAGGCCACCGACCAGGTGGTCAGGGAGCGCGAATACACGCAGCGGCTGCTCGCCCTGGGATACACCATCGACGGCGCCGGCACCCTGGAGTCGATCGCCGAGTTTCACAGGAGCGAGCGCGAGAAGTGGGGCCGGGTCATCCGCGAGCTCGGCATCAAGCCCGAGTGATGCAAAAGCCGAATTGTCTATCATGCCGGCCAACCGACATTCTTGCGAGGACTGATCATGGAGCCGCTTCCGAAGGGCGCGAATTTCCGCCGCGCGAAGATGCTCTGGGAAATCGGGCTGCACATCGGGGGCGACCCGAAGGAGCCTTACACCGGCAACCGCGACATATGCATCACCGTGGGCAGCGGCGCAGGCGAAAAATATCGTCCGTGGCTGCGCATGTCATCGGGCTCGCCCATCCTCGCGCACGCGGTGGAGCATGGCGAACTCGAGATGGCCATGGTCAATCCTTCGGCGCTGCTCACCCAGGCATATCGCGGCACCGGCTTGTTCGCGAAACCCCTGCCGCTGCGCGTCATTGCGAGCTACCCTTCCTGGGACCGGTTCGTGTTCGCCATTCATCCGCGCACCGGGATCACTTCGCTCGCCCAGGTGAAGGAAAGACGTTATCCGCTTCGCATCTCGACGCGCGAGGAACCGACGCATTCAACGCGCGTGCTCATCGCGCAGACACTCGCGCTGTACGGCTTTGGCATGCCGGATGTCGAGTCCTGGGGAGGCGAGCTGCAACTCAACGGACTGCCCGGCGACAAGCGCCGCCTGGACGCCCTGAGCAATGGCACCATCGATGCGGTCTTCGATGAAGGCATCAGCGGCTGGCTGGATGCGGCGCTGGAAGCGGGCATGAAGCCGATCGCGCTGGAGGAGCCGGTGTTCTCCAAACTGCAAGACATCGGCTGGCGCAAAGCCGTTTTGCCGGCCCGCGTCTACCCGCGCCTGGGATCCGACCACCTAGTCATCGACTACAGCGGCTGGCCGCTCTACTCGAACGCTTCGATGCCGGAGGAGATCGCCTACAGGGTCTGCGACGCGCTCAATGCGCGCATCGACGAAATCGAATGGGAGAACACGCCGTGGGCGCCGTTCCCGGGCATGGGTGGCCTGGGCCGCGAAACCGAATCGACGCCCAGAGACGTCCCGCTGCATCCGGGCGCCGAGAAGTGGTACAGCGAGCACGGCTTTCCGGTCTGAAGAGCGATACCCATCCGCGAGCGCTTTCGATCATGTCGTGAGAGCCGTCCGGGGAATTCACGATAATGGAGCAGGGGGTCGCTGGGTAATTGAAAAAATTTCCTGGAAAGTTACCAGAATTGGCGTACGTTACCGACCAGTATTAATCCAGTATTTGATATACACGCTATACAGAGGCTTGCGGCTGGTTCGCCTCCGCCACACGCTTGCACCCCCGCCCGCTGCAACCTGCCCACGAGCGTGGTGAGAATTCTATTATCGCTGCGCTTCATGCTTATCTCCCGCCTCCATCAACCCCTGACTTAGAGTGAGTCTTGGCAGGCGCTCGGGCATGGGCTAGCATATGAGCCGCATCTTAGCCGTCAGGAGGAAGGCGATGGGCCTGCTGGAAGAATTTCCGGAAATGAAGCACCGCATCACGACGCAGGCCTACCATCGCATGGGGGAGGCCGGGGTGCTCGCGCCGGATGCCCGGACCGAGCTGATCGAAGGAGAGATTCTCGACATGGCGCCAATCGGAAGCCGGCACGCGAGCGTGGTCAACCGTCTGAACCGCCTGTTAGTAGCGGCGGTTGGCGAACGGGCGATCGTTCAGGTTCAGGGGCCGGTTCGCCTGGGCGATCTTTCCGAGCCCGAGCCGGACGTCGCTTTGCTCAAACCGCGCGCGGACTACTACCGCGATGCGCTGCCGGGCGCGGCGGACGTGCTGCTCATCGTCGAGGTCGCCGACTCAACCGAGCGCCTGGACCGGCGCGTCAAGGTGCCGCTCTATGCGCGGCATGGCGTTCTGGAAGTCTGGGTGATCGATCTGCAAAACGCGCTGGTGCATTTCCACCGCCGGCCGGGCGGCGGCGCCTACGCCGACATTTCCGCCACCGAGAATCCCGCCGTCACGCCGATCGCAGCCCTGTCCGGCGTCATGATCGATCTGTTCGGCACGCTTTGACACGGCCCTTTGCGCTGGTTCGGACGATCCGCGTGAAAGCGGATCCCATTTAGGGGCCGGCTCTGAAACTGTGTGCAGCGCCATATCAGGGAGAACCGCGACCATGACTGCCCATGCCAAACTCCAGGCGATCCATCTGACCGGACAACGATGGCGCGCAGCGCGCGCGGCGCTTGAACATTACGCTCTGCCGCGGGCAAGCTCGGAACGGGAAGCACGCCATGAGTGACTACAGGAAGCCGGTCTTCAAAGCCGCGGCGGTTCAGGCGGCACCGGTATTGCGCGATGGACCTGTCTACCTGGACCTGCAGGCGACTCTCGAGAAGGCCTGCAGGCTCATCGTGCAGGCGGGTGCGAACGGCGCCCGGCTGGTCGTCTTTCCCGAAGGCTTCCTGCCCACCCATCCGTACTGGTCGGTCAATGCGGCCGAGCCTTACGAATGGACCGTGCTCTGGAGGGAGTTCGTCAATAATTCTGTGGAAGTTCCAAGCCCGGAAACGCAGGCCCTGTGCCGCGCCGCCCAGGAGGCCGGTGCCTACGTGGTCATCGGCATGACCGAGAGGGACAGGCACCACGGCGGCAGGCTGTACAACAGCGCCCTTTTCATAGGCCCCTCCGAGGGGATCCTGGGCGTTCACCGCAAGATCAATCCCACGCTCTGGGAGATGCTCTACCACACGCGGGGTGACGGCGGAGACAACATCCGGGTGTTCGACACCGAGCTTGGCAGGCTGGGCGGCCTGATCTGCGGCGAGCACCTGCAGTTTCCGCTGGTGCACAACTTGATCCTGCAGAACGAGCAGATCAACTGCTCCCTCTGGCCGGGATCGCGCACCTGGTCCCTGAATACCGAAATACAGGTCATGACGCGAGCAGTCTGCCTGGGCGGCGCGATGTTCGGCATCTCCGCGTGCGCCTGCATCCCGGATGAGTTGAGGCCGAAGAAGTTCTATCCGAACGCTGCCCTGGACCGAACCGGGGGCAGCAGCATCATCGACCCGATGGGCGACTACGTCGCCGGACCGGTGTACGACATCGAGACGATTGTCTATGGCGACATCGACCTGGGAGTCATTGCACAGAGCAAGTCAATCCACAACCTGACGGGTAGTTACAGCCGCTGGGACCTGTTCTCACTGGCCACGCGGCACAGCCCGTATCCGCCGAGCACCCCCCTTGATGCGGGCGTAGCCGCGGCGTCCCCCGTTCCACCCGGCGAGGCCGAGCAACTCAAGGAAAGAATCGCGGTTCTGGAAAGCCAGATCGAAGCAATCAAGAGTGAACTGAAGCGAGCAGGCTGAGCAGCGGATGACCGAAACATTCTTGCCAATCACCGGCAATCCGTTGCTGGCACAAGCACAGAACCTTGGAATGGACTCAAACAGCTCCCGGAGGCGGGCGTGAAAGGCATATCATTCTGTGCTCTGAAGCGGAAAAGACATGCGGCCCCCGGGAAGCGTTTCACGGCTTAAAAAATCCGCACGCGGACGTGGAAGCGAATCGCTGGCTGTCTGGTTCGCGGTGCTGCTCCTTTGCTTTTCGGTTGCGCTCGAGGCACGGGACCGGCAGCATTTGGCTGCGGATCCGGCCGAGACGGCGGATCGGGCGGGCAGCCGGGCGGACGCGAACAACGCCCTCGGGAACATCGCCGCAATGCTCGAGCGGGCGCGAGCGGCGCAGTGGCGCAGGCTGGGCGAGACGAGCAGATTGGCCATGTTCATAGACCAGAAATCCATCGGCCCCCTGCCCTCGGGGGAGAAAAGGGTGCTCGTAAAAGGGATCGCGTATCGCCCGACGCCCGAGCAGGACTACACGATCTACGAGTACTACGTGCGATGCGACGCCCGCAAGTTCGCGCTTTCCGCATGGGTCGACTTGCAGGACCCGGCAAGGAAGACGATTTCGGAGGTGATTCCACTTGCCGAAATGGAGTACAGCGCTCCCCCGGAGCACGGTCACGCCGAGGAACTGCTCAGGATCGCCTGTGAACCGGTGAGGCAGGAGGGGACGACGCAGGCCGTCGATTTCGACGCGATACGGGGGGCCGGCACGGCATGGCTCAGCGACCGCGGGGTGGTCATTGCCGCTTATCACGTCGTGCAAGGCGCCAGCAAGATCTGGCTCGCAGTGGAGGGGCGACGGGCACACACGACGCTCCTCGCATTCGATGCGAACGCCGATCTCGCCGTGCTGGAAATGCCGCCGGAGCTTCGCGGTCGAAAAGGACTGCCCATCGGCGTGTCGGACGCGGCGCTGGGATCGACCATTTTCACGATCGGTTATCCGCACCGTGACGTGATGTGGACGTCGCCGAAATTCGCCAGCGGAATCGTGAGCCGGTTTGCCCGATTCGGAAACGACAACCTGCTGTTCCGGTTATCAGCGCCAGTTCGAAGCGGCCACAGCGGCGGGCCGATCCTGAATTATCGCGGAGAGGTCGTCGGCATCGTTTCGGCCAGGCTCGGCGCCAACGTAGCGCGTGACGACGGGACCGGGCCGCCGCGAAGCGCCGATCACGCCGTTAAGGCGCGGCAATTGCGACCGCTCCTGCCGCCAAGCAACAGACCCGGGCGCACGGCGCCAGCCACACTCGCTGCGAGCCTGGAGGGCCTGGTCGCGAGGGCATCCCCCAACATTTTTCTTGTCGTTGCGGAGTAGGGTAATCCTCGCGAGCACGTTGGGCGGGCTGTCGACAATGTTCGCGACCGGGGTGAAATCCTTATCCGCGTCGTAGGGCACCGACTTCAGCAGGAAAAGATTACTCACCAGCGTGATGTTGGTGCCCCAGAAAAAGTTGTAGCCGTCGGCCGGGACCTGCCGCAGCGGCACAGCCAGGGGGACTCGAATTGGGTTGACCCTGAACCGGCAGGCACGCATCATGTGCCTGAATCAACCCTCGGGTGAATTCCCATGAAGCTGACTATTGTGCTGATCGCGGCATCGCTTGCCCTGCCGCTCCCGGTCATTGCGCAGCCTTATCCCGTGAAAGCCGTGCGCTTCATCATGCCGCATGTGGCCGGCGGACCGCACGACACGGTGGCGCGCGGCATGGCGCAGGCTTTCTCGCAGACCTTCGGCCAGCCGTTCGTGGTCGAGAGCCGGCCCGGCGGCGACGGTATCGTCGGCCTGAGCGCCTGCGCAAGCGCTGCACCGGACGGTTATTCGCTGTGCCTGGGCTATGGATCCCCCTTTACCCTCAATCCCCTGCTGTACGCAAAACTACCCTACGACACGATGCGCGATTTCGCGCCGATCATGCATCTGGGTTTCCTCTACAGCGCCGTGATCGCGCACCCGACCGTGCCGTCGGCCTCACTGCGCGAATTGATCGAGCATTCCAAATCAAGGCCGAAAACCATCACCTGGGGCACTTTCGGCCCGGGGAGCATTACCAATCTCTATGTCGAATGGATGAACCGCACCTTGAACGCGGGCTTTTACAGCGTGGCCTACAAGTCGGCGATACCGGCCGCGACCGCGGTGATGGGCGGGGAGATACAGATCGCGGTGCTTACCGTGGGCGTCGCCGCGCAACAGGTGAAGGCCGGAAAAATCAAGGCACTGGCCGTCATCGGCGGCGATAAACGGTCCGGCTTCATGCCCAACCTGCCCACCATGAGGGAATCGGGGGTCGACCTGACGCTGACCAACTGGTGGGGCTTGTTCGGGCGCGCCGGAACGCCACCCGATGTTCTGCAAAGACTGCATGCCGAGACCAAGAAACTTATCGACGATGCGAAATTCGTCGAGACCTTCTTCGCCCGGCAGGGCTTCGAGTTCGGCGACCCGGTTGGCGGTTCTCCGGAACAATTTGCCGCATTCCTGCGCGCAGACGGCGAGACCAATGCGCGCACGCTGAAGATTACGGGCGTGCGGCTCGACCAATGAAGCAAATACCCTGCACCGACGCTCAAGAATCCAATCCGCATTCGAATGGCAAAAGTATTTAGGAATAATCCATGAGCAAACAGCTCTTGATGGTTGGCAGCATGCCCCTGGACACGGCCAGCGAAGTCCTGGAAACATTCGGCAAGCCTCTTGGAAAGTTTCTACAGACAATTCCGGACGGCGAGGTCGGCCCGCGCCGCTACTGGATCAGCCACGTGCACTTACAGGTGTTCGCGCTGCATCCGGACCTGGAAATACTGCAGCGGCCGCGGCGCGACAACGGCGTGGAGCGCCTCTATCCGCACGACGACAAGGACGGCTGGGCGTTCAAGGTGAAGCCTGGCGTGGAGCGGGTGGTGTTCGGCGATCCGGGCTGGCGCCTGGGCTATGCGCAGGACGCGCTCAACTCCTACTTCGTTTTCCGCACGTTAAAGGAAAAAAGCATCCTGCCCGCGCACATCCGCTTCCAGGTGTCGCTGCCCATGGTCAACAGCACCTGCGCGATCCGCACCTTTCCCACGCCCGGCGACCTGGAAAAGATACGCCCCGGCTACACCGATGCCCTGCGAGCGGAAGTGGCGACGATCACCTCGAAAATCCCGGCAAAGGAACTCGCCATCCAGTGGGACCTGGCGCGCGAGATCACCGAAGTGAACGGCGGCATTCCCGGCGTTCCTGCCGAAGGTTCTATCGGGCGCAATCTCGGGCAGGTCGGCGCGCTCTCGCCGCACATTCCCGAAGGCGTAGAGCTCGGTTACCACTTCTGCTTTGGCACCATGGGCGGCTGGCCGCGCTTCGCGCCGAAGGACCTGGGGGCGACGGTGAATTTTGCCAACGCGGTAGTCGAAGCTTCGGGCCGCCGCGTCGACTGGGTGCACATTCCGCTGCTGGACAAGGTGGACGACGCCTTCGTCGCGCCGCTTGCGCAGCTCAGGCCCAAG
>MEQV01000018.1:8383-9606 GCA_001770355.1 Betaproteobacteria bacterium RIFCSPLOWO2_02_FULL_62_17
CGTCGCGATGGCGAAGAAATATCTGCCGGAATTCGGCGTCGGCGCCTACTGCGGGCTGGGGCGCATGCCAGCCAGCGAGGTGCCCAAGGTCCTCGCCGATCACATTGCGGCGAGCGAATTGATCTGTTGACGGCCGGCCCGGCTTTCACCACGGACAACGCATTTCAAGGAGCATTCGTGGCAGTCAATCGCGAAGTCATGTTCGTCGGCAGCGTTCCCCTCAAGCCCGCCGCGAAAGTTTTTGAAGCGCTCGCCAAAGGCGTCGGCGCGCTGGCGCCGCGCATGCCGGACGGCGAACAGGCCGGATGGCTCAGCCTTGCGCGCGATTCGTTCGCGCGCAATCCCGCGTTCGAGGTCGGTGGGGAGGTGCCGCTCGAACCCACTGCCAGCCGCATGCTCACGCTCTACAAACTGAAACCGGGCTTCGATGCCAAGGATCTGAAACTCGGCCCCTACGGCTATGGCAAGAACGCGCTGGCATCCTATGAAGAGTTCAGAAAATTGAAACAGGCGGGAACCATACCCGCGGCCACGCGCTTTCAGTTCACTATCCCCGGACCGGGCACCTCGTCTTTCGTGCTGCAGCTTCCCGCCGAGCAGCTGCTGCCGCTCGCGCGCGACGCCATCTGGAATGAACTGCAGGAAGTCATCGACCGCGTCCCGGCGAATGAACTGGCGATTCAGCTCGACCTCGGCATGGAAGCGGAACACGAAGAGTATTTGCGCCGTCCGCACGCCTGGGACCAGCCCATCCACAAGCACTTTCACTGGACGCTCAAGCAGATGGCGGAGTCCGCCTCGTGGGTAGCCAACCGGATACCGCCGCAGGTGCAATTGGGCTTTCACATCTGCTCCATCTGGCATCACGACATCCGTGCCGGACAGGACAACAACGTACTGGTCGATGCCGCCAATGCCGTGATGTCGCGTCTGACAAGGCCGATGACCTACATCCATATCCCGGTGATACCGGACCATGTCGAAGCGGATTACGCCGTGTTCAAACGCTTGAACCTGCCCAAAGGAGCAAAGCTTTTCATCGGCCTCCTCAATCTGGGGGACGGGCTGGAAGGCGCGAAGAAGCGAATCGCCATGGCGCAGGCGGCGGTGCAGGATTTCGGCATCGCCATGTTCTGCGGATTGGGACACGCGCCCGAGGGCAGAATGGGCATGTACCGGGACCGCGGCGTGCCGGCTTTGCGCCGGGCGACGCCGGCTAACCT
>MEQV01000018.1:9616-9726 GCA_001770355.1 Betaproteobacteria bacterium RIFCSPLOWO2_02_FULL_62_17
TTGCGGTTGCATCGCGAGGCAGCGGCCGCGTGATGAATCATCGTACCGGGTCCAGAGGAGGCGCCATGGCTCAAACCAACACCCGCTTGTTTTCACTCCGAGTTCTTGGA
>MEQV01000018.1:9736-11442 GCA_001770355.1 Betaproteobacteria bacterium RIFCSPLOWO2_02_FULL_62_17
TAAGCCCCGCCCAGGCCCAATCAGGCTACCCGGCCAAGCCCATCCGCCTGATCGTCACGCAGGCGGCGGGAAGCGTGCCCGACATTCTTGGTCGGATACTGGCCGAACAGATGTCGCGCGACCTGGGACGGCCGATCACGGTCGACAACCGCGCCGGCGCCGACGGTATCGTCGGCATGGAGGTGGCGTCGAAGGCGGTGCCCGACGGCTACACCATCGCGCTGGCCTCGCAATCGGTACTGGCCATTGAACCGCTGGTGCGCAAGAACATGCCCTACGACGCGGCCAGGGATTTTTCGCCGATTGCCGTGATCGTGGACGATACCGGCGGCATCGGCTGGTTCGTCAATTCCAGCCTGCCGATCAAAACGCTTCCCGAAATGATTGCCTATGCCAAGGCCAATCCCGGAAAGCTCACCTTTGCCACCAACACCTCTTCGGCATTCATGTTCGGCGAGTGGGTGAAAAAGCGCGCCAGCCTGGACATACTGAACGTGCCCTACAAAGCCGGCCCGCAAGGCGTGCAGGACACCGTCTCCGGCGTCGTCGCCATGATGCTGACCGCGACCTCTGCCATGGAAGCCTATGTCAAGAGCGGACAGGTGCGCGCCATCGCCCTGTCCAACGCACGGCGGCTGGAGGACTGGAAAGACCTGCCCATCGTGGCGGAGACCTTTCCCGACTTCGGCATGTCGAGCTGGGTGGTCATGGTCGCACCCGCCGGTGTCGCGCCGGACATCATCCAGAGGCTCAACCAGTCCGCCGCCATCTCACTTAAACAACCGCAGTATGTGCAGCAGGTAAGGAAGCTGCGCTGGATCAATGTCGATGGCCCGCGCACGCCTCAGGGAACCGGCGAATTCATTCGCGCCGGCAGAGAACAGTGGGCCCGGGTGCTCAGGGAGATCGGGCAGTTACCGAACTAGTTCCTCCAGCGAGGGCGCGCCTTGACCGAGGCGCGCCGCCAGGAACCATCCCTATTGGCGCGCCGCGCTGAACGAGCTGGACGAGTTACCCGCCTTGCGCGTGCCGGAAATGGAATTGCCGCTGACGCGTCCATCGTACCGGGCACCGCCGACGGTGAAGCTTAACTGCTCGCCGCGCAGCCGTCCGGACACGGGAATCGACTTGCCGTCCGCGGTCAAGCTGCCGCTTAGCATCTGAAATTCCTGTTTTATGACCAGATCGCTCTGGCCCAGACGCCAGTTGCCGCCTACTTTGGCCGGCACCACCCAGAAATACGCCACACAGTAGGTATTGCAGCCCTCCTGCGCGGTCACCGTCACCGAATCGTCTTCCTTCCAGTCTTCCATGGTGAAGGTGTTGGAGACGATGCGCGTGCCCGGCTTCAGGTCGAGAATCTTGGGGCGCAACTTCAGGTTGATGCTGGACAGCAGGAACATGGTGATCACATTGGCCTGCGAAAAATCGGTCTCGAACAGATCCGCTTTCATGAAGCTGGCGCGATTCGATACGCCTGCCTTGGCCGCGTTCTGTTTGGACAGTTCCACCATGTCCGGGTTGTATTCGATGCCGTAGGCGCGCGCGCCCAGCTTGGCGGCGGTAATCACGGTGCGCCCATCCCCCGAGCCCAGATCGTAAAGCACGTCCTTGGCGGTCACCTTGCCGATCTTCATCATGGCGTCAACCAGCGCCTGCGAGGTCGGCACCCAGATCACGTCCTTGCCCGCCTGCCCCACCTGCGG
>MEQV01000018.1:11483-16772 GCA_001770355.1 Betaproteobacteria bacterium RIFCSPLOWO2_02_FULL_62_17
CGACGACCGTGCCGGCGCAGGCCGCGAGAATCAATGACAACGCGGCTTGCCGCAGGATACTGATTGCCTTCATACCGCTCTCCTGAATATTGAATCCCGTACCGGGCGAAATCTTTCGCTTCCGCGGCGCGCGCTGTATATTACCCTCCCTCGGCAATATCGGCCGCAGCGCGTTGCGAAACAGCGCGTTGCGCAAAGCGAAATGCGCGCAGACTGTCTGAATGGAACCCTATCGTGAGCAGCGACTGCACCAGCAAGTACGTGCCGGCCAACGGCCTCAGGTTCCACTATCTGGATTGGGGCGCGCACGACAGCCCGCCGCTGGTGCTGCTGCATGGCGTCGGGCAGACCTGCCACACCTGGGATTTGTTTGCGGCCGCCATGGCGCCGCACTTTCACGTCATGGCCTTCGACCAGCGCGGCCATGGCGACAGCGACTGGGCGCCGGACCGCGACTATTCACGCGCCTCGATGGTGAACGACCTGGCCGCATTCACCACGGCCGCGGGGCTGGATAGTTTTTTCCTCATCGGCATGTCGATGGGCGGCATGAATTCCATGATGTTCACATCGCAGCACCTGCAGCGCGTGCGCTCGCTGGTGGTGGTCGACATCGGACCGCGCATCGAGCGCGCGGGCACCAGCCACATTCGCGATTTCATGAGCAACAACCGCGAGTTCAGCGATCTGGACGAGGCCGCTGCGGTCATCCACAAATTCAATCCGCGCCGCCCGCTGGAAACCATCCGCAATTTTACCTGCGTCTATAACCTCAAACAGTTGCCCGGCGGCAAGTGGACATGGAAATACGATTCCTGGTTTGCAAGCGGACACCGTCACGCCAATCCGCAGGCCATGCATGACCAGCTTGCCGCGGCGGCACGCGAGATACGTTGCCCCACGCTGCTGGTGCGCGGCGCGCAAAGCGATGTCTTGTCACTGGAAGGCGCGCGCGAATTCCAGCAACTCATTCCCGGTTCGGCCTTCGCACTGGTGGAAGGCGCCGGGCATTCGGTGATGGGCGACAACCCGGCGGGGTTCGAGGCCGCGGTGCGCGGGTTTTATACTCAACAGGGCTGGTTGCCACGCTGAACCCCGCTCTTTTCCCCGGAAGATAGAAAGATGAACGACCAGCACGGCTGCGACGTCCTGGTGATCGGCGGCGGCAATGCCGCGCTGTGCGCCGCCATCACCGCCGCCGAGGCCGGCGCCAAAGTCACCTTGCTCGAATGCGCGCCGCGCCATTATCGCGGCGGCAACAGCCGCCATACCCGCAACATCCGCACCATGCACCGCGCGCCGATGCATCCGCTCATCGAAGCCTATCCTGAAGAAGAGTATTACCAGGACCTGTTCAAGGTCACCGGCGGGAATACCAACGAGGAACTCGCCCGCCACGTCATCCGCGCGTCGGAACCGGCCATTGCATGGATGCGCGCCCACGGCGTGCGCTTTCAGCCTTCTCTCGGCGGCACGCTGCATCTGGGGCGCACCAACGCCTTCTTTCTTGGCGGCGGCAAGGCCCTGGTCAACAGCTATTTCCATGCGGCGGAAATGCTGGGGGTAAAAGTGCTCTACGAAGCCGAGGCCGTCGATCTGGAAATCAAGGACAACCGCTTCACCTCGGCCATCGTCAAGAAGGACGGCGCGGAAATGCGCGTCGGCGCGCGCGCCGTGGTCGTGGCTTCCGGTGGCTTCGAATCGAATCTGGAATGGCTCGAAGATGCCTGGGGCCCGCCGGCAAGGAACTTTCTCATCCGCGGTACGCCCTACAACATGGGAAAAATGCTGCGCGTGCTGCACGACCGGGGCGCCGAAGCCATCGGCGACCCGACTCAATGCCACGCCGCGGCCATCGACGCGCGCGCCCCCAAGTTCGACGGCGGCATCGTCTCGCGCGTCGACTGCGTCTCCCTCGGTGTCGTGGTCAACCGCGACGGCCTGCGCTTCTATGACGAGGGCGAGGATTTCTGGCCCAAGCGCTACGCCATCTGGGGCCGCCTCATTGCGTTGCAGCCGGACCAGATCGGCTATTGCATCATCGACAGGAAACCGATTGGCCGCTTCATGCCGCCGGTGTTCCCCGGATTCAAGGCGGACGGCACCGCGGAACTTGCGCAGAAGTTGGGCCTGCCGGTGGAAACCGTGGTAAAGACTGTCGCCGACTACAACGCGGCAGTCATTTCAGGGGAGTTCGACCACACCATCCTGGACAACTGCCGCACGCAGGGCCTGGCCCCTGAGAAAACACATTGGGCCCTGAAGATCGACGCGCCGCCCTACTACGGCTATCCGCTGCGGCCCGGCATCACCTTCACCTACCTCGGGGTCAACGTTACCCCGCAGGCACGCATAAAAATGAAAAGCGGCGACGTGGCCGGGAACATGTTCGCAGCCGGAGAAATCATGGCGGGCAATATCCTCTCCAAAGGCTATCTCGCCGGCATCGGCATGACCATAGGCACCGTCTTCGGGCGCATCGCCGGAGAGGAGGCGGCGCGTCATGTCCGATAAATGGGGTCAGAGTCAGATTTTTCAAAACGAAAATTTCAATGTAGCAACCCACCCCGGCGAAAAATCTGACTCTGACCCCATTTCCCTGATGGCCGAAGGCGCCCGCCAGATGGGCATCTGCAACTCCTGCCGCTATTGCGAGGGCTATTGCGCGGTGTTCCCCGCGATGGAGCGGCGGCTGGCATTTCATGCCACCGACCTCAATTACCTGGCCAATCTCTGCCATAACTGCGGCGAGTGCTATTACGCCTGCCAGTACTCGCCGCCGCACGAGTTCGCCATCAACGTGCCGCAACTGCTGGGTGCGATCCGCGCGAAGTCCTACCGGCAATATGCGTGGCCGGCGCCGCTGGCGCGCCTGTTCGACAGCAACGGACTGTTTGTCGCGCTCGCGCTGATGTTCGGCATCGCGGGAATTTTTCTTCTCGCCACCCTTGCCGCGGGCAGCGGCGCTGCGTTGTTCCAAGCACATCGGGGCGGGGATTTTTATGCCGTCATTCCGCATAAAGCCATGGCGGGCGCGTTTGGCGCGGTGAGCCTTTTCGTCCTCGCGGCTCTGATTGCCGGGTTCATGAATTTCTGGCGCGACGCAGGCGAGAATCTGGCCGAGTTCGTGCGTCCATTCGCGCTCACCGAGGCGCTGAAGGACATCGCCACCCTGAAGAACCTGGATGGCGACGGCTCGGTGGGCTGCACCTACCCGGGTGAGCAACCCTCGCAGGCGCGGCGCTGGTTCCACCACCTCAGCTTCTACGGGTTTCTGCTTTGCTTCACGGCAACCGTGGTCGGCACCCTCTACCACTACGGATTCGGATGGCAGGCACCCTATGGTTTCTACAGCCTGCCGGTACTGCTTGGCACGCTCGGCGGCATCGGCCTGGTAGTCGGTCCGGCCGGCCTGTGGTGGCTGAAAAGCCGCTGCGACCCGGCCACCGCCAACCCGGAGCAATCCGTCATGGATATTGCCTTCATCGCGCTGCTTGTCCTCACCAGCCTGACCGGGCTTGCGCTGCTCGCCTTGCGTGAATCGGCGTGGATGGGGTCCCTTCTGATCATCCATCTTGGCGCAGTGATGGCGCTGTTCATCAGCTTGCCGTATGGCAAGTTCGTGCATGGCATCTATCGGGGCGCGGCGCTGGTCAAGTACGCGCTGGAACGGCGCCGGCCTGGTTTGAATCTTGGCAGTGATTGAATTGCAACGGTGCTGTGAGCGCAGCGTTGGCAGCGCGCCACGCATCGCAGGCTTGTGAGGCAGAATTCCCGTAGCGGGAATCCCGGAACTTATTGGACTGTCGTAGCGGTCTGAGGCAACGCGGCGAACCGCCCCGTCAGGCTGTTGACGGAATGCCGCAACTCGCGCACCCATGCGCCATCGGGTTCCAGCAGCCCGGCATAGGCGAAACCGGCGGCCGCGTCCTGCGGATCGACGTTGGTGGAGGCGAGGAGGTTCAGGGCAACTTTGTCGGCTTCGTCCAGTTGCCGCGGACGATAGGCAGCAATCAGCACTTTAGAGCTGGCAAAGGATGCCGCCGTCACCGAAGCCGAAGCGATCGCGGTGGTGACGCCCGAATAGATCGATGCCAGATACTTGACGACCGATGCCACCGGCGCCAGCATCGCTGCCACCAATGACACCACCAGGCTGGTGGCGGTGTTCTCCTCATGGTGCTGCGACACCACGTGGCCGATCTCCCGGGCGAGAACGAATGAAAGCGCCTCATCGGTGCGCGCGATCCCGCTCACCGGCCGCAGCACAACCACCACGCCACCCGCTGTGGAACCGGTGCCGGGTTCAGCCTTGTCGACGACACTGAATTCGAAGCCGGCTACCCGCCCGGCCAGATCCGGATACTTCTGATACGCCATGGCCGCCAGACGCGCGCCGATTCGCGATACGCGCTCATCAAACTGGGTACTTTCGATGCAGCCTGTCAGATCGCAGGTTTCGCGCAGGTCAAGGCTGGTTGCCAGCCGCAGGCTTAAATTTACCTGGGTGTAGGCGTCGCTAAACGGTGTCGGCGCCGCGAGCACTGCACGATCGCCGTGCGGATTGGTGGTGCATGCGGCTAAAAAGGTGCACGCCGCCAGGAGGGCGGGTAGCCTGCCGATGCGTCGAATGGAGTTCATTGACATGGGTTATGACTCTACAACTTGTTCTTGTCTGATGCTAGCTGACGATAATAGCGGCTCTTGGCACCACACCAGGGAGAAGTGACTAAATTTCCAGCCTTTATTTTTCAGAATGAGCACGTATCGTGCCAGCCTGGGTGCTGCAAGTCACCCCAATGCAGCACCGCGACCCCGGACAACCGCTAACATCACGGCATCGACATTCAGGAGCGGCCCAATGTTCCCTCCCATTGACTTCCCCAAGTGGCTGGATGAACACCGCCACTTGCTCAAGCCGCCGGTGGGCAACCAGCAGATCTGGGAAAACACCGATTTCATCGTCACCGTGGTCGGTGGACCCAACCAGCGCACCGATTTTCACGACGATCCCTACGAAGAATTCTTCTGGCAATTCAAGGGCAACGCCTGGCTCAGCACCATGGAGGGCGGACTCCCCGGGCGGGTAGAACTGCGCGAGGGCGCGATGTTTCTGCTGCCGCCGCACCTGCGGCACTCGCCGCAGCGGCCCGAGGAAGGCAGCCTGTGCCTGGTGATCGAACGCACCCGCCCGCAAGGGGTGCTTGACGGTTTCGAGTGGTTCTGCCCTGACTGCCATGCCTTGCTGCATCGCATCGAAGTGCAACTGAAATCCATCGTGCGCGACCT
>MEQV01000019.1:0-5627 GCA_001770355.1 Betaproteobacteria bacterium RIFCSPLOWO2_02_FULL_62_17
ACGGCAAGCCGGTCGATCATGGCGTCCCCATACTTGGCCCGGTCCTGGCCATTCAGTTCGTAGTGATGGATGTAGCCGCCGATCACCCAATTCCGCAGAGTCAGGCTCAGGTTGACGGCGCGGCCCGCCTGCGCCGCGCAGTACTCATGCACTTGGCGGATGGAGTCCACCAGCGTGGTGAAGTTCAGGCTGGCGTCCGCCTTGGCGGCGGAGCGGGGCTTGCGGCGGGTGGCGGGCCGGGGCCTCTTTTTTGCGGCCATGACTCAGTCCTCCACCGTTTCGGCGGCGCGGCCGAGGCGGTATTTGATGTTGTAGTTCGGCATGAAATCCAACTCCTCCACCGCGAACCCTTAGTGCCGCGCCAACGCGGTTTCTATTTCGTCAAGGACGAGTTTCGATTGTGGCGCATCCATCTCATCCTATTCGATCGTGTGGCCCCTTTTCCCGGTTAAAGGGGCAATGCTTCCCGGGAGCGGGTCTTGGAGGGGAAGACCAGACGTCGTTGGACGGCAAAAGACGTGACTACAGGTTGCAGAAGCTCAACTCGAACTCAATATCGGCATCGACCACCCGCGGACGCGGTTCAATGCCGGACGTCACGAAGCGGATATTCAGCGCGTATTTGTTGGCGCTGATCTCCGGGATGCACTGCAAATCCCGCGGCAGCCTGATGCGCACCATCTGCGCCACCTTTCCGCCCAGCATCTGCGAGAACGCCCCTTGCCGCGCGACCATCCTCGCGGCCTTGCCGCCTTCGCGCAGCAGGCGCAGCACGATGGCGCTGCCGTCGCGAATCGGGTAAAGAGGATTGATCCAGACATTCAGATCGGCAAGCCTTGCGGCGCTGTCGCGGTGCAGCCAGTAATGGTAGGAAGGCAGGTCGAATTCGCAGGCGCCGCCGGGAATGCCGGTGCGCTGCTTGATGCTCATGAGCCACTCATTTTCCCGCAGGTACTGGCCGATTTTGCCGGTCATCGCGAATAAGGCGTGGCTGGACTGCTCGATGTCGGCGAGCACCTGATTGAGCGCATCCTCGGCGATTTCCGGATTGTTGCGGAACGACGACAGCACCTGCTTCTGGCGTTCCAGTTCCTGCAGCAAATCCGATTTGATGTCGGCGCGGCTGGCCACTTCGAGGATCTCGAACAGGGTCAACAGGACGACGTGATGTTCCAGCGCCTCGCGCCTGTCAAGAAAAAAGCGCGCGCGCTCGAATAGATTTTCAAGCCGCAGCAGGGTGCGCACACGCTCACTCAGCGGATATTCGTAGACGATCACTGGCGCCGCTGCAATAGGGAAACTGGACGATTCTCGCCTATTCTCAGGGGCGCTGGCTAGTGCCAGCCGTTGTATTTGTGGCACCAGCCCCCTTGCGGGTGGCGGTCCGCGTGGCCGGTCAAGTTCCCTGGATTGGGCCAGATAACGCCGGTGCAGTAGTTCCACCTTGGCGTCCATGTCCTCAAGGCTGCCTTCATTGATCAGCACGTCATCCGCCCGGGCAAGGCGAGTGTGGCGGCTCGCCTGGGTCGCCATGATGCGGCGTACTTCGTCCGCGTCCATGCCGCTACGGGCGCCGACACGCTCGATCTGCAGCGACTCGCCGCAATCGACCACCAGTATCCGGTCGAAACGCTCGTGACCCATGGCGGTTTCAACCAGAAGCGGCACCACCTGAATTACGTACGGCGCGCTCGCGGCAACGGTCTGGCGGAGGCTTTCCGCGCCGATGAGCGGGTGCAGGATGGCTTCAAGCCTTTGCTTTGCCGAACTGTCGGAAAATGCGCGTTCGCGCATGCGCGAGCGCTCCAGCGCGCCATCCGGCCCGATCATCGCGTCGCCGAACGCCTCCCGGATGGCCGGTATCGCGGCTCCGCCGGCCGCGGTGAGCGCATGCGCGATCACGTCGCTGTCGACGATGGCGACGCCGCGCCTGGCAAATGCCTGGGCCACCGCGCTCTTGCCGCTGCCGATTCCCCCGGTGAGGCCGACGACGTAGGGCATCAGTAAATAAGCTTCAGGTACTCGCGCGTCAGTTGCGGCCCCCAGAAAAGCGCCACCGCGCCGGCGCCCGCGAGATAAGGGCCGAAGGGAATGGGAACCTCGCGGCCATGGCGCGCGAGCACAATCAGCAGAATGCCCGCTGCCGCACCGATAACCGACGAGGCAAGAATCACCAGGGGCAGCATTTTCCAGCCGGTCCAGGCGCCGATTGCGGCGAGCAACTTGAAATCGCCGTATCCCATGCCTTCCTTGCCGGTTGCCATCTTGAACAGCCAGAACACACTCCACAGGAATAGATACCCCGCGGCGGCGCCGACCACCGCCGACTGGAGATCCACGAAAGTACCCGCGATATTGACGAGCAATCCCAGCCAGAGCAGCGGCAGGGTAATGGCGTCGGGCAGAAACTGGGTGTCGAAATCGATGAAACAGGCTGCGATCAAGGCGCACAGGAAGACGGCTGCGCCAACGCCGGCCAGTGTGGCGCCATAACGGATCGCGCAATAGGCCACGCCTATCCCGGTGAGCAGTTCAACCAGTGGATAGCGCGCGCTGATCCTGGCGCGGCAAGCGGAGCACTTGCCCCTGAGCCACGCCCAGGATAACAGCGGTATGTTTTCCAGCGCCGAAATCGGGTGCCCGCAAGACGGGCAATATGAGCGCGGAAACGCCAGATTGAGGGGCGCGGCAGCGGGGGCCGGCTCACCGCGCATCTCGGCGCACTGCGCGGCCCAGTCGCGTTCCAGCATCCGGGGCAGGCGGTGAATGACCACGTTGAGAAAGGATCCCACAGCCAGACCGAGGATCAGTCCGAGCCAGGGCAGGACCGTGCCTGAGGAGAAAAACGCGGCGGCGTCAGACAATGCGCCGCTCCAGTGGCGTGGCGCCCGGGGAAGCAAGCGCGCCGGCCCCGCCGGAAAAGTGTCCTTCCAGGAACTCGCTCGAACGTGAGGTCATTATTGCCGCCGAGCGCTGTTCAGGTGCGCGGGGCGAGGTGGCAGGCTCGCCCGCATAGCGAAGCCAGGCCTGCCTTAGACCGCCTGGCCCAGCTTGAAGATCGGCAGATACATCGCGACAACCATGCCGCCGATAAGCGTCCCGAGCACCACCATGATCACCGGTTCCATCAAGCTGGACAGCGCTTCCACCGCGTCATCGACCTCTTGCTCGAAAAAGTCCGCCACCTTGCCCAGCATACCGTCCAAGGCGCCCGATTCCTCGCCGATCGACACCATCTGGATCACCATGTTGGGGAAGATGTTGGTGTTCTGCATGGACACGGTCAGGCTCGATCCGACCGATACCTCGCCTTGAATCTGCTTGGTGGCAAGGGTGTAGACGTAATTCCCGCAGGCGCCGCCCACCGATTCCAGCGCTTCCACCAGTGGCACGCCGGCGGCGAACATGGTCGACAGCGTGCGCGTCCAGCGTGCGATGGTGGAGATGCGCACCAGGTGTCCGAAAACCGGCGCTTTCAACATAATCTTGTCCATCATGATCTGCACCGGCACCGAGCGTTTCCACATGTACAGAAAACCGTAGATGCCGCCGCCGACCGAACCGATGATGAGGTACCAGTACTTGACGAAAATATCCGAGATCGCCATCACCACCAGCGTCGGCGCGGGCAGATCGGCGCCGAAGCTGGTGAACACCTGTTTGAAAGCCGGAATGACGAAAATCATGATAACGGCGGTGATGATGAAAGCCACGCCGATAATCGCGACCGGGTAAAACAGCGCCGCCTTGATCTTCGACTTGATGGCCAGCGTCTTTTCCTTGTAGGTCGCCAGGCGATCCAGCAGGGTTTCCAGAATACCGGCCTGTTCGCCGGCCGCCACCAGGTTGCAGAACAGGGCATCAAACTGCAACGGATACTTGCGAAATGCCGCCGCGAGAGTGGAGCCGGTTTCGACTTCGGTTTTCAGCTCCATCAGCAGCCTGGAAACGGCGGGATTGGAATGGCCTTTGCCGACAATGTCGAACGACTGCAGCAGCGGCACGCCGGCTTTCATCATGGTGGCGAGCTGGCGGGAGAAAAGCGTGACGTCCTTTTCCGAGACCGAGCCACCACTGCTGACGCGCTGCTTTTTGACCTTGTTGACCAGAATGCCCTGGCGGCGCAGCGTGGCGTTGACCAGGGCTTCGCCGCCGGCCTTCATTTCGCCCTTGACGGTTTTTCCGGACTTGTCCTTGCCTTCCCAGGCAAAATTGAATTCTTTTATCTTTGCTTTGCCAATTGCTGCGGTGGCCATATTAAATCTCCTAACAGCTTATGAACGGCGCTTGAGGCCTATTGGCATTGTTGTGCCGGTACTCGCGCGCCTCATTCAGGGTTCTTTCAGATGTTATCCGCCGCTACAGTCGCGCACAAGCGCAACGCCCTGACATATCCGGACTTTTTCACGTATGACACAAGTGTCAAGCGGGCGGGAGCGAACACCTGCTCAAGCGGCGCTGCCTGGCCTGCGCATAAGCTTGCGTTTACGTTCCCTTCCCACAAATTCCTGCCCTGCTGCAGCTGCCGCAGAAAACCGCGCGTCCCCCGATCTGCTGACGCGCCCTGCCCACCACCAATGATGCCTTGCCCATAAGCTTTTGTAAAGCTTTAGGAAAAACCGCTATTCTTTTGAAGAATATGAACTAATACTCGTTTACCCAGGACCTCAATCAAGTCGTTTAAAACTCAGGGAATAGCGCCTTCGGCCACCGGCCCCATGTAGTCTAGGGTATCTGGACAGGCGGCTCGACAGTCGCCGTCCTGAACAGGCGCACCGTCTTGATGACGCGATCCTGGGTATGCACGATTTCCATGGCGACATTGGCGATCTTGACCGACACGCCGGACTCGGGAATGTCCTGCAAGTGTTCCAGGATCAGACCATTCAGCGTTTTGGGGCCGCTCAGAGGCAGATCCAGGGTGAGTTTGCGGTTCAGTTCGCGAAGGCTGGTGGAGCCTTCCACCAGAATGCTGCCGTCGGTACCCCAGGCGTATATGCCCGGCCGCGTGGGCGAGCTTGTGGTGAACTCGCCGATGAACTCCTCGATGATGTCCTCGAGGGTCACCAGGCCCTGCAGTTCGCCGTACTCGTCGACCACCAACGCGATGCGTTGCCGTGCTTCCTGAAAGTATTGCAGTTGCTCGAACACGGCTGTGCCGGCGGGAACGAAGTAGGGCTTCGCGAGCAGGGCCTCGAGAGCCTCCTTGGTCAGTTCCTGGCGCTGGATCAGGTGCAGGACGCGGCGCAGGTGGAGCACGCCGATGACCGTACCGGGTTCGCGGCGGTACACCGGCAGCCGGGTGTGGTAACTGGTGGCCATTTGTTCAGCAATCGTGTCGATCGGCGCCTCGATGTCAATCGACTCGATGCGCGCGCGCGGCGTCATGACATCCTCGACCGTGATCGATTCGAGATCGAAAAGATTCATCAAGATGCTCTGGTGCTTCTTGGGGATGATCTGGCTGGATTCGAGCACCAAGTGGCGCAATTCTTCCAAGGTAAGGCGCTGGTTCTGCTCCGCGTTCGAGGGTTTGAGCCGGGTTGCGAACAGCACGGCCGAGACGAACAGATTGACGAACCAGACCACCGGGGTGAGCAGCCGAAGCAAGGGCTTCAGGACATAGG
>MEQV01000019.1:5637-10636 GCA_001770355.1 Betaproteobacteria bacterium RIFCSPLOWO2_02_FULL_62_17
CGCAATGCGTTCCGCATTGGACGCCGCCACGACCTTGGGGGTGATCTCCGAGAACACCAGTATCAGGAAGGTGACTGCCAGGGTGCCCACGCCGAGCGCGATTTTGTCCTGGCCGAAAAGCTCGACCGTAATCACCGAGACCAGCACCGCGGCACCGGCATTGAGCAGATTGTTCATCAGCAGGATCACGCCCAGCAGCTTGTCGGTCTGGGCGAGGAGTTCCGCGGCAATGACGGCGCCGCGATGGCCCATGCGGACCATGGCGCGCAGGCGATAGCGGTTGAGGGCCATCATGCTGGTCTCCGCCAGGGAGAAAAAGCATGAAAACAGCAAGAGCAGGGCCAGCAGTCCGAAATGCCACCCTAGGGGAATGTCCTGCAATGCGGCGGGTCGATCGAAATTGGGAAAAATAAGTATAGCGCAGTGCCCGCCGCCGGGCGGGACAGGACACTAGGTCATCGCGCGCTGCAGTATCACTTCCATGATGAAGCGGCTGCCGACGTAAGCAAGCAACAGCGCGGCGAATCCGCTCAGGGTCCAGCGCAGGGCGAGTCTGCCGCGCCATCCGTAGAGGTATCTTCCAATCAGCAGCGCCGCGAAAATCAGCCACGAAATTACTGCAAATAAAGTCTTGTGGTTGAACTTCATTGCCTGACCGAAGAGGGTTTCCGAATAAATCACGCCGCTGGCCAGGGTCAGGGTGAGCAACAGGAAGCCCATCGCGATCAGCCGGAACAGCAGTGTCTCCATGGTCATCAGCGGCGGCAGCGCGGCCATCGGCCCCAGGATCGAACCGCCGCCGGCGCGGCCGTGCAGGCGGCGCTCCAGCACCGTCATCAGCAGGGCGTGCACCGCTGCCATGGTGAACAGGCTGTAGGCGAGCATCGCCAGTGCCGCGTGGGCGCGAAACTCGAAAGTTTGTGCCGAGGGCGGGGCGGCAAGTCCCGGAAACAACACCGGCCAGGGTGCGCACAACGCGGCCAGTGCAAGCACTGGCGCCTGCATGCCCGCGAGTTTCAGAAACAGGCTTTCCACCCAGTAGATCAGCACAGTGAGCCAGAGCATCGCCGAGAGCGCGATGGCAAAACCGAAGCGCAACTCGGAGGCGAGCAACAGCCTCTCCCACAGCAACCAGGTGTGCAGTGCGAGCGGCGCGAGGATCAGCGCGCGCTCCCAGGTGGCGATGCTGGCGGGCGCGGCGTCGAGCCAGCGGGTGCGCCAGAAATGCAGCGCCAGCGCCGCATAGGCCAGTGTAGTGAGTAGGTGGAGTAAAATGTCCATTGATCGAGTTTACACCGGCCCAGTTTACACAGGGTGTTTCGGGGAATACCGGCGTTCCACCATACCCCCGCGTGTCACCACACTGCGAATGACAAGACCATGCTCGAGTCCCTGACCGAACGTTTGTCCAAGGTCGTCAAGACCCTGCGTGGCGAAGCGCGGCTGACCGAATCCAATATCCAGGATGCGCTGCGTGAAGTGCGCGTCGCCCTGCTCGAGGCCGATGTGGCCTTGCCGGTGGTGCGCGATTTCATTGCGCGGGTGAAGGACCTTGCCATCGGCGAGGAAGTCCTGGGAAGTCTCAATCCCGGCCAGGCGCTGGTCGGGGTGGTGCATCGCGAACTGACCGCCCTGATGGGCGGCGCCGAAGCAGCGCTCGAATTGGCGGTGGTGCCGCCCGCGGTGATCCTGATGGCCGGCTTGCAGGGGTCGGGGAAAACAACCTCCGCCGGGAAGATCGCGCGGCGCCTGGTCGCCGACGAGGGCAAAAAGGTGTTGCTCGCCTCCTGCGACGTCTACCGGCCCGCGGCCATCGAGCAACTGCGCCTGCTCGCGCAGCAGGCCGGGGCCGATTTCTTTCCTTCCGCGGCCGATCAGAAGCCCGCCGACATCGCACGCTCGGCGCTTGAATTCGCGCGCACGCACTACCACCAGGTGCTCATTGTCGATACCGCGGGACGTCTGGCGATCGACGCGGCCATGATGGAGGAGATCAGGCAGTTGCACGCGGGATTGAATCCTGCCGAAACGCTGTTTGTCGTCGATGCCATGCAGGGGCAGGATGCGGTGAATGTGGCGCGCGCCTTCGGCGAGGCGCTGCCTCTTACCGGCGTGGTGCTGACCAAACTGGATGGTGATGCACGCGGCGGCGCGGCGCTCTCGGTGCGCCAGATGACCGGAAAGCCCGTCAAGTTCGTCGGTGTCAGCGAAAAACTCGATGGCCTCGAGGCGTTTTATCCCGATCGCATGGCCGCGCGCATCCTGGGAATGGGCGATGTGCTGTCGCTGGTTGAAGAGGCGCGCAAGGCAGTCGATGTCGGCGAAGCCAGGAAACTTGCCGACAAGTTCAAGAAAGGCAAGGGATTTGACCTCGAGGATTTCAAGCAACAGATCCTGCAGATGAAAAAAATGGGCGGCGTTTCCGCGCTGGTCGACAAACTGCCCGCCCAGATGGCCCAGGCGGCGCAGGGCGCGCAGGTGGATGAACGCCAACTGCGCCGCATCGAGGGCATCATCAATTCCATGACCTCGCAGGAGCGCGCCAAGCCGGAGATTCTCAAGGCATCGCGCAAGCGCCGCATCGCCAGCGGCGCCGGGGTCTCGGTGCAGGAGGTCAATCGTCTGCTCAACCAGTTCGAGCAGATGCAGAAAATGATGAAGATGATGCAAAAAGGCGGCATGGCGAAGATGATGCGGTCCATGAAAGGCATGATGCCGCGCGCATTTTGAGCGCGGCGCCGGATCGGGCGTGCCCGGGCGCCAGGGGGCAAGGCGACCCTTACGCGGCATTGGCGACGTGGTGTCGCCCTATGGCCGGCGGCGAAGCGGGCAGAAAGCGCGGTTTACCTTGCCAAACAGGCCAAAAACCGATTAAAATCACGCCCTTTTCGCATCTCGGAATCTCCATGGTCGTTATACGTCTTGCACGCGGTGGCGCAAAAAAGCGTCCCTTTTACAATATCGTCGTCGCGGATTCGCGCCGTACGGTGAGCGGCAGGTTCATCGAGCGCGTCGGGTTCTACAACCCGAAGGCACCCGAACGGAACGAGTCCCTGCGTTTTTCCCTGGATCGCGTGAGTTACTGGAAGGGCAAAGGGGCGCAGCTCTCCCCCACGGTCGCCCGTCTGCAAAGAACTTACGTCCGGGCGCAGCCCAAGTAACAAGCAAATCGGCGTGGCCGAGCCGCATTCCCGCCTGGTCGTGATGGGGCGGGTGCTGGGCCCTTTCGGGGTCAAGGGTTGGGTCAAGATCCAGACATTCACGGAGCGCCCTGACAGCCTGGCACAGTACCCTGCCTGGTGGGTGCGCGTGGGGCAAAGCTGGCGCGAGATCGAGTTGGAGGAGAGCGAGCGGCACGGCGAGCGTTTTGTTGCCCGCATGCGCGGGGTTGTCGACCGGGACGAGGCTGCGCGCCTGAGCGGCGCGCAGATCGCGATAAGGCGGGATGCCTTGCCCGAGGCGGGAGAAGGCGAGATCTACCGGGAAGACCTGCTGGGCTTGAAAGTCGTTAACCTCGCCGGCGAGGAGTTGGGACGGGTCAAGGAAATTTTCGAGAACGGCGCGCACGACATATTGCGCGTTGCGTGGACGGGCGGTGAGCGGTTGTTGCCCTATATTCCCTCGGTAGTAAGCGGGATTGACCTGGAGTGCGGCGAAATCCGGGTGGATTGGGGCGCTGACTGGTGATTCGGTTTGATTGTGTCACCCTGTTTCCGGAAATGTTCGAAGCCTTGACCGGATCGGGGATAACCCAGCGGGGATTGGAACGGGGTCTGTGGAGCCTGGGTTTGTGGAACCCGCGCGATTTCACCTCGGACAACTACCGCTCGGTGGATGACAGGCCTTATGGCGGGGGACCCGGCATGGTGATGCTGGCCGAGCCGCTTGAGAAAGCCATCGCGGCGGCCAAAGGCGCCGCGGCGGGCGAGGCGAGAGTGGTCCATTTGTCGCCGCAGGGCGGCAAGCTCGACGAAGCGCGCGTGGCGCGATTCGCCGGGGAGCAAAGGCTGATCCTGCTTTGCAGCAGGTATGAAGGCATCGATCAGAGGCTGGTCGAGCGCTGCGTGGATGAAGAAATCTCCATCGGGGATTACGTGATCTCCGGCGGAGAGTTGGCGGCGATGGTGGTAATGGACGCGGTGGTGCGCAAGCTGCCGGGCGCTTTGGGCGATGAACGCTCGGCGGTCGAGGACTCGTTCACCGGGGGCTTGCTGGATTGCCCGCAGTACACGCGGCCTGAGCGCCATGGCAACAGGGAGGTGCCACCGGTGCTGCTCTCCGGGCATCACGCGGATATCGCCCGCTGGCGCTTGAAGCAGTCGCTGGGGCATACCTGGTTGCGGCGGCCGGAGTTGATCGAACGGCGCGGTTTGAATGAATTGGAAATGGGCCTGCTGGATGAGTTTCGGCGGGAACAAAATGAAAAGTAGCGAAGGAGAAACATCATGAACCTGTTACAAACCCTCGAAAACGAGGAAATGGCCCGTCTCGGCCGCAAGATCCCGAAGTTCGCCCCCGGCGACACCGTTGTCGTCAACGTGAGCGTGGTCGAGGGTGAGCGCAAGCGCGTGCAGGCCTATGAAGGCGTGGTCATCGCCAAGAAAAACCGCGGCCTTAATTCCGCCTTCACGGTGCGCAAAATGTCCTCCGGCGAGGGCGTCGAGCGAACCTTTCAGACCTACTCGCCGCTGATTGCCTCGGTGGAAGTCAAGCGCAAAGGCGATGTGCGCAGCGCCAAGCTCTACTACATGCGCGGGCGTTCCGGCAAATCGGCGCGCATCCGTGAAAAAATCGGCGAAAAAATCATCAAGGCGGACAAGGTCGCGGAAGGGGCCGCCGATTCGGAATAACGCTTGCCTTAAAATCCTCTTATCGCGATCCCCGGTCGCGCCAGCCCGCGAAATATTTGTCGGCGTTTGAATGGAGTGCTAATGGGCCTGCAACCGATTCCCGAAATCGTCGCCGATATCAAGGCGGGCAAGATGGTGATCCTGGTCGA
>MEQV01000020.1:0-109 GCA_001770355.1 Betaproteobacteria bacterium RIFCSPLOWO2_02_FULL_62_17
TGGAGGTATCCCCCGTCAGCGGGGTCGTGCCGACCGCGATCGCCGCACCGCCATCGATACCGGCAAGCGTAGCGACCTTGATCGGATTGTCGTAGGTCTCGACATCGAC
>MEQV01000020.1:118-2645 GCA_001770355.1 Betaproteobacteria bacterium RIFCSPLOWO2_02_FULL_62_17
GAGACCGGTATCGAGCAGATCGTCATAGCCCAGGGAAGAGTCGCCCCCGACCACGCCCCCCTGACTAAAGGACTTGCCACGCAGCAATTCGCCCATCAGTGTTTTCGAATAGCCGTGGCTGCCGACGACATTGGTCTCGCCCGGTTGATTGAGGGCGCCTTGGTTCACATACAGGTCCAGATCGCCGGCGGGCGCGTCGTAGCCTGCAATGCTGGTGGTATGCAGGACCACCACCCGATCCGCGTCGTCTGCATCCAATCGATGCGCGAGATCCTTCCCGGGGAAACCTCCGCCCGGCTCAAAAGCGGGCCCTGCCGGATCCAGCGCAAAAATCTGCTTGACGGAACTCCCATACTGCGTGCTGGTTTGCTTGCCGGCGACGCCGCTCACCTGTCCGCCCAGGCTGTGGCCGATCAGGGTGGTTTTCGACGGGTCAACTAACTTGCTGTGGAGAAGCTCCGCGAGCGCCACGCCGACGGCGTAGGTCGCGTCCGCCGCCACGGGATAGACCGGGTTCTTGGCGGTTTCCGACCAGTCCGCGAAAACGATGTTCGCGCCGGGGTCATGCTCCTTCATGGCGGCCAGCAAATCCATATAGCTCGGGGAGAGATCGCCCGTCCATCCATGGACCAGGACATAGGTGTCGTTAGCGGCGTTGAATGTCGGCGTATCCCAGAGATAAAGCGTCACGGGACCGTTTTGGCCCCACTCCGTAGCCGTGCTCCGCTGCAGATCGATGGCGTCTTCGCCGATGCCGATGGACCCGCTATCGGCATTGGCGACATTCACCGAGAAATCGGTATTGGTGACCGCCGATACGCTCAGATTCGCCGCCTTGACATTCGCGCTGGCGCCTATCCGCGCGACCGCGCTCGATTGGGACTGGACTGCCAGTGAAACGCCGGATGCATCGAGATCAACAGTGTTGTTGACGGTCGCATCGAGTGTCAGCGTGCCGCCGACCTCCATGTTTCCATCGACGAGGATTTGGGCAGTGATGTCTATGGCAGCGGGACTTGCAGAACCCACGACATGGTTCTCAGCGACCGCCGTGAACGTGACATTCCCAGTGGATTTGATCGACGCAGTGCTGGTAACGGTAATCCGCTCGGCGATGATGCTTAGATCCGTAGCGCCAAGATCAATAACGGATGCGATGGTGAGATTGTCAGCCCCGAGCAGGCCGTCGATCGTCAACGACGCGGTTGGTTTATTGAAGGTGATACCTTCGAAGGTCGACCCGGCGAGCGTAAGCTGCGTCGGGCTGGCGACCGACAGCACCGCATCGGTATCGGCGGCATTGCTCAATCCGAAGACACGATTGGCTGCGGAGGTGTTGTCCTGGATCGGTTCGAGTCCGAAATAGCGGATCAGGTCCGCGTCCCGGCGGATCTCCCCGGAGTCCGTGCTCGTGGCAGTGAATGTCACCGATTCGAAGCTTCCGCCGTCCAGCCGCAGCGTGTCGAATCCGCCCGCCCCGCCATCGGCGGCGCCGCTGAGGCTGCCGCCGGGCGCGAAGATGAACGTATCCTGATTGCCGGCGGCACCCCGCAGGTTCTCGATGTCGCTGAATTCGGTGCTGCCGGCGTTGCCGTGGTTGACGCCGTCTATGGTCCACTCGAGGTTGCCCAGCCCGCCGATGAGGCGGTCCTCTCCACCGCCGCCGAACAGGTGCACATCGGCGGTGATGCCCACGAACCGGAAGCTGTCGTCGCCTGCTCCGCCGTCGATGACGATGCTGCGCACGCCTGAATATTGCTGCGTTGTCGCGCCGACCGTGAGATCGATGATGACGCTGCCGTCCCCGCCCGCCTCGCCCACCTGGCTCATCACCGCCGAGTCGGCACCATCCCCGAACTGTGCGCTCAATAGCCCGTCGTTAACACTGACAAGAGGGTCGCCGGACAACAATAGCCGCTGCTCGAGCATCTCGAACAGGACTTTTCTTTGAAAGGGAGGCGGCTGAAGGCGGGCTCGCCGGGAACGCAGCGGAAAGATCGAAGACTGGAAAACCCGCGAGAGAACTCGCAACGGGACGTGGGAATTCCGAATGAATTCGGTGAAACGGAAACGTTTCATCAATGTGCACCTCCCTCGCAATGCCGGCCCGTCCGAAGCCCCTCCGCGCTAGCTTGCAGGCAAGCGCGGCGAAGCGTGTTCGGCGAGTCTTTTCGGCGAACCGCCCCCAACAAATTTGCGGTCCGTAAGCGGCTTAGATGATACGTGGCGAAGTATCGCGATTCAACTACTACTAATACACCAATTAGCTGTCTTTTAACGAAGCTGAAATCTGGGCGCCAATCAGTGAAAAGTCACCTGCACAAAGGCTTACTACTCAATAAGTTAAATTCAAATTCCACAATGCCTACGTACTATCCGCAATGAGTAATGAGTACGTAGTAATTCGCATTGCGCACGAAGTCGCCCTGATGCTCCGTGCGCCAAAGCATGCTTCGTCCAAATTCAGCGCTTCCTGCCCGCCTTGGTGTCGGCCCCGCTCCCGCCCGGTTTTGCCTTGGAATCGGCG
>MEQV01000020.1:2701-11870 GCA_001770355.1 Betaproteobacteria bacterium RIFCSPLOWO2_02_FULL_62_17
GGCGGTTCCCGTGGCAGCCAGGCGCTCCCGCATCCCGGTGAAATTCCTCATGGATTGGAGGTGGATGTAGATCAGCTCAAGTTCGTCCGATTTGGCAAGCTCGACCAGCTTTTCCGAGGACAGCGTCTTCAGCCTGGCCCGGTCGACCACCATGAACCCGGTCAAGGATATATTTTCCCCGGAATCGAGCCGGATCTGGGCGCGCATCGATTCAAGCAGATTCATTTCCTTGAGCTTTTTGCAGAAGGCCTGCGTACGCTGAAACTCGAGCTGGTATTGCTGCAGGAATTTCAGGACGCCATCGACATACTGCGACGGCTTGCGCTCGACTTCGAACAAGGGCTGGCCGCGTTGCTGTTGGTTGAATCCCGAAAACGACTCGTCGATACAGAGAGTGAAATTCTTGCCCTCGTCCGTGCTCGAGAAAACAAAGGGATAGCGACGCAGGAACGCCGGAACGTATTTGGCCTTCCAACCCTTGTCTTCGCCCAGGTAGAGGTTCTCCTGGTCGCGGATGCCCAGCAGCACCGCGGGCACCACGGTATCGCCCGAGCCGGCGAATATGATCACGTACTCGGGCGCGGCGCTGGAGAATTCCACTGCCGTGAGCGGCACCGAGTTGATGCTCTTGCTGAACGCGAAATCGGTGCCCGCTGCCACCGACCAGCCGCCATGCCTGGCGTGCGATACCGGAACGGCGTTCTCATAAACCATTTGTTGCGTAGCCATGTTTTTCCCCTTTGGATCATGCAGACATCCGCCGCGCCCTCGTAGCGGAACAAGCGGCGGAAGCGGATATTACTTGAGTTGGCCGTGCCGGGACTCGTATTCCCGGATGAGCTTGTTCAGCAGTTCCTGCAGCCTCTTGGCCGCGTACGGACTGAGAATGATTCTATGCAACAACTGGACTTCATGCACGGCCTTGGGCCGCTCCCAGTTCTGATTGACGCCGAAATTGATGATGACCTCTTCGCGCGTGCTGGTGGCATTGGCGACGTTGCAGTAGGAGCTCTTCAGCTCGGAGGTATCCCATTTCACCCCCTGCGGCGGGGCGCTCTTTGCATCCGCGGGCTTTTCCGTGTCGTCTCTGGGTGGTGTCGCCATGTTGGTCTGTCCTTGGGTGTGCGTGGTTGGGCCTGTCAACGCCGTCGAAGTTCCGGGGAAACCGCGCCCGCAGGGGACGGCGACACACCCGGGGAGCGCACCGGGCCGGGACGCGCGGACGGTCCGTCGACGCCGGCGAACGCGGCCTTGCAGCGGATCCCAGCCGGCAGCCGATGCTGGGGATTGCGGAGCTCCATGCGCACACCGAAGGTGCCGCTGGCGGTGTCCAGAAGCCGGTCTATCACCGTAACCTTGGCGGTATAGCGCGTGCCCGCCGGGATTTCGGGGGAAATGACAACGTCCATGCCGCGCTTCACCCGTCCATAGGCATCCACCGGAAGCAACACTTCGACGTACAGCACGTCGAGTTCGGCGAGCTTGAGGATGGGTTTGCGTCCCACGCCCGCCTCGGCGAACTCGCCAGGGTTGAGCAGGCGCTCCACCACCACGCCATCTATGGGGCTGCGTATGGTCTTCAGGCGGATGATTTCCAGCTGCCGCTGCAACTCCAGTTCGGCAAGCTTGCGGTTGTCCTTGGCATCGAGGAATTCCGATTCGGCCAGCCGCTTTTCCGTGGCGGCCTCGTCGCGCGCCTGCGCGGAAACAAAGTTCTGCGTCTGCAGGTTCTGGGCGCGATCGAACTTGCGTGAGCTGTACTCGACCCGCGATTCGCTGGAGCGGATGGCGCCCTCCATCTGCGAGCGATGCCGTGCGATGGCCGCCGACGCCCGATCGACGGACGTATCGAGAACGGCCAGTTCCTGCCCGCGCCGCACCAGATCGCCCCGCTCCACGGACATGCGTTCGACCAGGCCCTCTATAGGCGCGCGCAATTCCAGCACCTGGCGGGGCTCGATCACGCAGTCGAATTCCCCCGGAATGGCCGGATTAGCCAAGCCCGCCAGGATGCAGCTTAAGACCGTTCTTGTCGCATTTCTCATCGGAACCTTCGTTTCACTCCGCCGACCCGGCGAATGCCAGAGCCGTATCGAGACGCCGGTCGAGCTCCATGGTTGCGCGCCTGTCCCGCGAGTTCGCCGTCTCCGCGGCATGTTGCGCGATCCCCTGAAGCGTCATCGCGGCCCAGGCCGGCAGCGGCGACGACGCCCCCGCATAGCGGACTTCAAGCGCGCCCGCCGCCGCTCTGGCATAGCGGCGGAATATACCATCGTCGAGACTGACGATCGCCTCGTGGGAACCCGGATCGCCCTGGCGTCCGCCGCGCCCGAAGAGCTGCCGGTCGATTCGCCCGGATTCGTGGAATTCGGTGAGGACAACGTGCAGCCCCCCCCTGGCGAGCACTCCGGGTTCCGGCCGGATGTCGGTGCCCCGTCCCGCCATGTTGGTCGCCACCGTGATGCGTCCCGCGATGCCAGCGGCGGCGATGATATCCGCTTCCTCGCGGTCTTGCCGCGCATTGAGCAATACATGCGGCAGTCCTTGCGCCGCGAGCAGCGCACACAGTTCCTCGGACGCCGCCACCGAGCGCGACCCTACCAGCACCGGCCTTCCCGCGCCGCGCAACTGCGCGAGCGTGCGCACGACAGCGTCCCACTTGCGGGCGCGGTCGGCGTACAGGCGCGTTCCCAGGTCGGTTCGCGCCACCGGGCGATTGGTCGGAACCCTCGCGACCCTGAGGCCGTATACCGCCTCGAGTTCCGGCGCGACTTCGATCGCCGTTCCCGTCATGCCGCTCAGCCTGAGATAGCGCCGGAACAGGCGTTGATAGGTGATGCGCGCCAGAGTCGCGCGGCGGCCGGTCACCTCGCAACCCTCCTTCACTTCGATCAGCTGCTGCAGGCCGCGTTCCCATGAGCGGTCGGGCATCACGCGGCCGGTATACTCATCGACGATCATCACCTTGCCGTCGCGCACCAGGTAATGGACGTCCAGATCGAAAAGGTGCTTCGCCGCAAGCGCCTGTTGCGCGAGCTCCTCCCGCGCGCGCGCGGAGCGCCACGCCGCCGGCAGCCCGGCGCTCAGCGCTTTCAGGTGGAGGCGGCCCTGATTCGTGAGGCGAGCCGCCCGATCCTTGCGGTCCAGAACGAAATCGACTTCCGGTTCGAGCCCCGACGCGGCGCCGAGAGCAAGCTGGTAGAGTTCCGATTCCGCGGCCGCATCGCCCGCCCCCGAGATCACCAGCGGCGTGCGCGCTTCGTCGATGAGCACGCTGTCCGCCTCGTCGACAATGGCGAAATGCAATCCCCTGAGCAGCAGCCTGTCCAGCGCGTCGCCCGATCCGGTCAGCTTTTGCAGCAGCAGGCGGGCACGGGCGCGGTTCGACGATAGCGTCAGACCGTCGCGGAGATAATCGAAACCGATGTCCTTATTGGTGCAGTAAGTGATATCCGCGGCGTAGGCGGCCTGCCGCTCCGCCGGCTGCTGCCCCGGGCGCGTGATGCCCACCGACAGGCCCAGCGCCTGGTACACGGGGCGCATGAGTTCGCCATCGCGCTCTGCAAGATAGTCGTTTACGGTGATGACGTGAACCGACATGCCAGTCAGTGCCGCCGCCGCCGCCGGCAGGCTTGCCGTGAGCGTCTTGCCTTCGCCCGTCTCCATCTCCGCCAGCATGCCCTGGAGCATCAGGCAGCCGCCCATCAGTTGCACCGGGAAATGCGTCATTCCGACCTGCCGCTGGGCCGCCGTGCGCACCAGGGCGAACGCGCGCGCGACCAACGCGTTCTCGAACCCGCGCCTGAGGAAGGCAACGCGCAATTCATCCGCATGCTCGCGCAAGGCCGCTTCGCCGAGCTTTTCCACTTCCGGCCGGATCTGTTCGGTAAGGTCGGCGACCAGGCGCGCACGCCTGAGGCCCGAGGAAAACGGCCTCCTGAGCCATGCGCCCGCAGCGAGCAGCCGCCGGTCCGTGGCGGATTCGCGCGCGTCCGCGCGCTCGGCGTAGGGCGCGAAACCGCGCTCAATGCCGCGCCAGAACAGCCCGGCCGCGTCAGACATGAAACCGCGCGAGAAAAGCCTGGCGCACCCGCCGGTACCACTGAAATGCCAGTGGCTCGGGATCACGCACGAAGCGCACATGAACCCGCCCGCCATAGCCCGTCGAGGCGACCTCCGGTGCCAGCTCCAGGTCGAACTGGAAGCTGCTTGCCAGCGACTTCCCGCCCTTGGGGTCGCGCGGGTCGGCCGCCATCATTCCGCCGCCTTCGCTGGAGAGCGCCGCGCTGGGAAGGTGGTCGCGCGCCGCGGGCACTTCGCGGATGAGCTTCGCAGGATGGACTTCGTGAACCCGCTCGGCAAGGCGCACTTCGGTGCGCACCACGCCGCTGCGAACCAGATCCACGTCGTCCTGCGTCACGATGGCGCGCACCACGGTGCGCGCATCCTGGGAGACGTAGCCGAGCACCTCCCCTTTCTTGAAAAAGCGCCCCGGAAAATCCTCCGGGCGATCGATGACAAAGCGTCCGGCGGCGCCACTGCGCGCCACCAGCTGGTCCGAGCGCTCGAGCAGGCGCCGATAAGCCGCCTGCTCGCGCTCCAGATCCTGGCGCGTGATCTCCGCCTGGACACGATCGGTGAAACGCTGGGCGTCGAGCTTGGCCTCGATCTCGATTACCCTCGATTCCGCGACGGCAAGTTGCGCGGCGATGACCGGATCCTCACTCTCCACCAGCGCCGTTCCAGGCGCCACCTCGGCGCCGGGTTGCTGGAGGACCGCGCGTATGAAGCCATTCGTTTCCGCTCTCACCTGCGCCTCCTCGGGCAGCCATACCACCCCCTCGGTCTGCACGCGCATCGGCATAGGCACCAGCACCAGGCCCGCTGCAATCAGCATAAAACCCGCAAGGGTTACTGCCAGCGCGCGCTGTCGGGCTCCCTGCGCCCTGGGGATGCGCAGCACATAACGGCCCAGCTTCACGAGCGGCCATCCGAACATGCTGACCAGGCCAAAGAGCGCGAGCATGACGCCAAAGAAAAACCATTCCGCGGCGATGTACAAGACAATCGCGAACAGTACGATGACGCGGTAGACGAATGCCGCGGGCGTATAGGCGAGCATCCAGCCGCGCTCTCCGGGGCCCAGCTGCGGCGGCACGGCTTGCTTGATGCGGAACAGGTAGCGCTCGGCGAGATAGCGCCAATACTCGTTGCCCCGCGACGCGAGATTGGGCATCTCCAGCATGTCGGCGAGCATGTAGTAGCCGTCGAAGCGCAGCAGCGGGTTGGCGTTAAAGACGATGGTAGACACGCCGGCGATGAGCATGACGTTGAAAGCGACGGCGCGGACCCAGCCGGGCTCGGCCGCGGCCCACACTATCATTGCGATCGAAGCGATCAGGAGCTCGGTGAGCATGCCTGCCGCGCCGACCAGAGTACGCCGCCATTTGTTGCGAAAGGCGCTCGCGCAAGTCGCGTCGACGTAAGGCACCGGCATGAAGACCAGTAGCAGGATGCCCATGTCGTGGACTTCGCCGCCTCCGGCCTTGGCCGCATAGCCATGGCCGAGTTCATGCATGAACTTAACCACCGGGAAGCAAATCCACAGCAGCAGAAGGTTCTGCGCCGCCAGCACACGGTCGTTGGCATTGAGCGTCAGTTCGGGCCAATGGACCAGAGCCAGCGCGAGGCCCGCTGCGGCGATCAAGCCGAAAAGCAGCAGTCCAAGCGGCCCGAAAAGCAATTCCACATACGGCAGTGTGCGAGTCAGGAACTTGTCCGGGTCCCAGAGCGGGAAGCGGATGGCGAAGGGGTTCTTCCAGCGACCATGGCGCCGCGCGCGGTCCTGGCGGCCGAATCGCTCGAACAGCTCGGCGGAATCCGGATTGACTTCGCACTGGAGCAGGTCGGCGGCATGCAACTGCGACAGCAGCCTTATAACTTCCTCCTGGCCCGGCATATCGTCGCCCAGCCCTTCGAGCGCCTCGGTCCAGACTTGATCCATGGTACGGTGGCCGTCCATCAATCCAAGCAGCTGGTAGACCGGTGGCGTGAACCGGTTAAACCGCCCCGAGGCGGGATCCTGCACAACATACCAGACTTCACCTCTGAACCGATGGCGCCGGATGCGCGCCTGCGGCTTCAGCGAGGGCCGCAGCTGGGCCAGCCGATACCATGAAGGGCTGAGAAAACCTTCCGTGCTCAAGGTAGCCAGGCCCAGAAGCTGATGCGCGCCCAGTCGACGAAATTGCGCGTCCAGATCCATACCAGGCGCCGCTCGCCCGCGGCGATCTTGCCGATGCCTTCCATGCCCGGACGCAGTGTCGGCGGCGCCTGTTCAAGCGCCGCTTCCACCCTGAAAAAGTTGCGCCCGTCCTGCGGCGTCGATACCGAGGTGATGGTCTTCACGGTGAAGGGATAGGTCCGGCCGCCCAGGCCCGTCAACGCCAGTTCCCCCGGCTGGGCCGCGGTGACGTAGCCGATATCGCGCTCATCCACCTTGAGTATCACGCGATAAGCGTCGAGCGGGGCAAGCTCGAAGAGCACCTTGCCCTGCTCGAGCGGCGCGCCGAGGAACTGCGACAGGTCGCCCGACACCACGATGCCGTCGAATGGCGCAAGCAGCCGGGTGCGCGCGAGCTTCTCGTCGATCAAGGCAAGCTGCGCCTCGGCTTGACTGAGCTGCGCGGCCAATATCCTGGAGGCGGCACGGTCGCGCTTGGCCAGTGCCTCTCGGTACTTGCGCTCGGCTTGCTCGCGTTCGCTCGACCATCTCACGCGCTCGAGCCGGAGGTCCCGGTCGTCCAGGCGCGCAAGCAGCTGCCTCGCGGTGACCGTTTCGCCGGCCCGCACCAGCGCTTCGGCGAGGTAGCCCTCGAAGGGCGCGACCACGGCGCGCTGCACGGCCCCTTCCACCACCGTCTTCGCCGACACGCGGAACTCGCCATCGGCAAAGGTCAGAAACAGCGCAGCGAGCACGACAAGTGCCGCGGACAACTTCAGGGCGGGGCGCCGCGGACCGAGCAAATCGTCCCGCCACTGGGCCAACTTGTCCACCAGGCGTCCGCCAAACCAGCGTTCCTCGTGGAGCATGCGATCGAGCGCCGGGCCGAGCAGCTCGCCGAGCATTTCGCACAGCAAAACCGTATCGGCATCGAATACCGGGCCGTCGCTGCGCTCCAGGACCAGCGCTCCCACGGGCTCACCGCCACTCGTCAACGGTATGCCCAGCACGGCCTTGTCGCCCGCGCGCGCGGCCAAGTCGCGGACCGCGACATTCACGCGGCCTCGGGCTGCGGGAACGGGCGGAACACTCACGCCCGATTCCTGGTCGATGACCTCTTCCATGGCGTTGGCAATGCTCTCCACCAACTGCGACTTGGAATCGAACAGCGCGGTGCGGGAGATGGCGCGCAGCTTGAGCTTGCCGTCACGCTCCATCCCGAGACTTACGCGATCGGCATGCACCTTGGTGGCGAGCTCATTGACGATGGCGAGCGCCGCGTGGTCCAGGACATGGTGCTGCTGCGCCGCCTGCAGCAGGTCGATTACCGTGGCGGCACGTTCGAGCAACAGCGCCTCCCGGCCGACGCCACGGCGGCGCAGCATGGCCTCGAGCCAGCCCGCTCCCCAGAGCAGTTGGCGCAGCACCGACTGGAGTTGTGGTTCGGATCTTGCCGTGAGGTCGAGCACGACCGTTCCCCTGATCGAGGCGTCGGTCTCGATGGGATACGCCACGTGCACGCTGTCGGGAGCCAAGCGCTCCCGCTCCGAGGCATCGAGCCCGAGGACAGCGCCGCGGCGCTGTGACAGGGAGCGTTCCGCCGCTTCGGTCAGATAGCTCAGGTCGCGGCGTGGATCCGGCCATACCGCGGCCGGCACGTAAGTCTGCGAGGCTTCATCGTGCAGGAGCAGCAGCCCAGCTTGCACACCGGTGATGAGCGAGCACTGCAGCGTCAGCCACGCCGCGCAGAACGCGTCATCGGAGGAAGCGGATGCAAAGGCCGCCCAGGCATGCGCATCGGCATCCATTGCCGTTTGAGCGCCCGCGGCCCCGCTCCGATCCGAAGATCCGGGTTCACGCTCGCCGAGCAATGCCGTGGAAGCCATGTTCGCCATATCTTCATTTTCGCATAGCATTGCCCGCGCGGCCGCCCTGCGTTGACGGGCTGGTGAAAATCGAGGCGGCGTAGTTCCGGTCTACTTCTTCTTCGGGCCCGGCTCCCAGGTGCCGCCCAGCTCGATCACGCCTTTTTTCATGTCCTCGATGGCGAGCACGACTTCCGCAGGGAAGCCGCGCACGCCCAGCTCGATGTGACGGCGTACCCCGTCATCGCCCATGCTGGGCAGGCTGAAGCTCTTCAGTTGCGCGTAGCGCGCTTCGACATCGGTCATCAGCGGCGTAATGCCGCTCTCGGGCAGGCTGTAGACCAGGATCGACGCCTCGGACTCGGGCTGTTGGTGAAACAGGTGCCGGTACTTCGTGTCCAGCACCCATTCAATCATCGGCCATGCCATCACCGGAAACCCGGGCACGAAATGGTGATGGCCGAGGCTGAATCCCGGAATGCGATTGTAGGGATTCGGAATGATGGAGGCGCCGCGCGGAAACTCGCCCATATGCAGCCGCAAGGGCGTCAGCTCGCCGCCGAAGCGCGCGCGTATTTCGGTCTCGGCTTCTGGATGCAGGTAAAGCTCCACACCGGCAGCGGCCGCCGCGCACTGGCGCGTGTGGTCGTCGGGCGTCGCGCCGATGCCGCCGAAACTGAACACGATGTCTTCCGTCTTCATGGTGCGCGCCAGCGTCGGGGTGATGATGCCGCGCTCGTCAGCCAGATACAGCGCCCAGGAAAGCTTCAATCCGCGCGCGGCAAGTATCTCCACCGTCTTCGCGAAATGCTTGTCGTGGCGTTTGCCGCGGATGATCTCGTCACCGATGATGATTGCGCCGAATGGCATGGCTATTTTCCGCGCTTGCTTCGACCCCGGGCTTTGCCCTTGGGCCGCTCAGGTTCCCGCAATGGCACGCTTGCCAAATCCGCCAGCCACACGGTCGCCTCGCTGTCGCTGGGCGCGCGGTAATCGCTGCGCGGCGAGAGCGATCCGCCGGAACCGACCTTGGGGCCGTTGGGCATGGCGCTGCGTTTGTACTGGCTCGACTGAAAAAAGC
>MEQV01000020.1:11888-12374 GCA_001770355.1 Betaproteobacteria bacterium RIFCSPLOWO2_02_FULL_62_17
GCCATTTGCGGATGTCGCCGATGCCGTATTCGCGCCGCGCATCCTCGGGTGTTTCCGGCCAATTCCCGGCGCTCCGATCGCGCCACGCATTCCAGGCAAGAAAAGCCACCTTGCGCGGCAGGTAACCAAAGCGCAGCACGTAATAGAGGTGGAAATCCTGCAGTTCATACGGCCCCACCAAGGTCTCGCTCTCCTGCGCCGGCTGGCCCTTGCGGGTGCCCGGTATCAGCTCGGGGCTGATCGCGGTATCGGCCACCGCTTCAAGAATGCGGCTGACTTCGCGCCCGAAGGCGTTGGTGCGAGCCGAGTGCCGGATGAGAAAACGGATAAGCGTCTTGGGCACGCTCGCGTTAACCGCGTAGTGCGCCATCTGGTCGCCAACGCCGTAGGTGGACCAGCCCAGCGCGAGTTCCGACAGGTCGCCGGTGCCCACCACCGGCGCGTTGTGCAAATTGGCAATCCGGAAAAGGTGGCTGGTGCGTTCGC
>MEQV01000020.1:12384-17291 GCA_001770355.1 Betaproteobacteria bacterium RIFCSPLOWO2_02_FULL_62_17
CCTTTTTGCCCCGCGCATAGGGGTGCCCGATGTCCTTGAGCATCTGCATGCACGACGCGCGGATGTCGATTTCAGCGGCGCTCGCGCCTATGCCCTGCATCAGTTGCCGCGCCTGGCGCAGCGTGCGTTCGCCGGTCGCGAAGCCGGGCAGGGTGTAGGCGAGGATATTTTTTCTCGGCAAGCCCATCACATCCATGGCGCGCGCGCACACCAGCAGCGCCTGCGTCGAGTCCAGGCCGCCGGACACGCCAATCACAACTTTGCCCGTGCCTATAGAACGCAGGCGCTTCACCAGGCCCTGCACCTGGATTTCATAGACTTCGCGGCAGCGCGCATCGCGCGTGGCCGGATCCGCCGGCACATAGGGAAAGCGCTCGTAATCGCGATGCAGGGGCAATACCGCATCGCGCGGCGCATTCAGTTGAAATTCGATGGAACGAAAACGCCCGACCTCGTCACGATGCCGGTCCACCGCTTGAGCGAAGCTCGTCTGCCGCAGCCGGTCCTGCGCGATGCGGTCCAGATCCACATCCGCGCTCACCAGTTGCGAGCGGTAAAAATAGCGTTCGGTCTGTGCCAGCGGCACACCGTTCTCGTAGATCATGCCGTGGCCATCCCAGGCCATGTCGGTGGTCGATTCCCCATAACCCGCGGCACTGTAAAGATACGCCGCAAGGCAACGCCCGGACTGGTTGGCCACCAGCTCGGTGCGGTAGCGGTCCTTGCCGATGGTGATGTTCGACGCCGAAAGATTGAGAAGTACCGTGGCGCCGGCCAGCGCGGCAAACGAACTGGGCGGGATCGGCGTCCACAGGTCCTCGCAAAGTTCCGTGGCAAAGGCGAACAAGGGCTGGTCGGCCGCGCGGAACAGCAGACGCGCGCCAAATGGCACGCGCTCGTTGCCGATCAGAATGGCGTCGGCCGTGGCCACGTCGCCGCGCGCGAAATGGCGCAGCTCGTAGAACTCACGGTAACCCGGCAGATAGGTCTTGGGCACCACGCCCAGAATGCGCCCGCGATGCACCACCGCAGCACAGTTGTAGAGCAAGCCGTCGACGCGCAATGGCAGGCCGACCACGGTCACGGAAAAGATATTTTCGGAAGCCTTGCGCACTTTCTCCAGCGCGGCCAGCGCGCCATCGAGCAGCGCCTGTTGATGGAAAAGATCCTCGCAGGAGTATGCGCTCAGCCCGAGTTCCGGAAACAGCACCAGCGCGCTGCGCTCGGCTGCGGCCTGTTTCATCAACTCCAGGGTGCGCGCCGCATTGAAGGCCGGGTCGGCAACACGCACTTCCGGCACCGCAATGGCGACCCGGATGAAGTTGTGCTGATAGAGGTTGAAGAAAGACACCTGGGGTGCCTTTGGCGTCGGCTAGGGAAGGAAATTATCTCAGAAATCCGTGACTTATGCGAACTCCTTGAGAACGCTTCGCATGCTGATGCCTTGGGCAGGGCTATTCGTTAAACGACGCGGCTGGTTCCTTCGGTTCCTTCAATTGCAGCGCCACGCAGGGTTTGAAGCTTTTCCAGGCAGAAGTGGATGAACGCCAGACCGGCATATACCGGTATGAAAAAACCGAGGATGGGAATATGCCCGGCAATGGCGATCACCACGCCCAGGGCAAACAATTCACTCCGATTGCCGCGGATGATCTGTTCCATCTCCTCCGCGCTGGCGTGTTCGGCGAGCGCGTCATAGCGGAACACCCTCTGGTTTAAATACGCGAATAACAACACCGGCAACAGCGGCCAGAAAAGCGGCACCAGCCACAAGGGCAACGTGACGACGGCAAGCAGTAAAAACACCAGGATGCCAGCCGCAGCGTTCCAGATGCTGCCCGCAAAGGTTCCGCCTTCGCCCCTGGCTAGCGCGGGATAATCGCTGGCCGAGACGTGCGTCACCATCGCCGGCATCGCGAAAATGCCGATGATCAACACGGCGGTGACAAGAATCAGCGGCACCAATGCGATCGCGAGCACGATCCAGGCGAGGTGCGTCGCCACCAGCGCGAGCGGCCAGAAGGTAAACATCCACTGCACGGTATCGGTCGACTGGAACTGCACGTCTATCCATTGCGCGGCCTCCGACCAGAAGGCCACCGCAAGCCCGATCCACAACAGCAATGCCACGACCATCGGCCAGATCATCAACAGCAGCATTTTCGGATGCAACAGCGAAACGAATGCACGCAGCAACGCGGCAGTCATGGACTCACCTTGGCGAAATGAATGATGGCAGCGAGCGGCATTATCGCATCGCGTAGCATTCCCTTTGTGTATTCCGCCGCTTGGATTCCATGCGCCAAGCGTGTAGATTTTGTCTGCGGCGGTTTCCTTTCCGCCGCCACTCCCGGAGCAGATCATGGCCACCAAGAAAAGAAAGCCGGAAAAAAGCGCGCTCACGCTGCCCAACCCGCACAACCCGCCGCCGCACTACAACCCGCCGGTGGTGTGCGAAAAAATCGTCGAGCAGCGCGATGTCATGGTGCCGATGCGCGACGGCAAGCGCCTCGCCGTGGACATCTACCGGCCCGAAATGAAAGGCAAATTCCCGGCGCTGCTGGCCATCGCGCCGCACAACAAGGAGTTCCAGACCCCCGAGTTCGCCCGGGCGGCGCAGTGGTCGCAACCGGCGTGGTCGCGCATGTGGTTCGGCGGCGCCGAGGGCGGCGACACCGATTACCTGGTGACCCGCGGCTACGTGCACGTGTGCGGCAATATGCGCGGCGCCGGAAAATCGGAGGGCGGCGGCGACATGCACTGGGATTATTACGACCTGATCGAATGGATCGCGCGGCAGCCCTGGTGCGACGGCAATGTCGGCATGGTCGGCATTTCGGCCTTCGGCGGCGCGCAGTTCACCGCCGCCGCGCTCAATCCGCCGCACCTGAAGGCGATCTTTCCTTACGATTCCATGGGCGCCTATGGCGAATGGCACTTCCGCGATTTCTATCCGGGCGGGGTGATCCACACCATGATGTTCCTGCTCGACTCCTGCAACGTCGTGCATCTGAACCGCGGCCAGCCGGGAAAGCTGCCTCCCGAGATGGAGAAGAAGTGGAAGGAGGCCATGAAGAATCCGGATTACCTCATGTATCCGAACATCTTCAACGTGCTGGTCGAAAAGGGCCAGACCATGCCGCTCTTGTTCAACACGCTGATCGATCCCTACGATACCGAGGAGATCATTGCTGCGACCGAAAAGAAATTCAAGAGCATCAAGGTGCCCGCCTATACCGGCGCCGGCTGGTACGCCTACACCTACAAGCTGCACCTGCAGGGCTCGCAGCAATGGTTCCAGAACATCAAGGTGCCGAAGAAACTGCTTTTCACCGGGCCTGCGCACCTGCAGCGGCCGTTTCACTCCTTTCACGACGAGATCCTGCGCTGGTACGACCACTGGCTCAAGGGCAAGGACACCGGCGTGATGGACGAGCCGCCGGTGAAGATCTGGGTGATGGGCGAGAACCGGTGGCGCAGCGGCGCCGACTGGCCGCTGCCCGAGACGCAGTGGACAAAACTGTATCTTGACAGTTGGGAGCGCCTGCGCCCCGAGCCCTTCGTTCCGGGCGCGCGCGATGCCAAGGCCAGGCCCGATACCTTCGCGCAGATGCCGCCCACCCAGACCAACAGCGTTTCGCGCCTGCGCTATATGACCGCGCCATTGCCCGGGGACACGCTGGCGATCGGTCCCATTGCGCTGACACTGTACGCGGCCATCGATAAAACCGACACCAACTGGATCATCATCCTCAAGGATGTCGGGCCGGACGTCTCGGTGCAGACCGCGCGTCCCGGAGAAACCACCGTGCCGAATAATCTGCACGAACGCGAACTGACGCGCGGCTGGCTGAAGGCCTCGCATCGCGCCGTCGATCCGAAGCGCTCCAAACCCTGGCGCCCGTGGCATCCGCTCACCCGCAAGGCGCAAAAGCCGGTAAAACCGGGCGAGGTCAACGAGTACGCCATCGAGATCCTCTCCACCGCCAACCTGTTCAAGGCGGGGCACCGCATCTGCATCGACATCACCTCGACGGACTTTCCCTCGGGCCTGGCCGGCGCGCACGACGTGGAGTACGCGCCGTATCACCTTTGCAGTTCGCAAACCGTGGTGCACAAGGTCTATCACAACGCGAAATATCCTTCGCATCTGCTGCTGCCGATCATTCCAAGTTGAGCAACCGCCTTCTCCCCTTCCTGCGGTGGTGGCCGATGGTCACCGCGGCCACGCTGCGCGCGGACCTGCTCGCGGCGCTGGTCGGCGCAATCGTCGTGTTGCCGCAGGGGATCGCCTTCGGCATTCTTTCCGGCGTCGGGCCGGAATACGGCCTGTACTGCGCCATGGTTCCTGCCTTCGTCGCGGCGTTTTTCGGTTCGTCCTGGCATGCCGTGTCGGGGCCCACCAACGCAGTGTCGCTGGTGGTTTTTGCGACACTGGCGCCGCTCGCCCTGCCCGGATCGCCGCAGTTCATCAGCTACGCCTTCACTCTCGCATTCATGTCGGGCGCGCTGATGCTGGTGATGGGCCTGGCGCGCGCCGGCGCGCTGGTGAATTTCATTTCGCATACGGTGGTGGTGGGTTTCACCGCGGGCGCCGCGGTCCTGATCATCGCCAGCCAGCTGCGCGATTTTTTCGGCATCGATATCGCGCGTGGGACAAGTCCGCTGCTGGCGCTGTTTGAATCGCTCTCCCGATTTTCCGAAATCCAGCCCTGGACGCTGGCGGTGGGGATGACCACCCTGATCGCGGGTATCGCCACGCGCCGGTTCATGCCCAGATTCCCGTACATGATCGCGGCCATCGGCGCCGGATGCATTGCCGCGGCGTTTATCCGCGCCGTGGTGGGCGAAGCCGCGGGACTGCTTTGGGTAAACGCGATACCTGGCAGCCTGCCGCCTCTGTCGTC